>JBDRHA010000008.1:0-64673 GCA_043817235.1 Candidatus Shapirobacteria bacterium
GCCCCTCACCCAAATTTTGCTCCGTTTCACTCCGCAAAACTTCGTATATCCCTGACGTTATCTGTAATTCAGAAATCAGCCTTAGAATTTTTGAAGAGGGGCCAATCTTATAAAATACCAAGTTTATCTAATTTTATTATGAAAGCAACCCAACTATACCAACATCTTGAGAAAGATTTTATCACTCCTGAAATGAGTGATGAATGGGCACAGTATATGGATTCTGTTGCCGATTTTCTTAGTGATAACTTTAAGAAAAGATCCATAGGATTAGTTTGCGATTTTACAACAGAAATCAATAAAGTATATACTGCTGTTTTTCCATCAAGAGAAGTTATGCAAAAAATCTTAGATGATGGAACTCAAGATGCTATGCTTTTTGTTCATCACCCATCGATATGGGATATTAGGAAAGCTCCAGAAGTTTTTCAGCAAATGAATAGAGATTTATTGCAACAATTCAAAGATAGAAGAATATCCATTTATAACCTTCATGTTCCTTTGGATAATTTTGGCGAATACTCGACAAGCGTATCATTTGCAAATGCACTTGGAATAAAGCCTCAAAAATCATTTGCACCATATTTTGGAGCTTTAGCCGGTGTGTTTGGAAAAACAGATTTAACAACAATTCAAGAATTAAGAAAAGTCTTTGAAAAATCTGTAGGACACAAGGTTAGTTTATATAACTATGGCAATAATAAAATCAAGGATGGAATTGTTGCGGTTGTAGCCGGTGGCGGATTAGATGAAACAATAGAGGAGATTGCTCAAAATAAGGTGAATACATTCATCACAGGAATCTCAGTAAAAAACGACCACTCAAGAAAAGCACATGATTTTGCAGAGAAACATAAAATAAATATTCTAGGAGGAACACATTACTCAACGGAAAAATTTGCTTGTATTAAAATATGCGAATATTTTAATAAATTTGGGTTGCCTTCTGAATTTCTTGAAGATAAACCTGTAATGGAGGATGAATAAAATTTGCCACTTAGCGACTTTCTCCCTTCGGTCGAACCACGCTGCGCTCTCCTCCTTTCAGTCGTCGGGGCGTATAACAAGGGATATACAGTTCAGCCCTCAGCTCGGGCTTCACCCAAATTTTTCTTCCACTTCGTTCCAGAAAAACTTCGTATATCCCTAACGTTATACGAAATCGTTGATAAAATTTAATCAATGGAAAAACTAAGATTTTCAGATCCGTTGCCTAATTTGGTTTTGGAAGGTTCGAAGAACACGACCTGGAGAATGGATGATGAGAAGAATATCGAAGTTGGTGACTTATTGTCTTTTTGTCGTGTCAACGGAGAAGAATTTGCGAAAGCGGAGCTTTTTGGAGTGAAAGAAACGACTTTTGGGCAATTGACGGAAGAAGACAAGAGTGGCCATGAGCCATTTTCGAGTGACCGGGAAATGTATGAGACTTGCTCTGGGTATTATGAAAAAAAGGTGACGCCCAAAACCAAATTAAAAGTAATTAAATTTAGACTTATTTAATTCGATCAACGACATCGCATAACACGGGCTATGCGGCAAATTAAAGTAAATTTTCCCAAATTAGCTGATTTTTCTTTTTTTACTCCATGTGCTAGAATCTAACCATGACAACCCAAGATATTAGTTCGAAGATTGTTCCTGTTTTAAAGTCCCAAGGAGTGCTCAAGGCGGCTCTTTTTGGTTCGGTGGCTAGGGGCGAATCGAAAAAGGGTAGCGACGTTGATTTATTGGTTGACCTTGCTAATGACAAAAATTTACTTGATTTAGTAGGCCTTAAGCTTGAACTGGAGGATGTTTTAAAAACAAAAGTTGATGTGTTGACCTATGATGCCATTTATCCCCCTCTTAAAGATATCATTTTAAATGAACAGCAGGTTATTTATGAAAAAAGATCCTAAAATTTTTCTTAATCATATTTTGGAAAGCATTGAAGAAATTGAAAAAAATGTGCAGCAACTTAAGGAAGATGACTTTTTGGTTAACACGACCATCTAAGATGCGGTTATTAGAAGACTGGAGATAATCGGGGAGGCAACAAAAAATTTACCCAAGTCTTTTAAAAGCAAACACCCAGGTATTGAGTGGAGAAAAATCGCCGGACTAAGAGACGTAATTGTTCATGGCTACTTTCGTCTTAGTTTGAAATTAGTTTGGAAGATAACTCAAAATACGAAATTTCTAATTCTCCTCTTAGATAGAAAAGGGCTTGACTTTAGAATAATATGAAGGGGCAAATAAATAGAAATTCTTTTAAATCTCTTAATTTACTTTAACTATATGGAACAAGATTTAAAACAATTGTTAGAAGATTGGCAGGCAATGCGTCAATTAACGCTTGATTTATTAGATGAACTTCCAGAAGAACATCTCTCTTTTGCTGTTGGCAAAAATATGGGAACTATTGGAAAACAATACCGCCATATTGGAGATGTTCAAATCTGCTATAGTAATGCAATTAAAACAGGCAAAATTAGTTTTAGCGATTATAAAAGAGATTATTCTCTTGAAAATTCAAAAGAGAAATTGAAAGATTTTTTGCAAGGAGTAAATGAAGAAATGCTAAAACAAATTGAAGAAAATCCTAATGCCAAAATAGATTGGCTTGGAGAATCTTTAGATTTAAGTCAGCATCTCAAGGCATTAATTGAGCATGAAATTCTTCATCATGGCGAATTAGTAGTTTATGTAAGAACATTAGGTATAAAATTTCCTAAAAGTTGGGAACTATGGGGACTATAAATATAATTGAGGAAATTCGCCAAGAGATTAAAAGATTGGTAAGAAATCCAGATAATGTTAAAGATTATTCTCGTTTTCACAAAGACGGAAAGAAACATATTGGTTTAGCATCCAACATTACGAGAAAACTGTATGCTGAAAAATTTAAGCAAGTAAAACATTTAGACAAAAAAGAAATTTTTGATCTTTGTGAAAAACTACTGGAATGTGGGGGCGGTTCTTGTCGCGGAATGGCATTTGATTGGGCTTTCAAAATTAGAAAACAATACGCCAAAGAAGATTTTACAATTTTTGAAAAATGGCTGGATAAATATGTTGATACTTGGGGAAGCTGTGATGATTTTTGTACTCATGCTCTTGGTTATCATCTTTTTGTTTTCCCCGAATCAATTCCAAAAATTCACCAATGGACAAAATCAAAAAACAAATGGAAAAGAAGAGCTTCCGCTGTGATTTTTATTTATCCAGCAAGAAAAAACAAATATTTAGATGAAGTTCTTAAAATTGCAAAATCCTTATTTTTAGACGAGGAAGATTTAGTTCAAAAAGCGTATGGTTGGATGCTAAAAGAAGCATCAAATACCAATCAAAAAATGATAGTTGATTTTGTAATGAAACATAAATCAAGCATGCCAAGAACCGCATTAAGATATGCTATTGAAAAAATGCCTGCCAATCTTAAGAAACAAGCAATGATAAAATAGAAAAAGCTAAGCCCTTTAAGATTTGATGATAACGGAGAATTAGAAACTCAAGCCACATTGCATTCTTTTCACTTCATTCGTCGGATCGTATAACACAGTATATGCGGTTCCCCCCGCCGAGGAAGGTTCACCCATATCCCGTCGAAATTTGATAAAATTAACATGGTGTCGACGGGACATCAGATATACGCAAACGTTAGGCAAAACTCAAGCCTGAATTATTGTATAATTTATCTAGTTTGACAAATTAATACTATGAATACATATAAAAACTATATTTTAATCAGTACCATGCTTATAGTCCTTGCCGTTGGAGTTTTTTATATTTTTCAAAACCTAAATCAAGGAAAAAAAATACTTGAAGTGCAGTTGGAAGTGTCAGCACCATTTTCGACGGCAACACTTTTAGCGAGCAGCCAAGGCACTATTAGTTATGAAGCAGAGGCTCCAAGAGTAAACGTCGAAAAACAAGTTGATTCAGAAAAGATAGCAGAGGAGCAATTTGAAGAGCTTGTTGATTTGATTATTCAAAATAATTTCTGGTCATTTAATGAAGAATATTTTGAAGATAATTTAATGGATGCTACCACTTACACGCTAAGCGTCAAATCAGTTTCTAATTGCCAGCCTGAATTAGCTGATGCTAGAGTTTATTCAGTAAGTTGTTACGGAGATTGCCCTGAAAAAATTATTGAAATTATTAACAATATTAAAGATTTGTGGGGTAAAGAAATATTACAAGTGGGAATATAACGATGGGTTTGTAACCATGTTGCTTCCGTCTCATATTTTATCAAGCGTATTTATTTTAAGAACTTTATCAGTTTCATCTCTGTCCATCATGTACAATTTTGAAACTATAACTCTCTCAATCGCCTTTCAGATGCTTCCAGATCTAGATATTTTCTGGGCTAAAAAGCTTAATTCCCACCACGTTACTTATTTTCATTCTCCGCTTTTTTGGGTTACTACTTTCATAGTTTTTTATATTATTAATTCTATATTCAACTTATTCGGAAATTGGCTCCTCTATTTATATATTGTTCAAATAATCTTGCATTTATTTTTTGACTTTACCACTGGTTGAACTGCCGGTATCCCGCTTTTTTATCCGTTTGCGAAAAAAGAATTTAGTTTTTTACCACTAAACAAAATGCAAGGCGACTTTCACCTTTTTGGGCAGCAATATCGGAATAAATCTCAGGCCTCATTTGGTGTCCCCGGAGAGAGTCGAACTCCCGACCTTTCGCTTAGAAGGCGAACGCTCTATCCGCCTGAGCTACGGGGACTCATGTATATTTTATCAAAACGGGAAAGAACTCCCGACCTAAAGAAACTTTTCACTTATATTTTTTAACTGATTTTGGGGTGGCTGAGGGGATTTGAACCCCCAACTTTCCGCTCCACAAGCGGACGCTCTGCCGTTGAGCTACAGCCACCATATAATTACTTTGTCGGAGCGGCGGGACTTGAACCCGCGACCTCTGCGTCCCAAACGCAGCGCGCTAATCCACTGCGCCACGCTCCGATATACCACGTTGTCTCCCGTGGTGCCGAAGGTGGGATTTGAACCCACACGAACGATAATGTCCACACGCTCCTGAAGCGTGCCTGTCTGCCAATTTCAGCACTTCGGCTAAATTCTTGTCATTGCGAGTCCCTCGACGTCACGTCGGGGGGCGCGGCAATCTCGAACGGGATTGCATTCCGTCTGGGATTGCTTCACTGCGTTCGCAATGACAAAGCAGATTGTCACTCACAGTGACATGAACTATTATATCTAATTTAGGCGCTGACCTAAAGTCAATTAAGCTCTATGGCATTTGGCCGACAGATTTGGTAGGTAGTGGGGTGAAAAAGAAAGATTGCCGGCAACTCTTCCAGCAAATATCTTTGAAAGTCGTGATAAATATTTTTCCGCTCGTCTTTGTTTAGGGTTGCTCGCCCATCTTCCAAAAGTTTATCTATTCTGGGGTTGCTAAAGCCGGTAATATTGCCGGCTTCATTGCTATGCCAAAATGGATATTGGTCGGGATCTGAAGGAATTAAGCCGTAACCCAGAATAATATCAAAGTTTTCTTTATCAGAAATATAAGGAGAAATAAGTAAATTAACTTTTATCCCCAGCTCTTTTTCCCAATTATCTTTAATTTTTTCGGCCCAGTCGGCCAAATCATAAGTGGTGGTTACCTGAAGCTCCAAGCTGGTTAGTTCTAGTTCTTTTAGCAAAGTTCTTGCCCGGTCAGGGTCAAAAGGATAGGTTTTTACGTTTGGATTATAAGCCCACGATAAGGGAGAAATTGGGCCAAAGGCCCTTGCTCCCTCTTCCGGCTTTTGAAAAGCATAGGCCAAGGCTTGCCGGACGCTTTTATCGGAAAAAGGCTCTTTTCGGGTGTTAAAAAATAAAGCCACGTAGCGAGAAGCACTTTCTTTGACAGGAGTAATCCGCAAATTTTCCCAGCTTCTTAGGAGCTCTATGGAGTCTAGATCGCGAACACAGTCAACCTCTCCCAGTTTAAAGGCGGCAACGAGGCTTTCTTGATCAGGATAAAAACGAAAAGTAATTTTTTTGGGGTCCAGTCCGTGCCGGCTCGCTTTTAGAGAAAGATAAGAAATATAGCCGGCACTGGAAAATACTTTTTCAATTTGGTAGTCGCCCAATCCGATTAACCCCTTTTTGAGAAGGGGGTTGGCTACTAGGCTAGGTAAGGGCGAAAATGGTTTTTCAATGCTAACTAAAATGGAATAGCCGTCTGGATATTCAACGCTAGCCGCTTCAATATCCAGCTGAATATCTTTGCTAAGAAGAGGTGAACCGTCTTGCCAATGAAGAAGAGGATCAAGGTGAAAGAGATACTGTTTTCCTTGCTCCTTTACTTCCCAAGAGAGAGCTGCTCCTTTTTGGGGAGTGTTATTGGTGGAAAGTTTTGTTAGGCCAAAGGATGTTAGTTCGGCGACTTCCTTGGGAAGGCGCCCGATTCTGTATTTCCCTAATATGCCCACTGAAACCTGCGAAGGCAAAAAATTTCTTAACAAGGCCTCAAGCTGGCTTCGCAATAAAAAGAAGCCAATTCCCAAAAAGATTCCTACTCCAAAAATAAATAAATTTCTTTGAAGGAAAATAACAGCGATCTTTGTTTTTCGGAAAACAAAAAACATTTTTTAGTGGTTTTCTACCATTAATCTCAAGAAGGAGACAACGATGAAGCCAAAAATGCAAAACAAGGTGAGGTTAAAGGTAATTTTTTCCCAGCCGCGTCTTACAATCTGAGGGGCAAAGAAGGACCGCTGGCTTCCCTGCTCATCTGCCGGTTGCTGCAAAATAATAAGGATAATGGTGCCAAGGGCTAAAATAATTTGGAGCCAAACGAGAATCATTTTTTAATAATCCAACGAATAATGATAAGAACAAGATCTAAAATGAAAGAAAGCAAGACATAGGTGCCAAATAGAGAAAGATTAACAGGCGAAATGCTAAAACCATTGCTGGAGTAGCCCGCAAAATGAAAATTAGCGATTTGGAAACCCTCTACCAGATAAACCGCTAAAATTAAACCGGCAACATTGATCACCCAGCGAAGCAAGCCAAGAGTTAATAAGTTTATTGGAAGAAGCAGCAGTTTGAGCAGAGGTTTTAAAAAAAGGGAAAAAATAGTTAAGACAAGGGTAGATAAAAACCAGGCTCTTAAGCCTGTGCTAAAATCAAGAGCACCAGTAAGCCAGGCAATGGCTTGAAGAGCAATAAGGTGAATAAACCACTCCCGAATTATTTTTTTCACTTCTTTTAAGATTAGAGTAACAAAAATTAACTCCTTTTTGCAACTTTAGTGATTATTTTTACTAAGAAAAAAATAGTTAAACTTAGGATAATTAAGCTGATAAAAACAAGCATTATTAGGCGGATTGACTGCTCGCTAGGACTCAGCTCATGAAGGTAAAAGATTTTTGAATCAGTTAAGCTGGCTAGTTTTAAAGTCGCATTTAGCTTAGGATTGAGCAAAAATTGCTGCCAAAAGGGATGAGCAGAAGCAGAAATTTTTTTAGTAGCCAGTGGAGCCAAAAGATCAATAGTTTGATCGTTGAGCTGAATTTTTTTGAGAGGAAAAAAGCTATTGTTCTTTAACAATAAATAAGATTGCTTATTTTCTCTAACTATCCGAAGATCAAGCTTTTCTAGTAATTCTTGATCTGGAGGAAAAGGAACTTCTTTATTGGCTAAAGATACTTGAATATTTTTGCTGGTTGATTCACTGCTTTGGGTATAAGATCCGGGCGGCGGCGGAAAATCGCTTTGGGTTCCATGAATCACGAAAGCAAGATGATTAAAATCAAAGTGATCAAAGTAGTCTACTCCGCCGGTAGTTTTTTCCCAAGTGGGGTCAACCTGGATCCATTGTAAACGAGAAAAATCCCAGTATTCCGGCCAGGCGTGGAGAACATCTTTTTTTAAAGAAACCGGCTTTAGTTTTGGATTAGTGGTGTAAGCAAATCCCTCAATCTCTCTTGCCGGAATTTTTGCGGCTCGAGAAAGGGTGACAAATAAATCAGTAAATTCGCTGCAAACTGCTTGGTTAGGATTAGCAAGCGCAAAAAGCGCGCCAGATCGCAATATCGCTCCTCCACTCAGGGCTTGATAATTATAGCTTAAGTGAGAAACAACATATTGATAAATTTTATCGGCTGTTTTTAAGGATTGAGCCAGGTCAGTTATTTTTGGTGAGGAAATTGGCCAATATTTCTGCTCTTTTAAAAATAGATCTAGCTTGTCAGTTAAGTTATAAGAATCAACTGCCTGAGGAATGGCAAAGACCTTTGCCTGGCCTTCCACCAAAACCGGCAGGGTGTTTTTGGCCTCAACCAAATAAATCGCCAGCCAGTTGCCGTTTTCATCTACCTCCACTCTTTCGGGCAAGGGTCGCAGGTCAGTTAAAAGTGTTTCCTGATAGTTGGTAATGGGAGGGATGGCCACTGAAAATTGCCATGTTTGGTCGTCCGGATTTTCTAGCTGGTAAGAAAGAGAGAAGTTAAAGCTTTGAAAGTCTCCAAAAGAAAGAATAGCTGGCTGGCTGGCAGATGAGGAGTCAAGGCTAAATTTTGTTTTGGTTTCCAGGGTTTCGGCTTTAGCTATCTTAACTGAGCTATAAGCAAGCTTTCCAAATGAGTTGGGAACAGTGATTGTGGTGGTTAAAGAATCAACGCTTCCTAGGCTTGAAAAACCGGGAAGGCTCACCTCCCAGACTCGTCCCTTGCGTAAAGCTGGATCTTTAAGCTGATATTTAATATTAAAAACAAAACTTTTTCCCTTGCCTACTATTTCTTGGTTAAAGCTAAGCCCTATTTTTGTTTTTCCGTCTTCTTCGCTAACTTGTTTTAAGATATCTCCCTGCTGATCCCAGGCGGAAATATTGCTCACCTTCTGACTGGTCTCAATGATGTATTCTTTAGGATAAATATTAGCCATGTTGTTGGTAAGGGAAATTTGCTGGGAAGCAGTGACGAGGCCGCGATTATCTATAGTATAATCAATTTGGTAGTTAGTGTTAAACTCATCAATGGCCTTTGCCGGGCGAGAAAATAACAAGAAAAAAAAGAGAATTAGGGCAAGCTTTTTCATAGCAATATAATAACAAAATAATGACCGGTTAAACATCTTCTTGACTTCGGGTTTTTTTCGTGTTTCAATAAATTTAATATGCCGCCTGTATTATATCGACGCCAGCGTCAAATTCTAGATTTTATTAACCAGTATGTGGAAAAATTTGGCTACTCCCCCACTTTAGGCGAAATTAGAGAGGCCTTAGGTGTATCTTCTTTGTCTACAATTTGCGAGCACCTGGATACTTTAGAAAAGAAAAAGATGATTCGGCGCTATAAAGGAGCGGTTAGGGGGATTGAGGTGCTGGAAAATGACGTTTCTTTAGGTTTGGAAAAGGGAATAGAAGTCCCCATTCTCGGCTTTATTGCTGCCGGTGAGCCGATCGAACCCCATACTGACCCAAATGCTTCGGTTTTAGTTCCTCAACAAATGGTATCCGGCAAAAAGCGATCCTTTGTCCTTCAGGTAAAAGGAGAATCAATGATCGAAGAAGGAATTTTACCTGATGACTATATTATTGTTGAGGAAAGAAGTGATGCTCAAGACGGAGATGTGGTGGTGGCTATTTTAGAAAATGGTTTTGCCACTTTAAAGAAATTTTTCCGAGAAAAAGATAGATTTAGGCTAGAGCCGGCCAACTCTCAAATGAAGCCGATCTTTGCCAAAAAACTTACTATTCAAGGCAAGGCTATAGGTATTATTAGGAATTTTAGTTAAGTATTTTTATATAAACATGACTATAGGATGTTATTGGTTAAAAAAGTTTATTTTGCGAGCGGGAAAACCTCGGAGCTTGCTCCGTGGATGAAAGCTATAATCCTCGCAAAGCGAGCAAAAGAAGAAGCTGCGCAAGCCAGCTGCGCAGAGACTTCATTTTTGATAAAATAATTTTATGAAACTTAAAACAGATGATTTGATAAAAATTACTTACTCTGCTGTTAAGTCTATTATCGAACCGGGGAAAAGCAATTCTCCCTTGCCTAAAAAAGAATCCCCTAACCGCCCGGAAATCTATTTATTTAGACACGGAGAAAGCAAAGATAACTTTCTTAGAGTTTTTAGCGGTTGGCGTGACAGTAGGTTAACCACCTTAGGAAAAAAACAAGCTCAGGAGCTTGCTAGTAAGCTTAAAAACAAACAAATTGATGTTTGCATAACGTCATCTTTGTCGCGTTCAAAAGAAACGGCAAGAATTGCTTTAAAAAGCAAGAAAGTTAAATACGAAGTTGATGACCGAATAATTGAAAGAAATTATGGAGACTTAACCGGTAAAAATAAAGTGAAGTTAATGAAAAAAGATCTTATCGGGGCAGTAAAATACCGCCGTTTTTATGACTTTCCGCCACCCAATGGCGAGTCTTTAAAAGACGTGCAAAAACGAGTTTTCCCTTTTTGCCAAGACCTAGTAAAAAGAATAAGAAAGACCGGCGAAAATATTGCTATTTCCGCCCATGGCAACTCTATGAAAATTGCTCGTCTATATTTTGAAAAACTTTCAATAGGCGAAGTTCTTGTTCAAGAAAATCCTTTAGCCCGTGATTACGCCGAATATGTTGTTGCCCCAAAAAAGATTTTGGTTAAGCGGTCAGGGTAATTAGCCGATTATATTTAGCGACCCGCTCGCCTCGTGCCGGGGCGCCAAATTTAACAAAATCGGCTCCAATAAATAGGCTTAAATCAGCAATCCAAGAATCATTAGTCTCTACTCCGCGATGAGAAACAATTGTTTTTAAACCAAGCTTTTGGGCAGTTTTTGCCGCCAAAACAGCCCCGGAAACTGTCCCCTGCTGATTGGGCTTAATAATTACTGCGTTAAAAAGCTTATCTTTAGCTCCTTTAATTATTTTATTTTTGTCAGTTACCGTTAAATCATCAGCAATAATTAATAAGCGAGGATTCTCTTTATTAATAATTTGATAAAAGTCTTTCCATTTTTGAATTTCAGATTCTGCAAAAGGATCCTCCACGCTAAAAATTCTATTGTGTCGCACAATATTTAATACAGATTTAACACTAGGCGGGCTTTCATTTCCAGCAATATCCAAAGCAATTTTTTTTGCTCCCGCTTTTTTCAAAACTTTTAGAATATCTTCATCTTTGAACTCTTTAGGAGAAAAGCCCCCTTCTGTTCCCACAGTTGCAAGAATATTATGATTTTTCAGATATTCGGAAATTTTTTGGTAAAAACTAATCCCCTTCTCTATTTTATCTACCACTATCATAAATTCCTGAATTGTTAATTTCGGATTACCATGTTTTTCTCCTTCAAAAATAAGCATCATGATCTTGGGCATTTTTGGATTTGGTATTTTAAAATAACCTGCAGCCTTGGCAAAAGCGACGGAAATGGCCAAAGTTGCGCTACTTGGCCAGGAAAGATTGCTTAAAAGAACTTTGTCTAATTTCTCTTGATTTAAATCCGTTAGTTTAAGAAGTTTATTTTTAATCTGGCTTTTAATTATAGCCGAAGCTTTTTCCCCACCAATATCGGCTTTTTCCTGGGTTCCGATCGAAATTCCCTGAGGGACAGAAGCGGTTGCCTCCCTCTGGCTATTTAAAGTTATTTTGACCTCCACCGACCAACCACTTTCCGAATTAATAATTGGCTTGGTATCAAGATCCACTATTCTCACTTTTTACCCTTAAGAACCTTTTTTTCCGCTTCAATAATAATCTCCCGAGTCCTATCAATGGCATCCGGACTCACCGAAACACTGGTAATGCCCCAAGAAACTAGTTTTTCTACCAACTGCGCATAGTTACTGGGAGCCTGCCCACAAATTGAACTAGTGATTTGGTGTTTTTTTGCTAATTTAATTACTTTCTTTAAAGACCAGAGCACGGCTGGATTTCGCTCGTCAAATTCAAAAGCGACTTCACTATTATCTCGATCCAGCCCTAAAAGGAGCATAGTGAGGTCATTAGAACCAATAGAAATCCCATCTATGCCTACTTTAGCAAATTCTTCAAAAATAATAATATTGGAGGGAATTTCTACCATCAGCCAAAGCTTAAAACTCGGAGAGCGGGAAAGACCGCAAGAAGCCATTATTCTTTTTACCTGCAAAAGCTCGCGGGGAGTACGCACAAAAGGAATCATCATCCAAAGGTTTTTATAGCCTAATTTATTTCTTACTCGTTTAATTGCCTCAAGCTCTAAAGCAAAAACATCCGGAGAAGTGATATATCTTATTGCTCCCCGAAAGCCAATCAACGGGTTCTCTTCTTCCGGTTCGTATTTCTCTCCGCCCAGCAAATGGCGATACTCGTTTGTTTTAAAATCTGTGGCCCTGTAAACTACCGGACGAGGAAAAAATGCTTTGCAAAACTTGGCTATCCCCTGGCTCATTTTTTGGATAAATATTTCCTGCTTGCCATCGGCGATTAACTTTTTAGGGTGAACGCCAATATTGGCAATCATAAACTCTGCCCGCAATAAGCCAACACCGTCAATTTTTCTTTTAGCTATGTTTTTGGCCAAGCCCGGCTCAGCTAAATTAATATATATTCTCGTGGCTGTTTTTTTAAATTTCTCTTTCTTTTTGGATGTTTTTTCTCTTGCCAGCCTTTTGCTTCCACCCTCAAACACTTCTCCCGTGCTTCCATCTATAGAAATCAGCTGATTATTTTTCAAAACCTTAGTAGCAATTCTTGCTCCTACCACGCAGGGAGTAGCTAATTCCCGAGAAACAATAGCCGCGTGGGAAGTTTGCCCACCTTTATCGGTAATTATTCCGTTCACTTTTTGCATTGCCGGAACAAAATCCGGGCTGGTCATTGCTGTTACTAAAATTTCTCCAGTTTTTACCTGGCTAACATCCTTTGGATCTAATATTATTCTCACTTTTCCACTTGCCCTACCCGGCGAAGCTGGCTCTCCCTGAAGAATCAGCTTTTGTTTTTTAGCTTCTAAAACATTTTTTTCTTGTTTTTCTTTTACCGTAGTAATCGGCCTAGTTTGAACAATGTATAATCTGTTCTTTTCTAGGGCCCACTCCACATCCTGGGGAAAAAAATAATGTTTTTGAATAGCCTCCCCTATCTTAGCCAATTCAATTATCTGAAGACTGTTTAATTTTTGCATTTTCTGTATCCCTCTGGGAACCTTGGCTCTGATTGTTTTTTCTCTTACCTTAAGAAGCTGCCAAGTTTGCTCCTCAATGGTTCTTTTAATTATTTTATGGAATTTTCTATCTACCTGATAAGAATCCGGAGTGATCTGGCCCTGAACAATAGTTTCTCCTAAACCCCAAACCGACTCAACAACAATAATATTCTTATCGTTAGTGACCGGATCAGCAGTAAACATTACGCCCGAAACCTCTGATTGAATCATCTTTTGGACCGGAACGGCAATACCCACTTTAAGATGATCAAAATTATTTTTAACGCGGTAAAAGATGGCTCTAGGAGTAAATAAAGAAGCCCAGCAGTCCCGAACTCGATTAATCACATTTGCCTCTCCTTTGATATTAAGATAAGTTTCCTGCTGGCCGGCAAAAGAAGCCCCTGGCAAGTCTTCGGCTGTTGCCGAAGAGCGCACAGCTACATAAGGATTTTTCAAGCCTCCCCATTTGCCTAACTTTAAATATGCCCGCATAATCTCACCGGCAATTACTTGCGGTACAGGGGAATTTTTTATGAGTTCTTTAATGCTTCGGGAGTTCTTTTCTAGCTCTTCAATATTTTCAACATTTGTTGACTCCAGGATATTTTTTATCTTATCTTCAATTCCTGCATGTTCGAGAGAATCATAATAGGCTAGCACCGAAACCACAAATCCGGGCGGAACAGGGATGCCCATTTTAGTCATTTCCCCTAAATTAGCACCCTTGCCTCCTGCTAAATTAATATCATTCTTGTCAATCTCGTCAAACCATAAGACATATTTCTTCTTTTTCACTGTTTCATTCTAAAGGCTTGCTAGTAAATTAACAAGAGGAATTTCTAACCCTGCCGAAAGCAAACCTTTTTTCTGTTTATATTCCAATTCAATTAATTTAATATAAATATCAATAGTCTTTTTACAAGAAAGCTTCTTTGCTTGGGTAACAAGCTTTGCCTTTTGCCAATCAGGAAAATTACTTTTAAAAGACATAGCTAAAATTAAATTATGAAAATGCTTTTTTAAAAAATAAAAAGATAGCTCTGTTGGTTGTAGCTCAGCTAACTCTCGCCAAAAACCAAACAGCTGTTTCTGATTTTGAGGAAAAACGCTCTCTAAAAATTTAAAAGTTAACCTAGGAAGAGGAAATTTAAATTCTTGAGCTTGAGGGAAGAATTTTAAAATATTTCTGAACCTAGAAGTTAACTGATCATCCCAAAAAATAACATTAGCTTTTGACTTAAGAAGGATGTTAAAAAGCTCCTTTTCCTGATCTTTCTTAAATTTCCTTAGGTTTTCCACTAGAAAAAGCTCTTTTCTTTCGATAAAACTCAAATTTGCTTGTTTGGCTCTTAAATCAGAACAGCTAAAACCCTTACAGGAAATGAGCACCATTTTCCCAGATGGATTTTGGGCCAAAAATGATTCTCTTGTGCTGTTTAACTTTTGGCGGCTGCCAAAAGTATTGTCGCCATGGATATAGTAAACCATAATTTACTCCACTTTAAATACCGTATCTCCTTCTTTTACCGACTCATCGATTTTTAAACCAAATTCATCCTCCTTTTTTACCGAGTCAACACTTTCATGTTCAATTTGCATTGACTTAATTTCCTGAAAAACCTCATTGCCTCTACCGGCTATTTTAATTTTATCCCCTGCCTGGAGCTTGCCAGCGTCCAGTTTAATTATAGCTACTTTTATTTTGTCAAAAAAATGCGTTACTTTACCTATTTCTTCTTCGGCCATCAGCCTCACCCCCTTTCTTTAAGGACATATTTCATAAATTATTTTAGCATGACAAACAGCAATTCCTAAAGCATCGGCTACGTCGTCAAAATGGGTCTTTTTTTTATTTGGTGAGCGTATCGATAGTATTTTTCGAACTGCTTTTTTCATCTCTTCTTTTTTTGCCCGCCCATTTTTAGCAATCACTGATTTTATTTTGGGAGGTGAGTACTCTACAATATTTATTTTCTTTTCTACGGCGGCCAAGCGAATTACTCCAATTGCCTCCGATACTCGCATCGCCGTTTTTTGATTATTATAAAAAAGAAGCTGCTCAATCGCCATTACTTCCGGCATTTGCTTTTCAAGCAATCCCGTCATTTGTTTATAAATGCTTTTTAACCGCTTATTTCTTTCTTGTTCTTTAGGGGTGCTGATCCAGCCAAAATTAATAACTTTAAACTCCAGCTTGGGGCTTGCTTCTATAACTCCAAAACCTGTAGTTGCCGTTCCCGGGTCAATGCCTAATATTTTCATTAATTTAAAGTTTCTTTGTTTACCATTCCATTGTAGTATAATTACTTGAAGATCACAATGTTTTCGTTGCCGCCATCGTCTAGCGGCCCAGGACGCCACCCTTTCAAGGTGGAGATCGGGGGTTCGAATCCCCCTGGCGGCACCAGTCTTAAAAAATCAAGAAAGCTGATTCTTTACTTCCAAAATACTCTCTTCTAGAGTTCTTATTTGAAGCTTTAAAGCCGTTTTAATTTTTTTATTAGATAAAGCAAGGTTTTGATGCCAAGGAAAAGAGCCAGAGGTTTGTTTTTTCCGATATTCAGCCAATGATCCCTTTTTTACCAAGTGAGGCTTAAAACCAAAAATTTTAGCAATTATTTTAGCCATTTTATACGGCGACTGAAAACTTGAGCCAACAAAATGATATACCCCTATGGGTTTTTTTCTAATTATTTTGGGCAAAGCCAAAGCGATATCATCAATAAGGGTCGGGGTCGTAATCTGATCGCAAAACATCGGATGCAAGCTTTCTTTTTCCAAAGCCTCAATTATTTTTCTGACCACGTCTTTTTTGCCTTTAAAAGAGCTTCTAAAAGGATAAGCGATTCTAAGAATTGTGCTCGAGGCAGAGCTTTTCAGAATCGCCACTTCTCCTAAATACTTAGTTCTCCCATACCAATCTATCGGCTTTGGCTGATCTTTTTCCGTGTGCGCCCCGCTTTTTTGGCCATCAAAAATATAGTCGGTAGAAAAGTATATCAGATGTTTTCTTAGATTTTTACAAGCCTGAGCAATATTTTTTGTTCCCAGAACATTGATTTGATAACATTTTCCCCTTTTATCACCGTTTTCCTTCCAAGCTGATTGAACATCAGTAAAGGCCGCTAAATGCAAAACAGTTTTTGCCTGGGGATATTTGCTTAAAAAAGAAAATACTTTTTCTTTGTTTTCAATGCCTAGTTGAGGACGGTGGGGAAAATTAATAAAATTATAGTCGGGAGACAAAAGCTCATTTATTCGGGAACCTATTAGCCCCGTTAACCCGGTAGTTAATATTAATTGCTTGTTCAGTATCAGCCCGATTTTATCTTCCAAAAATCTTTTTCTGTGTAAAAATCAGGTGGAAGGCGGTATTCATCTGATCCGTCAAACCAATTATTAACAAGATAGGTCATGCTTGCAGTATTTTTATAAGGGTTGGCTAACCCATGAGCAACACCCCGGGGAACATAAACCAGATGAGCTCGGCCATTGCCCAAGCTAAGGCGCATTTTATTATTTTTGGTTTCAGACTCTTGGCGAAGATCCAAGAAGCCCACAATCACTTGAAAAGATGGGTGAATAAACCATATCTCATCTTGCTTGAAATGCAAATGCCAGGCCTTTAAAGTGCCGGGAACAACCTCTCCATAATTAATTTGTCTAATTTCAAAACCTTTAAGTTCAGAGGGATTGGATACTTTGCAATTTTTCGCCCGGATAATTTCCGAAAAGACACCGTCTTCTCCAGTAAACCTTTTAATCTCTAAAACTAAAACGCCAGAAATCGTCTTTAAAAAAGAATAGTCCTGTTTAGTTAATAACTTTTTGACTTCCGAAGTTAATTTAACCATCAAAATTATTTACTTTTTTTTCTTACCTGTTTTCGATCTTAGATAATAAAGCTTTGATCTTTTAGGTTTTTTTCGGGAATGAGAAACTACTTTAAAATTCTTAATCTGAGGAGAATTAAGAGGCACTATTCTTTCTACCCCAATCCGGTCGGCTGCTATTTTCCTTAGAGTGAGCGTCCTGCTTTCTCCTCGACCCCTGATCTTGATTATTTTACCGGCAAAAGGCTGAATACGCTCTTTGCCTTTTTCTTTTATTAAGTATCCAAGAGCGACTACATCTCCCACAAAAAATTCTGTTTCTTGCCATTTTGCTCTATTCATAATGCTTATATTATCATTAATATACTTATATTATCCTAAACAAGGTTCAATTTTCAATATGCGCTTCCGAACGAAGTATATTATTAATCGTAGCCAACAGCTCCTTTGTCTTGTTTATCCCGCCATTCGCTTTTATTTTTTTTCCGTTTGGAAAAGCCAACCAACATTCAAAACTTCCCGGATTATTTTTAAGAAGAGTGTTCAGGCGAACTAGTCCTTTGCTGCTAAGACCGGTTGGAATTTCGATAACCAGCTGGGTTTCGTTTGCACTAAAATCAGCCGGATCACTTACTGATTCGGCGACTAAAGACAATCTGTCTTCGTTGTTTAATCCTCTTCTTCTTTCCAGTCTTCCCTCAATCAAAACTACTCCATTTTGGAGCAAAACTGCTCCGCTCTCTTGATAAATGCCAGGAAAAATCACTGCTTCCAATTGACCCAAGTCATCATTAATGGTAATAAAAGCCATTTCCTGTTGATTTTTCTTGGTTAAAATAGTTCGAATACTAATAATTGTTCCTATTACTCTAATCCTATTTCCAATCTGCTCCTCTAAATCATTAAGTCTGTGGCTCGCTAAATTCTTAAATTTTGCCATTTCTTTAGCGCTTGGGTCTTGAGAAAGAAAAAAACCAAAAAGCTGTTTTTCAAATTCCAAAACCTCCTGAATCGAGAACTCCTCTATCTTAGGCAATTCAACTTTTAAACTGCTATTTTTATTATCAGAGGCAAATAAGCTTGTCTGTCCATCCGCTTTTCTTTTTTCTTCGTCTTCAGCCGCTTGGCGAATTTTATCTAATGAAAAAAGAATAGCCGCTTTTTTTCCAAACTGATCTACTGCTCCCGCTTTTATCAAGCTTTCTAAAACCTTTTTGTTTATTTTTTGGGTACTTGTCCTTTGGCAAAAATCAGCTAAGCTAGAAAACTCTCCCCCTTCTTGACGAACCCTTAAAATCTCTTCAATTGCCGCTGCCCCCACATTTTTAATTGCTGAAAAGCCAAAACGAATCGCAAGATTATCTAAAGAGTCGGAATCTTTTTCTAAAGTAAATCCAGTTTGAGAAAGATTGATATCCGGCGGAAGTACTTTTATTTTCATTCTCCAGCATTCCTTGATCGCCATCGGAATTTTAACTTCTTTTGACTGCTGACCTCCAGAAGCCGCTTCCGCTGTAAGCAAGGCGGCCATAAATTGGACCGGGTATTTAACCTTCACCCAAGCTGTTTGATATGCGATCATGGCATAAGAAACCGAATGAGCCTTATTAAAGCCATAGCCAGCAAACCTTTCAATCAAAGACCAAACATTATCAATTATTTTCACCGAATAACCTCTTTTTTTGGCTCTTTGAGAAAATCTCTCTTTTTCCTTTTTCATGAGGTCAATCTTTTTTTTACCTATTGCTCTTCTTAAAACATCTCCTTCGCCCAAAGTATAACCGGCCATAATTTGAGGAATTTCCATCACTTGCTCTTGATAAACAGCAATCCCATAGGTTTCAGCTAAAATCGGTTCTAGATCCGGATGAGGATAATTAATCGCTCGGGGATTATTTTTACCATTGATAAATTCATCAATAAATTGCATTGGACCAGGGCGATAAAGGGCAACCATAGCGGAAATATCTCCAAAGCGCTCCGGCTTAAGCTTTTTGGCCACTCTTCTCATTCCCTCGCTCTCGAGCTGAAAAACACCGGTAGTTTCGCCAGCAGAAAGCATTTGGTAAACTTGTTGATCATCAAGCGGTATTTCGGATATATCCACCTTTAGGCCCAAGGTTGCTTTGATAAAGTTTCGAGCCTTTTCCAGAATCGTTAAATTTCTTAATCCTAGAAAATCCATCTTTAAAAGACCGATAGCTTTGTCGGAAACATTAAGGTCAAGGGCATACATATCGTATTGGGTAGCCACACCTTCTCCTTTTTTCGTTTCTCTTTGC
Organism: Candidatus Shapirobacteria bacterium; assembly: GCA_043817235.1. Classification (GTDB taxonomy): domain Bacteria; phylum Patescibacteriota; class Microgenomatia; order UBA12405; family BS750m-G30; genus JBDRHA01. Next base: position 19,266 of record JBDRHA010000008.1, read on the forward strand.
AAAGGCGTATAGTGAACCATCGGCTCATCAGAAATTACCACTCCCGCCGCATGAGTAGAGGCATGCCGAGCTACACCCACTAGCCTGGAAGCTAAATCCAAAACTCGCTTAACATCGGGCTCGCCCTCATATGCTTCTTTTAAGCTTGGGTTCTCCTCAATCGCTTTAGAAATAGAAATTTTCTTTCCCGGCCGCACCAAAATCATTTTCGCTACCCGATCACCGACCGAATAAGAAAAGCCTAGGGCTCGGGTCACATCCCGAATAGCCATTTTTGCTTCCATCGTGCCAAAAGTAACAATTTGAGCTACCCTGCTTTCACCATATTTTTGCCGCACATAGTCAATAACTTCATCTCTGCGATCGTCAGGAAAATCTAAGTCAATGTCCGGCGTAGATTGTCTTTCTGGGTTTAAAAATCGCTCAAAAGGAAGTTTGTGAAAAATAGAATCAACTGATGTAATCCGTAAAATATAGGCAACAACAGACCCTGCAACGCTGCCTCTACCCGGGCCAACTCTAATTCCTTTCTTTTTTGCCCAATTAACAAAGTCCTGGACAATTAAAAAATATTCACTATAGCCCATTTTAATAATCAGCTGCAGCTCATATTCAATTCTCTTTTTTACTTCCTTTTCAAGCTTTGGATAGCGAAAACGGGCATTGTCCCAAACTAGTTTTCTTAAAAAAGATTCAGCTGTCTCTTCCTTAGAAAGAGGGAATCTCGGATAAACTTTTTGACCGATAGGGATTTCCAGGTTGCATTTTTCGGCAACTTCTGCTGTATTTTTAATCGCGTCCGGATAAAGAGAAAATAAACTGCTCATCTCCTGCCCGCTTCTTACGTAAAAGTCCGGTGAATCAAGCATGGATAAGCGTCCTGGGGTATCAATTGTTTTTTGAGTTTGAATAGCCAAAAGGACATCCTGCGCCTGAGCATCATCGGGCTCAATGTAGTGATTATCGTTAGTGGCAATTATTGGAATTCCCAGTTCACGCGAAAGGGTAATAATGCCCTTGTTGGCAACCTCTTGGTCTTTTATTTGAGGGTGAGGCATTACTTCCAAGTAAAAATCAGAGCCAAAAATATCTAAAAATGTTTTTGCTTTTTCTTTTGCCTTGTCATATTTCTTTTGAACTATTAAAGACGGAATAATTCCCTGCAAGCAAGCACTGCTGGCTACCAAGCCCTTGGAATATTCTTGAAGCAAATCAAAATCAGCCCTAGGCTTATAATAAAAACCCTCCAGGTGAGATTTAGTAACAATTTCCATTAAATTCCGATAGCCTTCAAAGTCTTTGGCCAGCAAAACCAGGTGGGACTGATCGCTATCCAGACCGACTTGCTTATCAAAGCGCGACCTTTGGGCCATATAAATTTCGCAGCCGATAATTGGCTTTAATCCGGCTTCTATACATGCATTATAAAATTTAATTGCTCCATACATTACGCCGTGATCAGTTAAGGCAATCGCTTTCATTCCCATATCCTTAGCTTTGCTGACCATGGGAGCAATCTTTGATAAACCGTCTAATAAAGAATATTCACTATGATTATGAAGATGAACGAATTCAGTTTTCTTTTTTTTAGCCATTACTTTTTAAGTTTTTCTTCAATTGCTTTAGAAATAAGCTTAGGATCTGCTTTTCCTTTGGCTTTAATTCGCACTTGCCCAATTAAAAACCCAATTACCTGAGCTTTCCCTTTTTGATAATCGCCTACTGCTTTTGGATTTTCTTTTAAAGTTTGCTTAACCAAATTCTTAATCTCTTTTTTACTAAGAGTAAATTTGCTTTGATCTTCTATTATTTTTTTAATTAAGCTCAAGGCGCTCTCTTTTCGCAAAGAAGGATTATTAACCAAACACTTAGCAATCACTTGAGCGCTAACTTTATTTTTTTTGCCTAAAATTAACGCGCTCTTGAATAGGTTAATTAGTTTCTTTTTTTTCGTTAATAAAGCAATAGAATTTGGATCAAGTCCAAGTTTAAACAAATACACCTCCTGATCCCAAGGCAGTCCTGAAATTCCTTTTTTGATTTTATCTATTTCTTGATCTTGAAAAGAAAAGGGAGGAATGTCTGGCTCGGGAAAATAGCGATAGTCTTTGGCTACTTCTTTGCTCCTTTGAGAATAAGTTATTCCTTTTTTCAAATTAAAGCCACGGGTTTCCTGTTTCGGCTTTTTCCCCTTTTCTAAAAGATTAATTTGCCTATTAATCTCATAATTAATTGCTTTCTGAACAAATTTAAAGGAGTTAAGATTCTTTATTTCAACTTTATAATCAGGAAGCTCTTTTGTCTTGGAAACAGAGATATTCACCTCCAGCCTCATTGAGCCTTTTTCCATATCGCAGTCTGAAACATCAAGCCAGCGCAAAGTCTGCTGAAGTCTTTGCAAATAAAGCTTTGCCTCTAGTGCGGAAGTTAAAACCGGCTGGCTGACAATTTCTACTAAAGGAACACCGCTCCGGTTAAAATCAATTAAGGTTTCTTGATTCTGATGAATTAGTTTTCCGGTATCTTCTTCAAGATGAATATTATCCAGGGCAATTCTTTTTATCTTTTCTTTAGCCAAAATAGGCACTGCCCCGCCAATTCCGATTGGTTTAAAATGCTGGCTGATTTGATAGCCCTTAGGAAGATCTGGATAAAAATAGTTTTTCCGGTCAAACCAAAAGTGATTATTGATCTGAGAGTCAAAAGCCAAGGCAATAAGAAGCGTTTTCTCGATTGCTTTAAGATTAGGCACCGGAAGAGCCCCGGGCAAGCCTAGGCAAACCGGGCAAGTATGAGTATTCGGCTTTTGGCCAAAGTGTTTAGAGCGACAATGACAAAACATTTTCGCTTTAGTATTTAATTCAACATGAACTTCAAGACCGATGGTTGGCCGCCAGAATGACTTCATTTCCTCTTTTCAAAACAAAATAACCAATAATAAGCAAACTAATTCCAATTACCGTCAAAAAACCCTTTACTGTCAGCAATTCGGAAATCATACCCGCAAAAATACCCGGCGGAATAGTTACTAAAGCGATTAAAAAGCTTAGGGTGCCAAATACTCTTCCCCGTTTTTCCCCAGGTGACTCTTCCTGAATAAAAGAGCGGATGGGAGCGTAAATAAAAGAAACCGATAAGCCAGCTAAAAAAGAAAGAGGTAAAGAAACAAGAGGCTGATTAGTTTTTAGCCGAGAAACAATAATAGAAAAGACCAGTATAATCAACCCTAAAGCAAGAAGCCCAAAGCCAATCCATTCCTTTTTCCGGTATCTATTCTGGCTTCCGGTAAGCAGGTAAGTGCCAAATAAAACTCCGCAAAGAACGGGTAAAACAACAATCCAGCTGGCGTCGTAAGGACCCAGGTGAAGGACTTGGCTGGAAAAACCGGGCAATATCAGCGCAAAAACAACTACAATTACCTGAAAAAGCAGGAGCAAACCAAAGCTATAAATCATTAGCAGGTTATTGGCCAAAAACACATAGCCTTCTTTTATTTTAAGAAGAAAGTCATCAACCGCCTCCCGCCACCTTGGAAAACTGTTAGCGGGAATATCCGCAGGTAATAATCCGGCAAAAGTTGCCGCTAATAAAGTTAAAATTGCCGTCAAAAAGATTACAGCCAAGGGTGATAAAAAACTGGCCACCAGTCCGCTTAATATTGAACCGGAAACCAACGCACCCTGGTCGGCAAAAAAGAAAAGATTATTTACCAAAACAAAATCTTTTTTAGCTAAATAAGTAGGAATTGACGCTTGCTCAGCCGGATCATTAAACTGATTAATAATTGAATAAACAAAAACAAGGGCATAAATTAAAAAATTTTTAGTGCCCAAAAAAGTTAAGCCATAGCCAATAATTACTATTACCTGAAGGAGATTGGCAATGACTAAAATTTTTCTTTTGCTTAAGCTATCTACGGCCGCTCCGGAAAAAGGACCTAGAAACAGCAAGGGCAGAGCATAAATTGCCCAAAGCACGCCTAAAGCGACAGTCGATCCGGTAACTTCAAAAACACGGCCTAAGAGCACAAACAGGAGCAGATAATTGGCCAGCTGGGAACAGCTGTGACTTAGAGCTAAATTACGCAATTTTTTATTTTGAAATATTTTTTTCATAAAGGTACGCGACCTTAAGCATTATATCTTCTCTGAATTGCGGTGCAATAATTTGCAACCCAACCGGAAGCTTGTTTGCCCACCCAACATTAATACTTATTCCCGGCAACCCGGCCAAGGCGCTTGCCTCAACCAGGATATCCTGCATCTCCCCAAAAAGCGGATTTTTAGCCGCCTCCCCAATTTTTAGGGCTGTGCTCGGCGAAGTTGGAGCGATAAGCAAGTCCACCTTTTTAAAAACCCGTTCAAAGTCTTTTAAAATAAGCTGCCGGGCTTTTTGGGCATAGCGATAATAGCGGTCATAGTAGCCGGCAGAAAGAACATGGCTGCCCACAAGAATCCTTCTTTTGGCCTCTTGCCCAAAATACTTCCGGCTTTTACCAAACCGAATGCCATCGTAGCGGGCTAAATTTGAAGAAACCTCCGCGCGCATGATAATTGTGTAAACAGTCATCGCTAACCGCGGGTCAAGCAAGGAAACTTCTTTGACTTTAAATCCTGCTTTCTTAAAATTATTAATGGCCTCTTTTATTACCAGTATTATTTTTTTATCCATTTCTGGTAAAAAATAATTGCGAGGCACTCCCAATACTAGCTCTTTTGGGCTGCCCTTTAAATTTTTCCGAAAATCAAAATAAGGGAAATCCGCGCTGGTAGCATCTTTTTGGTCCTTACCGGATAAAACATTTAATATTAAAGCCGCATCTTCAGCTGTTTTTGTTAAGGGGCCGGGAGAATCGGTAGAAGAAGCCATCGCCATTAAGCCCCAGCGGCTAACTCGTCCATAGCTCGGCTTTAAACCAACCACTCCGCACCAGGCCGCCGGCTGGCGAATAGAGCCAGCCGTTTCCGAACCAATCGCGGCCAAAACTTGATGGCTGGCTACCGCCGCCGCACTTCCACCGGAAGAGCCGCCGGGAGCTCGCTGCAGGTCATGTGGGTTTCTGGTAGCAAAAAAGTCTGAAGTTTCAGTAGAAGAGCCATGGGCCCAAGCATCCATATTTGTTTTTCCCAAAATAATACCGCCGGCATTTTCAATCCTTTCCACTACAGTAGCGCTATAAGGAGGAACGTAATCACTTAAAACATTGGAACTTGCGGTTGTTTTTTTGCCTTTCGTGCAAAAATTATCTTTAACGGCCAAGGGTATCCCCAAAAGAGGTTTTCGTATATAAATATTTTTATCTTTTTTTATTAATCTATCCTGTTTATCAGCTAACTCAAGTGATTCTTTTTCCCAAACTGAGATAAACGACTTAATTTTTTGATCAGTTTTTTTTATCTGAGCTAAGCAAGCCTTAACCAAATCGAAACAGCTAAATAGGCCCTCTCTTAAACTTTCGGAAGCCTCTTTAACGGTTAACTCATTTAGGCTTTTAGCATTGGTCACTTTTTATTCCCATTTTATTCTTGATGTTAAAAAGTATCCGTTTTTCTTTTTTGGAGCAGAGGCCAATGCTTGCTCTTGCATTAATCCCTCTTTAAGTATGTCTTCGTGATAAATATTTTCTAATCTAGTTACCTGAAAAAGAGGCCTTGTTTTGTCCACTTTTATTTTTTTAATAGCTTCCACCTGGTCAAGAGAATCAGCAATTTGCTTTTTGAAGATTTTTCTTTCTTCTTTAGATAAAGGCAAATTCCCCAGCTTTGCCAGGTAATCAATATTTATATCTTTTTTTTTCATCTTAAAATCATTTAAATTAATTTTTGCTGATGGCTCTTTTTGCTTTCATTGCTGACTTCTTCTTTCTTGATATATTCTCGGTAAAGACAGTATTCGCAAGTATTGCCCCGAGAAGGAATACTCTCCCCTTCAAGGCAATCTTTAATTTTATTAATCGCTCCTTTTACCCAGGTATCATCACCTGCATGGCTGACCAAAGAGAGCTCAAACTCCAGCAAACCATCAAATTTAGACTTATTCCTGCCGGCATTAGCAAAAACAAAATAAGCCATATTGCTCACCTTAAACCCAAGGCGGCGAAATATCCATTGATAAATCTCCGCTTGTCTTTTGTACCCCTGCTTGTATTCATCGTCAAGAGAAATTTCTTTATTAGTACTCGTCGACTTGTAGTCAACTACCAGAAGCTGTCCTTGTTTATTTACCCACAAGTCATCTATAATTCCACAAATTTCCAGGTTCGTCCCCTGATCTAAAACCCTTGCCCCGGTAAAAGCAAACATATCGTCTCTCCATACAGGTAAATCCGGATGATTAAAAGGTATTGCCTGCACACTGTATTTTTTCATAAGCATATGGGCTTCGCCTTTTTTCCTTAATAAATCAAATTCGTTTTTCAGCAAAGAATCTACAGCCGAATTTAGGGTAAAAGCGGGCATGCTTGGGCGAGAAAGACCAAGTCGCCGATCCAGATAAAAACAGCGCGGACATTCTATAAATAGGTCTATCTTCGAGCGACTGATGCGAAAAGTATTTTTTGACCCTGGCACATACAAATTACTTTGTCTTTTTTGATATACACGCATTAGTCTAGTTTATCACATAACAGCTCCTTATTTGATAAAGAAAATACAACCCAACACCGGTAAATATCAAGCTAAACAAAGACAATGAAAACAGACTAGCGAAAATTCCCACCAATCCAGAATAATAAAGCAGCTGCCAGCCTTTTCTGGTTTTGCTAAAAAGCCCGGGAAGAGCAATAGCTTCTAAAACTACTTGGCTAGCACCAAGCAGAAAAAACACAATCCCCGCCAAAGAAGAGGGAATTAATCCTGATATTAGCGAGCTAAAAATTCCGGGAATACTAAGAACAACAAAAAAAAGAATAATCCAGGCCAGATACTTCACGATTCCCTGACGAAATTTTATAGATAGCTGAGGCGCTTTTTTTAAAAATAAATCATTGAAAAAGTTATCAAGTTTTTTTAACCAAATTTCCAACTTATTCTCACCTCCTTTAAGGTTAAATCATTTTCTTTAACTCGTTAATTCTATCATCCAGGGGCGGATGGGTGGAAAACAAGGTGGCCAATCGAGCCAAGGCGCTTGTTTTTGCACCAAAGGGGTTGACGATAAACAAATGAGCTGTAGCTGCATGAGCAGTTTTCAAGGATTGGGTTTGAAATTTTAGTTTTTTCAATGCAGAAATAAGTCCCCGGGGCTGTCGGGTTAATTTTGCCGCCTGGGCATCGGCCAAATACTCGCGCGATCGGGAAAGAGCCAGCTGAATTAGTTTACCGGCTAAAGGGGTTAAAATCAATCCTAAAAAACCAACTATCATAACTAAAGGGTTGCTTCTCTTGTCTTCTTTTGAAGATAAAGAGCTTGTGCGTAAAATCCAGTCGCTTAGCAAAGTAATAGTTCCCACCAAAACAGCCACAATAGTCATCAATCGAATATCATAGTCTAGAATATGAGAAAACTCATGAGCAACTACTCCTTCCAGCTCGGTTCTGTCTAAATTTTTAAGCAAACCGGTTGTGGCGCAAATTATAGCGTGATCTGGATCTCTTCCGGTCGCAAAAGCGTTCATATTGCCACTCTTTATCACATACAGGCTGGGCATAGGAATTTGGGAGGCAATGCTTAGATTTTGGGCAACAGTGTAAAAGTCAAAATAATCCTCCTTTTTGGCTTTTTCTGCTCCGGATAGGGCTAAAACAATTTTATCTCCCCACCAATAACTGCTAAAAGCCGACAACAAAGATAATGCTACTGCTGCACCAATTAGACTCATTTCTGTTTGTAGAATCTGGCCCAAGCCTAAGAAAAAAAGACTAAGAAAAGTTACAAATAAAAGCATTACCAGATAAGAGCGCCTTTTATTTCGCTCTACCTGCTCGTAAACATTCAAAATATTTTTCATCTTTTGAAAGTATTATATTTTAGGCGTTTTTAAATCTTCGGAGCTTACACTAATATGCGAACCGTCAAGAGGCGTAGAAAGTCCTTTCTCTTGTTTAAATCCAAATATTTTAGCTATAAAATTACTAGGGACAGTAAGCACTTGTCGATTATAATCAGCTGATAAGTCAATTAAGGTTCGGCGAGCGTACATGATCTTATCCGAAGTATCAGTTAGATTATCCATAAGCTTAACTATTGTGCCGGCGGCTTTTAGCTCGGGGTTGCTTTCAACCACTACCCTGACAGATCCTAAGGCTTTTTGCAAGGTTTCCTGAGCTTTAAAAATCTTTTTTGCTTCTCCGGATTCAGCCGCTTGATTTATTAAAGTTCGGGCATTGGCAATTGTTTTTAAAATTTCTTTTTCATGCTGAAGATATTTATCCGCCGCTTTGGCTAAATTAGGAATTAGCTCCGCCTGCCTTTTTAGCTGGTTGCCAATTTCTTGGATAGACGCCTTAATCCTGGTTTTAAGGGTAATAAAACGGTTATAGGTGCCAAAAACGTAGAAAATAACTACTGCTAAAATTATTAGTCCTATTATCATTTATCAATCACCCCCTTCTCTATTTTCATTATCTCACATAAGTCGGCAAAAGGATAGCAATTAACAATATCTGACTTTTTCGCCCAGCCTCTTTTAGCCACAATCACCCCGTATTTCATAAAATCCATTTGGGTGACATGATGAGAGTCGGCGTTAATGATTAATTTTAGCCCCCGAGAAATTGCTTGGCGAACCAAGATATCAGGAAGATCTAGGCGGTTGGGCGAAGCGTTAATTTCTAAAATCTTATTTTCTTTTAAGCAGAAAGCATAAATTTCCTCCCAATCCGCTTCTATTTCCGACCGCTTATTTAGCATTCTTGTCGTCGGGTGGCCAAGAATTTTGACCTTAGGATGAGATAATCCCCTAACAATGCGCTTGGTCATTGTCTTTTTGTCTTGGTTAAAAACACTATGGATCGAGGCAATTACATAGTCAAGATACAAAAAACCACTTTCAGGCAAAGCAAGCTGCCCATCCGGCCGAATATCTACTTCCAAGCCGTTTATAATTTCTATCTTAAGCTTTCTACCTATCGTTTTCCTAAGCTCTTCTATTTTTTTCTCTTTACTTTTAAGTAGTACTATTATCTGATTTTTGTTATGCTGACTTAAAGAAGGATTATGCTCTGTAAATCCTAAATAATGATAGCCAAGCTCTTTTCCTTTTTTAAGCATTTGAGCAAAACTGCTTTTCCCCAGATCGTGGCTTGGCTCTATTGGAAAACTAGAGTGAAGCTGAAGGTCGCCCTTTATGTCTTTAAGCTCTGCCAGCTTTGGCAAGCTTCCTTTTTGGGCTTGCTCAATTTCTCCCTGGTTTTCCCTTAATTCCGGGGGAATATAGTCCATCCCCAAAAACTGATAAAAATCTTTTTCTTTTTCAAAAGAATATTTTTTTCGCTTACGCGTATCCTTCATTCCGTGTTCGGATAAGCTAAAACCTTTTTCCAAAGCAATTTCCCGCAAACGAATGTTATGGTGCTTGGATCCGGTAAAGTGCTGGAGCAAAGATCCGTAAGCTTTCGGGTCTTGCACATAAGCATCAATTTGGTGCCCTGAGCTAAGCAAAAAAGAAATTTTTTTCCTGCCCGCTTCTAAAACTTTGCTTAACTTAGGATAAATTTCCAATTTTTTAATCACTGCTTGGGGATCGTTAGTTGCTATTGACAGGTCAATATCGCCAACAGTAGCGCTCCCCCGACGAATGCTTCCTAGTACATCAGCCCTAATTACTTTTTTGTCTTTTTGTAAAAATCTAATGATCTTTTCGGAAATTTCTAAGGCTTCTGACAAAAGCATTCTCTTTTCCTTTTTTTCCTGCCTTAAATAATCGCTAATTCCCGCCTTAATATCTGCTTCTGATTTTTTTCCAAAGCCCATTATTTGTCTAATTTTTCCTTTTTTGGCCGCCTTTAATGTTCTTCTTAAAGCATTTTTTCGGGCTTTAATCCCTAGTTCCTGGCAGAGCTTATAAGCGGTTTTGGGGCCGATGCCGTTCACTTTAATCAGCTCAAACATCGCTAACGGAACTGCTTTTTGAATTTTTTCAAAGTGGTCAGATTTTCCTTTTTGGAAAACTTCACTTAAATATCCCGATATTTTTTCACCAATGCCAGAGATATTTTTTAATTCTCCTTTTTCCCAAAGGGTTTTTGCAGAAGCGGAAAGACTTTCTAAAGAATCGGCCGCTTGGTCATAAGCGGTGACGCGAAAACGACTTTTTCCTTTAACTTCCAAGGCGGCAGAAACACTTTTCAAAAGCTCTGCCAATTCTTGGTTTGACCAGCTTTTTTTCACAGCCTAATAATAGCACTTTTCCGTGCTTAAATATTGCTCATTATTTAAAAAGATGCTAATATCAAAACTACTCGGGGCTGTAGCCCCGCCTGCCAGCGCCTGAGGCGCAGCCGATGGCGGGCACGGTCAATTGGCTAGAGCAGTCCGACGTCTCGTCGGACAGGTTGCGGGCTTGGGTTAATAATGACAAAAGGATTTGTTTACATATTAAAGAGCATTAAAAATTCTAGTTATTATATAGGAAGTACTAACAACCTTGAAAGAAGGATGGATGACCATAAACAGGGCAAAGCAAAGTATACTAAAAACATTAGACCTGTTGAATTAAAGTTTTTTCAAGAGTACCGTTCTTTATCAAAGGCGAGAAAAATAGAATATAGGCTTAAAAAGCTATCACGTAAAGATTTAATTGATAATATAATAAAAGACGGCTACATAAAAATGGGGCTGTAGCTCAATTGGCTAGAGCATCCGCCTGTCACGCGGAAGGTTGCGGGTTCGAGTCCCGTTAGCCCCGCCAATCGGAGCACCCTGGTGACCGTGATACCTCGAATATCCCAAAAATACCTTCAAAACCTCTAGTTTTTAATTTTAACATTCGTACCGCACGCTCACTGTCCGGTAAAATACCGTAAAATAGGACTTTTGGGTGAGTTATAAGGATATTTCCAATTGAAAAACCTCTTTGAACATCAAAAGAATCTTTTAGGATTTCCCGTTTCCGAATGGAAAGGTTTCTGGAATGTCCTAGATGCTTCTATCTTGACCGAAAAATGGATTTAGATCGTCCGGTCTTCCTGGGTGGCCTCTAAACAGTGCTGTTGACCGCCTTCTTAAAAACGAGTTTGATTTACTTCGAAACGATGGGAAGCCTCATGCCTTAATGAAAGAATGCGGCATTGATCTAGTTCCTTTCTCACACCTTGATTTGTTAGAATGAAGAGATGATTATTATAAAATATGTAGGCGTATCGATTTTGTATAAACCAACCAATCTCGAACTTTGTGGAATTAATGAATTATGACTTCATATAAACATACTCAAATTGGATATCTGATGCTAATTGTGATGCTGGCCGTGCTGATTCTTTTCGCATGGGCTTATATTACGGCTTCAGCCGAACCTCCCTCGTATTACTCTGGCACAAATTTTGCCGTTACTGCCTTAATGGTATTAATTCTATTTATTCTTGCATCGTTTACCACGCTGACAGTGTCAATTGATGAAAACTATCTTCGAATCAAATTTGGATATGGGCTTTTTAAGAAGAAATTTTTACTAAGTAAAATGGTTTCTGTAAAAACTGTAAAGAATCCTTGGTATTACGGCTGGGGAATTAGGTTGTGTTTATGGCCCACTATATGGATCTATAACGTTTCAGGTTTTGATGCGGTTGAAATAATGATGAAGAACGGAAGGACGTATCGCATAGGCACAGATAATCCAAAAAAACTTGAGATGTCAATTAAGCGGGTTATCTTTACTACCTAACGCTTACGCTTCTGCAAATTGGCTATTATAAAGTTCTGTATAAAAACCGTTAAGACTCAGTAATTTTTCGTGTGTTCCATGCTCTATCACATCTCCGTTTTTCATTACTAAAATTAAGTCTGCATCCCGAATAGTCGAAAGCCGATGGGCAATTACAAAACTTGTCTTATCTTTCATAAGCATGTCCATGGCTTTTTGAATTAAAACTTCTGTTCGAGTATCTACAGAACTTGTGGCTTCGTCCAGTATTAGCATTGGCCTTTTGGCTAACATCGCTCTTGCAATGGTAAGCAGTTGTTTTTCACCTTGGGAAATATTACCGGCTTCCTCGTTTATTTCCATATCATACCCATTAGGAAGTGACTTCACAAAGTGATCGACATGTGCTTCCTGTGCGGCAGTTATAAGGTCTTTTTCGGAAGCTTCCGGGTTCCCGTAAGTAATATTGTCTCGTATCGTACCTTTAAAAAGCCAGGTGTCCTGAAGAACCATCCCAAAAAGTTTTCTCACTTCAGACCTTTTCATCTCTTTTATGTCAACGCCGTCTATCTTAATTAAGCCGCTACCAACTTCATAAAATCTCATTAAAAGATTAACTAACGTAGTCTTTCCCGCTCCGGTTGGACCAACGATAGCAACTCTATGCCCTGGCTCAATTTTTATAGAAAGGTTTTTAATGACTTTCTGATCAGGATTATAACCAAAAACTACGTTTTTAAATTCTATTTTTCCCTTAACTTTCGATAAAACGATTGATTTATTAGTTTCCTTTGACTCTTCTTCTTCAGCTAGAAATTCAAAAACCCTCTCAGCTGCAGCAGCCGTTGACTGCAACACATTTGCGATATTGGCGGTTTGAGTAATCGGCCGGTTAAACTGCTGAACGTATTGAATAAAAGCCTGAATATCTCCAATTTGTAATTTGCCATTAATAGCAAGCCAGCCTCCTACAACTGATACGCCTACGTAACCCAAATTACCAATAAATGTCATTAACGGGTGCATAAGACCCGATAGAAATTGGGATTTCCAGGCACTTTGATAAAGTTTGGAATTGATCTTATCAAATTTTTTAATGGAATCTTTCTCTCCATTGAACACTTTGACAACTAAATGCCCGGAATACATTTCTTCAACATGTCCGTTCATCAGACCAAGACTGGCTTGTTGATTTACGAACTGAATTTGGGAACGTTTCATAATTTGGGTAATTAAGAGAAAACTCAAGGGTAAAATAATAACTGTTACCAGGGTGAGAAGCGGACTTATCGAAAGCATCATAACAATAATACCAATAATCATAACAGCCGATGTTACAATTTGAGACAGGCTTTGGTTTAATGTTTGGCTTACCGTGTCAACATCATTGGTGACCCTGCTTAAAACTTCTCCATATCTGTGTTTATCAAAGTAACTTAAGGGAAGTCTGTTAATTTTTTCCGAAAGATCCTTTCTGAATTGATAGGTTACTTTCTGGGTAATTCCTGTCATGATCCAGCCTTGAATATAGCCAAAAGCTGCACTTAGCAAATAGAGGCCGATAAGCAGAAGAATAATGTTTCGTATACTCTCAAAATGAAAGCTAGGACGTTTGGATAGATCAAGAGACTCTATTTTGGCAAAAGTTTCAGCGGGAATTTCATTAAGTAATTGCTGTGGAAGCTTCGTAATTAAATCTGTACCTTTTATTCCTGCAGGTAGCTCAATTTCAGCGGGGAGTTTGGAGATGACTTTGTCATAAGTTTGTATGTCAGTATAATCACTTACTATCTGGTTTGTAACCTGACCTAATATTTTTGGACTGACAATGGAGAAAATAGTACTGGCTATTACAAAAATTAATACCAATGACATTTTGGACCAAAAGGGTCGTAAATAACTTGCCAGTTTTTTTATTGTGCCCTTGAAATCTTTTGCCTTTTCAACTGGCCCTCTTGCCATCATATTTCCTCTTCTGCCAAAAGGCATACCACCTGACTGGCCCTTTGAAGATTTGATTTTATCCTGATCTTTATTCATAATTTTTGTGACTTTAATTCCTCGTCAGAAAGTTGCGAGTATGCTATTTCCTTATAAATTTCATTTTGTTTAAGTAGTTGCCTGTGAGTCCCCTGGCCGACAATTTTTCCTTTATCCAAAACAATAATTTTGTCGACATTCATAATTGTGCTTATGCGCTGGCCAACCACCAACATGGTTTTATTCTTAATTTCTTTTGTTAATGCCTTGCGAAGTTGGGCATCTGTTTTATAATCTAGTGCAGAAAATGAATCGTCAAAAATATAAACTTTTGGCTTTACCGCAATTGCCCGGGCAATTGAGAGCCTTTGTTTTTGTCCTCCAGAAACATTAGAACCACCCTGAGATATTTTGCTGTCATATTTTTTATTAAGTCTATTTATGAACTCTGAAGCTTGGGCAATACTAGCGGATCTTGCAATGTCTATATCCTTTGCATTTTTGTTTCCATAATTTATATTGCTTTTAACCGTTCCGGAAAACAACACTCCTTTTTGAGGAACATAACCAATCTGGCTATATAAGTCATTAAGCTTTAAATCCCGTATATCAACTCCATCCAGAAGAATTTGACCTGCTGTTACGTCATAAAATCTAGGTATTAAATTTATGAGAGTCGTCTTTCCGCTCCCAGTACTACCAATAAAAGCGGTTGTCTGCCCAGGCTCTGCAGAAAAGTTGATACCGGTTAAGATAGGCACGTCTGCATCAGGATATGTAAAAGTAACATCTTTAAATTCAATTCTACCTCTTCCCTTTGGATTCGGATTAGTTGGCTTTTTGGGGTCCTTAATTAAAGGGTCAGTTTCTAAAACCTCTGCTACCCTTTTACCAGATACAGACGCCCTTGGAATCATGATAAAAACTATCGAAATCATTAAAAATGACATAATAACTTGCATCGTATATTGCATAAAGGCGAGCATGTTTCCAATTTGAATTGAACCACTGTCTATTAAATGTAATGAGAACCAGACGATAGCAACAACAGAAAGATTAAGTACTAGCAGCATCGTTGGCTGGAGAATAGACATTAACCTGTTTACAAATAAGTTAACTTTTGTTAATTCTTTATTTGTTTTTTCAAATTTCTCTTGTTCCTTGTGCTCATTATTGAAAGCCCTAACTATCCGCAAGCCCGATAAATTTTCCCGAGTCACCAGATTAAGTTTATCTATTAATTCTTGTACGAACTTAAATTTGGGAAGACCGAAAACAAAAAGTACTGCAATCATCCCCAAAAGTGTTAAGGTGGCAAGACCGATGATCCAACTCAAAGAAGGTGCTGTGATAAGAGCCTTCTGAAGCGCACCAATAGCCATAATGGGTGCCATGAGAACGAGCCTAAAAACCATAATTAAAACCATTTGTATTTGCTGGATATCGTTTGTGGATCTTGTAATAAGAGAGGCTGTGGAGAACTTGTTAAACTCTGAAATAGAGAAGCTTTCAACTTTAGTAAAAACTTGCTTCCTTACATCCCGAGAAAATCCTGTGGCAATACGGGAGGCTAAGTACCCAACGACAGCCGCAGACACAACCCCAACAAGGGTAATCAAGAGCATTAATCCACCATTGGTGTAAATTGCCTTTGTATTCTTAAGAATTATTCCATCATTAACGATATTGGCCATATAGTCAGGTAAGGCTAGATTTGCTATTACTTGAAGATAGGTAAATACAGCCAATACCAGAATGAGCCAAATATAAGGCCTTAAGAATTTTATTAATTTTGTCATTTTACTGCTTTCTCACTCATATCTTAATGCCTCAATTGGTAATAGTTTTGCTGCTCGTTGGGCCGGATAATAACCAAATACAACTCCTACGACAGAAGAAACTCCGACGGCAAGAAGAATTGAGCTAAGAGAGACAACAAACGGGATATCTATAAGTCCAGAGATCAAAAATGACAAACCAATCCCTAGTGACATTCCGATTAAACCACCTACAAGAGTTAAAACAATTGCCTCGATTAAAAATTGTGTAAGAATGTCTCCATCTCTTGCTCCGATGGATTTTAAAAGGCCAATTTCTCGCGTTCGCTCAGTCACAGTCACAAGCATAATGTTCATAATGCCAATGCCACCAACTACAAGAGAAATTGCAGCAATTCCAGATAGCAATGCTGTCAAAAGTCCTGTCACCGACCCAACAGTATCCAATGCCTGTTGTGCACTGTTTACTGAAAAGTCATTATTCGCCCCCTCGATAATATCATGCTGATCTACCAACAAAGAAGTAATGTCATTAACTGTTTGATTTACCAGCTCTCCATTTTCAACTTGTATCAAAATCTGGGAAACATAATCTTGTCCAAGTAATATCTTCATGGCAGTATTTACCGGAATATAGACACCTTTGTTGGGGTTTGAGAAAGCACTACTATCCTTTTCTTGAAGCACTCCTATTACTCTAAAAGACTTGTTGTCAAGTTTTATAGATTCTCCAACAGGCTCAGCTTCTTCACCAAATAAATCAGCAACAACATCCGCTCCAATTACGGCAACACGAGAAAGACTGATTTCATCATCATTACTAAAAAACTCCCCTTGGTTAATCTCAAGTGATTGGATAGTTGAATAATCTGATCCAACACCTTGAACTGTGGCATTTACGGTTTGTCCATTGGCACTTACCTGAAGCGGTTTCGAGGCTACTCCAGATACAGCTGAGATATTTTGCAATCTAGATTTGTCGGCAAGTGCTTCTACATCTTCAAGCTTGAGTGTGTCAGTCTGGTTTTGCCGTGGCCCCTGTCCACTTCCACTTGACCCCGGAAGTATAAATACTGTATTTGTTCCAAAAGAAGACAGCTGACCAGTAATGCTTGCTGTGGCTCCTTGCCCCAGCGAGATAATTAAAATAACAGAGGCAATACCAATAATTATTCCCAGCATAGTTAGTAGGGTACGAAGAATATTTCCTCTTAAAGCCCCAATTGCAGATGATATAAGTTCGTTGTAATTCATGGTTAGTTAATAGTATCTGAAACAATCTCACCGTCTTTTAAGCGAATCGTGCGTTTTGCAAAGGCCGCGATATCGTCTTCGTGGGTAATAAGAACAATTGTGTGCCCCTTTTTATTAAGCTCACGGAAAAAAACCATTATTTCGTGAGCTGTTTTGCTATCCAAATTTCCGGTTGGTTCATCAGCAAGGATGATAGCTGGGTTCATTACCAACGCCCGAGCAATAGCTACCCGTTGGATTTGACCACCGGAAATATGGTTAGAAAGATTGTCTGCTTTGTCGTCAATGCCAACTAACTCCAAACATTCCATCGCTCTTTTTTTCCGTCCCTCAATATCTATACCGGCATACATCATCGGCCGTTCAACATTTTTAAAAACAGTGGTTCGCGGCAGTAAGTTAAAAGCTTGGAAAATAAAGCCAATTTCGTGGTTTCGGATATAGGCCAGATCATCACTATTGTAAGTGCTGATATCCTTGCCTTTTAAAAAATATTTACCACTCGTGGGAGTATCAAGCGCGCCTAGAATATGCATTGTGGTTGACTTACCTGATCCCGAAGGACCCATAATCGCCACAAACTCGCCCTGATCAATATTAAGAGAGATTCCTTTTAATGCTCTGTAGGTGTCGTTTCCAACCCCATAATCTTTAACAATCTCTTTTAGTAAAATAACAGGTGTTCTTTTTTTCATACATATTTTACCTACCAAACGGTCCTCCGCCATTAGCTTCAACAACTCCATTCTTAGCACCAGTTATTACTTCCATACCTTCTTCGACTCCACTTATTATCTGAGTTCTTTCGGGACTCTTAATTCCCACTTCAACTGGGATATATTTTGGCATGTCGGTTTGCGGGTCGATTACTTGTACTGCCTTGCCCCCTTGGTAGGGTTTAATTGCACTGTTTGGAACTATCAAGGCATTTTCAGCTTTATCGACTACAATATCTACATTTGCCGTCATCATAGAACGGATGGAGCTCTCGGGATCAATTATTTCAACCACAACCGTATAAGTGATAACTCCATTAGCATTTATACCAATTGTGTCTACATGGGTTACCTTGCCTTGGAACTTTTTACCTGGAAAAGCGTCAAGGGTAAAAGTGGCAGACTGATCTACCTTTACCTTAGGAATGTCAACCTCATTTAGCTCAAGAGTTACTGTATATCTTGAGAAGTTCCCAACCACCAAAACTGGGATTCCTCCTGTGCTGCTATTTCCAGCAACTACATGGTCACCAGCCTTAGACAAAAAATTAGCCACAGTTCCACTTGCTGGAGCGCGGACTATGATATTTTGTGTTGCGAAGTAAGCTAGTTCGGCTGATTTCAAGGAAGCTTCGGCAGCGGCAATGGCATCATATGCGGAGTCCCTTGCTGCTTGAGCTGTAGTTCTTAATGCTTTCTGTGCAAATGTCTCATCTGAGTCATGATCTTTTACATCGTCTTCCACTTTTTGCGCAGTTGCTTCGCGATCCCGATAGGTATTCAAGGCTTGATTATAGGCAGAAGAAGCACCTTGGTATGTAGCGAAAGCCGCGGCTTTTTCTTGATCTGTAGCAGTACTCCTCACTTTAAAAAGATTCTGACCTGCCTTAACTTCTGCGCCATTTTCAATATATACAACCTCTATAATTCCAGTTGAGCTTGAGTAAACATCAACTATACCAGAAGAGTTTACATTCCCAGTTTCGGATACAATTTGCTCAATATTCCTTCGTTCGACTTTCTGAAAAAGATATTCCGGTTGATTGTTTGTATTTCCAATACGATTGAATGCAAAATAAGCAACTCCAAGAATCAAGGTGACAGTAATTATTTTTTTAACTAGGCTAAGTTTCAAAAACCATTTTTTGACACGAAGAGCCCCACCTTTTATTTTTTTAAAGATTTTCATTTTAATTTTCCTGCTCTTCCAGTGAGTGAAGTATTTTTTTGTGGATGCGTATTAGCTCTTTTAAGTCGCTTTCTGATATTAAGTCTAAAACCTTACCCATTTTGTGAAACATCCGCTTACGTGTCTCAACTATCTCTGATCTGCCTTTATCAGTTAGATTAAGACGCACTATTCTACGATCGTTAACGTCGGGTTTTCTTGAAATCAGTTTGTTTTCGGTTAATCTGTCTGTAAATTGAGCAATAGATGAAGATGACATGTTTACAGCTTGAGCTAGCTCACTCACAGTTGAGTTTGGACTTTCGCTCAAATAAGATAATCCTTGCATTTGCAAAATTGTCGCAGCCTTATCTTCCAAGGAGCAGTTAACACTTCTTTCTGCAATGCGACTAATTTTGGTCACTGTTGCAAAAAATTCTTCGAATAATTCTTGTTTTATATTGTTCATAATTAACTTAGACATTAAGTATCTTAACATATAAGATATTGTTGTCAATAGTTAATTTAATGTATTAATAATCCCCCTTTTTTATACTGTCTCATTTGTCTCACCGTGTCCATCCATAGCTTTAGCGAAGGAGGATTTAACCTCAGATGTGATATGCTTGGAGAAAGCAGTTATGAGCTCGAAAGGTTCTAGACCGGCCTGCTCAGCCAGTACGGGCACCTCTGCCGACCGAGGTACCTCAAATATCCCTTATTATCTTGTAAAACGCCCATTTTCAAAGCCGAGAATTCGAACCGCTTTTTACCCTCAAAAAAGCCCCGTTCGAATCCGACTTCTGCCATTGTTTTAACTTGCTTCCTGTGATATAATTCGTTCAGTATGTTAGAGAATAGGACCAGGAAAAGAATTTTTGAAATGCTTAGCCAGGCAATAAGCAGCGGGGAAGTAATTTCTCTTCGGAATATTGGGGACGAGCTTGGCTTGGCTGCCAACACGATTCTTTATCACATCAAAAAGCTTGAAGAGAAAGGGCTTGTTATCAGAAATATTGATGGCAAGGTGATCCGCATCAATTCCCCGGAAGATAATTCTGCTATTGCCTTCTTGCCTCTCTTAGGAAATGCCGCCTGTGGGGAACCCCTGGGTTCAATCGTTGAAACCGAGACGATCCGTATGATCCCGGTACCACTTAACATTCTGGGAAGAAATTCCAAGCGCAACCTCTACATGATTGAAGCAGTTGGAGACAGTATGGCAGAAAAGATTGAAAACGGTGATTATGTTATTTTCGAGCCTAACCCCTCGCCTAATCCTGGGCAGATTGTTGTGGCCAGAACAAAAGATGGATTTACAATTAAAGTTTTTAAGAAAACAGCCTCTCAGTGTATTTTGAAACCATTAAATCCAAATTATCTCCCTCTGGTTTTTGACAAAAGTGAGATAGATGAATCTTTCAACATTGACGGTGTAGCTGTGGGGATTTTTAAACCGCAGGGAAATTTAGGAGGAGGCGGGTAAAAATGGCAAAAGTTATATGCCCATTGTTTCCTAATGGTATCAGCAACATAAGATACAGGCAAATTAGAAACCCAAGGGATTTTATTCATGTTGCCTTTATTAAAAATTCTTTTGGAAAGAGGACAAGGAAGGGGATGTCGAAAAATGAAACCTAGAAATACATACAAGTATGACTTTAAGGTCGGAAACAAAATAATGCACAGCGGGATTACTAGGAACCTAGATAGGCGTGAATTGGATCATAAACAAAAGTGGCCCAAAGGTCATACTGTTCAGATTGGCCGAAGAACAACCGAAGAAGCTGCCAGAAAATGGGAGGAAACAAAACAGAAAAGTTAAAATAATGATTGAGAAACGAGCAAAATGAAAGGAGGTGAAATTTATGAAAAAGCGCATATTTATTAGCTTTGACTATGACCATGACAAAAACTATCGCTATTTATTGGCAGCCTTAGCCAAGAATCCACGATCTGATATTGAGTTTGACGATCTAACGCCAGAAGAGATTCAAAGCTACGATATTGGTCGAATAAAGGCAGTCTTAACGAGGAAAATAAGACAAGCTACGCATACATTAGTAATCATTGGAAAGCATGCAAATAGTTATCACCCGGACAGAGATGAAATTGGAGATCGAAATTGGCAGTGGTGGGAAATTAATAAGAGCGATGAGGAAAGAAAAGGATTTATCGCCGTAAAGATAGATTCATCCAACGACTCGCCGGAACCTTTGTATGGGAAAGGCGCAACTTGAGCAAAAACTTTTTCTGTTGATTCAATAGTAAATGCGATTGATAATGCTTAATTATGGTAGCCACCGACGATACAAAACTTGAAATTCTGCACGATCACTATAAAGAAAGCTTCTCGTACATTCGTGGATGGGAAGAAAAACGTGATAGGCTTTTTATATTTGTGATTGCTATGATTGGTGTCTTATTTCTCGAGATACAGTATTCCGATCTTTTTTCAAGTATTTTGGGGAATATCAAATTGGAGTTTATAGAATTAAATATCGCCTTAATGCCTATTTCTGTTTTTTTGAGTCTTACATGGACTTATTTGTTTACGATTATATTGAAATATTGCCAACAGTCCATCCTTATTGAAAGACAATATAACTACCTGCATCACTTAGAGGGTAAAATATCCAAGTTTTTTGGCGGCCGGAACATTTACTGCCGTGAGAGCAGAGCGTACCTCAATAAGTATCCCCTCTTTTCGGAGTTAGCCTGGATTTATTATGGCTTTTTGTTTCCATCAATAGCGATACTCTCAGTCTGGCTAGTTATTTATCTTGAGTGGAACAAAATTTCAGGGCCACTATATCACTTGGTCTATGATTCATTTTTGAGCATAGCAGTAATTACGTGTTTGATATTTTATAGATTTTATCCTTTAGGTAAAAAAATAGTACTGAAGGTGAAAGATAGAATTAATTTGGCTTTTCGGGCGAAATAGTTTGGCGCCTGCCGAACTTAACAATGAGCAATGTACGATAGAGAAATGGAGTTGTGAGGCCCAGATTAAAGTCTTGTGTAATTACCTTATCGGAGCTGAGCAGACTTCCTTGTCGTGGACATAAAGATGTTTGCCGAACACTTTAACGATTTCCCTTTTTTCTTCATCAGCACCATCCCTAAGGACATATTTGGCGTATTCCGTAAAAGAAACTTCCCCTGAGCCAGGATTAATGTCTTTGAGTAGTAGCACTTGTTCTCGGATTTTCCGATAGGTTTCTATTCCAATTTTAACTTTTGGAGTCAGCTTAATTTTTTGAGGGTGGTGCATGCTCATAAAATTGATATATCTGATTAGCGCTCCGATCAGTCGTTTTTCGTTGAGCATGGGTTCTTTACATCGTTTGTTTCTGGCTTTGGAGCATTGGTAGTAGACATGCCTTCTTGGATCACGATGTTTTCTTTTTCTGAATTTTTCTTCGCCGGTGACGGTAGCTCCGCAACTGGCACATTTGAAAATGCTTCTAAAGAGTACGTTCCGACTACCCCATTTTGACTTTTTAGGAACCACCAACTTTCTTCTGGTTTCGTTAAATATCTTTTTGGTAATCAATGGTTTATGCCCACCCTTATACCAATTACCGCTGCCAATCGAGTATTCGAATTCACCATAATAAAACGGATCGCCAAGCATTCGGTAAACTTGGCTCAAAGTTAATGGCTTGCCGGATTTATTATTAAAACCAACCTTGTCAGCCCATTTTTTAATTTGCCTACCGCTTTCTCCATTTATTACCCTGCTAAACATTTCGGTTATGTATTTACCTCTGTCTGGGTCAACAGCGATATCTTTCTTACCAGCAAATGAGCGGTTAATATAACCGATTGGCGATGGCCCTGGTCGCCAGCCCATTTCACACTTGGCTCGGATTCCTCTTTTGACATTTATTCCCCTGTTATCGTTTTCTAACTTCGCCTGACTACATAAAATCATTAGCAGAAACTTTTCGTTGGGATTATTAGAGAAACTTTGAGAGAAAGTTCGTATCTGGAGTAGTTTTTCCTGATCCATCAAATCAACCAGCATTCCCAAATCGCCAGCATTACGACTCAATCGATCCGGTGCCCAAGTTAAAATGCCGCTAAATTTCCCCTGAGCAACATCAGCCAGAAGCTTGTTAAAAACTGGTCGGGTACTGGAGATCTTGGCCGAATGGCTTTCTTGATAAATCTCTAAGATTTCAAGGCTATCCCGTTTGGCCAGAGTTTTCATTTCCTTTATCTGTGATCCGATTGACATTGCTTGTCGTTCGTCTGACTCGCTAGACTTTCTGGCATAAAGGCAATAGTTGATCAAGTCGTTTTGGGTAGCGCTTTCTATCATCAACACAAGGAATGACGCAAAGGGAAGGCTAAGTCAAGGCCCAAACGATGAATTTTAAATCTTTGCTAGTTGCTTAAGGAGTTGCTCGAAAGCTTTGATAGAGTAGTCCTTTATTCGCCATTTAGCCATTATACCGAAAGAGGTTTTCATTTTTTCTGAAATTTCAGCTTCGGGAATTACCTCTTTGATTATTTTTCTCGATTCTTGGTCAATGTTTTTAGTGCCCCAAAATTCCAATTTTGGACCTTGGTTACCAGCAACTATTGGAAAGGAAATTGTTATCTTGTCACCAATGCTTGTTGTCACATAAAAATTTAAGTTTCTGGGAGTTTTGACAACAGCAACATTTTTCACCTCTTTCCCCCTTTCCTTTAATTGGTTAAAAAAGATGATCAACTTTTTAATATTTTTTTCTTCAGCTAATCCCTGATATGCTTCTACAAAATCTTCATCTGTCGGAATACTTCGGGTTGATTTAACTCCAAGGTCCTTTTTAACTTCTGCGCCGAATAACTTCGGAATCAGAATTTCAAAGCCTTTGTGTTTGTAAAATTCCAGCTCAACTGCGTAAACGGTAAACTCACTGTTGTTATTTAAGAAGATAATCAGATCCTTTAATTGAGGATGAAGATGATCCATGAGGACTACAAACTTAAAGTTGCCGTCACTCAGATTTCTTCTGGTGTTTTCCAAAAGGTTGTCGGTTTCGTCTTCTGAGATACCGAAAAACTCCCCCAGCCTTTGACTTAAGGTTTTATTAAAATCCTTATTGGTATTAAGACTAACTTGTTCGACGAAATCGGTAAAATCTCGGTAATTCGACCAAAGTGATGCTCCGTAATCCAGAACCTGCGCAACCACCATTCTTTTATCCGGATTTTTGTAAAGCTTCGTTTCAATTAGATAAATCTCCCCCTCTCTATCCACACCCAAAGCATCAATCGATCCACTTTTTGTTGTAAACTCACGAGCTAAGATTAAAAGTCTTATGTCTTCTTTAATATCATAAAGGGGAATACTTTCGGGATTGTCATAAATATACTGTTGAAGATGATCTTCAAGTTCAAAATTGCTCTTGTTTATTTTGATCGCGTTCTTGCCATTTTTTGAGACGATGATTGCCATTTACCCTCCAGTTATTTTTAGCTGGAGGGTTTAAATGATAAAGGCTCCCCTCCAGCTGATGGTCCTTACGGAATCCACCCGCCAACCTTTCGATTGGTGACCTGCAGAAGGCAACACTGACGAGGAGCTCTCGTCCCTTCTGCAGGACTTTCTTGCCATGCCCCGATTATTCGGGGTTTAGGCAATATTTAATGGTAACGTTTTTTATTTTGATATTTTTAGTGATTTAATAAAGAAGCAAAACAACACAGATCTCCTGATTCCAGCCATAATCAATCTAAGGACCTCAGTTTAATTAAGGCTAAATATTGCTTAAAGTTTTTTGTTCTTTTTAGCTTTATATAGACTCCACGCACTTAACACGGGGAAAATGATAATTTTGTTTCTTGCTATCATATCTTCTATCTCTTTCTCAGAAAACCAAAAACTCTTAATACCCTCTTCTTCCGAATCCTTCCTTAAATAAGGAGCTTTTTCTAGATGCCTCCCCAGGTAAACAAAGACCATTGTGGCAGAACGTCGATTGTTTAGTAAAAACTTTCCCAAGAGTATTAATTTTTTGGCTCGTAGTCTAGCTTCCTCTGCAAGCTCGCGATTAGCGCCAACTTCTGGACTTTCATTAACCTCAAGCGCTCCTCCAGGAAATTGATAAAGTTCTCGATCTTGAGGATAAGAATACTCTTTCTGCAAAAGAATCTTTCTGTCTTTTCTGATAGCTATAACTAACGCTGTATCAGTCCTATGCTTAAATTTAAGATAGGTTGTCTTTGCACCACTCGGAAGTACAACTTCATCCTCAATCACAGTTAGTCGAGAATGAACAAGAGTTTCCTTAGATGAAATTTTTTTCCACATAAACTGTGCTTAATATGACTGGGCAAAAAGCCATCGATAATGACTTTTTTTACCACAATAAATACATTTACCTTTCTCTTTTTTAGAATCCAAGGGCAAACAGCGAATAGTGGCTTTAGTTTCTTTCTTGATTTTGGCTTCGCACTTTAAATCTTCACACCAGAAGGCTGAAAGAAAACCGCGGGTGGTGCTCATAATATCTTTAAATTCATTATAACTATCAATAACAGGAGTGTTTTGTCGAGTGAATTTTTTGTGCTTCTCAAAAAGATTATGTTGAATCTTGTCTAGGAGCTTTTGAATAGTAGATTCTAGCTCGGAAACAGGCACCTTAACTTTTTTGCAGGTATCTCGGCGAAATAAAGTGATTTCATTGGCATTGGCTTCCTTAGCACCAATTTCCAAACGGATAGGTACACCTTTTAGTTCCCATTTATTGAACTTGAAACCGGCAGATTCGTCGTCAACCAAATCAATTTCAATTCTGAACTTATTTTTGAGTTGATCGAAGATTTTTTGAGCAAACTTGGTGGCAATTTCTTGACCAGGAATGGGAACGACAATAATTTGAATTGGAGCAATATTGGGAGGCAAAATCAAACCACTGTCGTCACCATGAACCATAATTAAACTACCAATGCTTCTAGTGCTAAAACCCCAGCTGTTTTGCCATGGATGAACCGTACTTTTGTTTTGGTCCTGAACAGTCCATCCAATGGCCTTAGAAAAATTTTGGCCTAAATCATGAGAAGTGCAGGCCTGAAGGGCCTTGCCATTAGGCATTAATAATTCAAGGGTATAGGTTTTATAAGCACCAGCGAATTTTTCCGATTCGCTTTTAATACCAGGAATGCCATAAGTTGCCATTAAATTATTATAAGTTTTTTGGTAAGCATTCAGTGCCCAAATAACCTGATCTAAACTTTCTTTATGAGTTAAGTGGGCACAATGGCCCTCTTGCCATAAAAATTCCGATGTTCTTAAAAATAAGTAGGTTCGTTTTTCCCAACGAACGACATTGCCCCACTGGTTAACCAAAATTGGCAATTCTCTCCAGGAAGTAGTCCATTTTTTGTACATTTCGTACATTATGGCTTCAGAAGTGGGACGAATAATTAATTTTTCCTTGAGTTTTTTACCACCAGCAATAGTTACAACCGCAAAAAGGGGGGCAAAACCCTCAACATGTTCTTTCTCTTTGTTAATAAAACTTTCAGGTATGAATATAGGGAAGTAGGCATTCTTGACTCCTCTTTCCTTAATTAATTTATCTAAAAACTGCTGGATAGCTTCCCAAAGAGCGTAACCATAAGGACGAATGATCATGCAACCTTTAACTGGGGCATAATCAGCCAATTCGGCTTTTAAAATTACATCGTTGTACCATTCAGACAAATCAACAGATCGTTTTTTGAGAAGATTTTTTTCAAATTTTGTCATATTTTAATTGTAACATCTTCAGGCTGTGCGCGCCATTACAATACGGCAACTCAAAAATAGACTTGTGTTGCTCTGTTTTGTATAATGTTATAAATAAATTTATTATATTCAGAAAATAATTTATGTATATCTTAGGCATACAGGGAAATTTTGGTAGACCAGAGCATGATCCTAGTGCGGTTTTAATATGTGACAATGAATTAATAGCCGCAGTAGAAGAAGAAAGATTAATCAGATATAAGTGCGCATTTGGCGTAATGCCTGACAGAGCGATCAGATATTGCCTCAAAACAGCGGGTATAACCATGAAGGACGTTGATGTTCTCGCTTTTCCGAGAAACACTTGGACCGGGCACGAAAATCGATTAAATTGGTATTCCGAATACAACTTTGGTTTTAGGCCAAAAAAAATTGAGTTTTTCGGTCATCATTTAGCCCATGCCGCTTCAACATACCACTACTCAGGTTATAAGAAATCTCTGATTCTTACAATTGATATGACGGGTGACGGCATATCGTTGGCTGTTTTCAGAGCCAAGGGTAACAACATTCAATTAGTTCATGAAGTTCCTTTCCCTAATTCGCTGGGTATATTTATGGCATTAATTACCCAATATCTTGGGTTTAGAAGTAGTCAGGATGAAGGAAAGGTTATGGGCTTGGCTGCCCACGGAACCCCAAGCATCGATATGTCCCCTTTGCTAAAAATTACCAAAGATGGATATAAGTTTAACCCCAAAAGTTTACATCCGGAAGTATTTAAGAGATATCCAGAATTTCATATGAGACAGTTGCCTTTTTTCAGCAAGATGGTCGAGGGGGTTTTACCGAAAAGAAGATTGGCTAATGAGGAAATCCTAACAGAACATAAAAATATTGCTGCTAGTGCCCAAAAAATAGTTGAGGATGCGGTTTTTAAAATTATCGAATTATTTAAGAAAAGGAGTGATGAATATTTGTGCCTTGCCGGTGGAGTAACCCAAAACTCAGTATTAAATGGGAAAATTGTGAGCAGTAGATTATTTAAAGAGGTCTTTATTGCTCCAGCAGTTGGTGACGCAGGCAGCGCATTAGGTGCTGCAACTTTAGCACAAGTGCAATCCGGTTTTAAGCCAAAGGTCATGAAATCATGTTACCTGGGCCCAAGTTATTCAAGTGAATATATTAAAAGTTATCTCGAGAAAAATCGTATTAAATATAAAGAATATCCGGATAGCGTCGACAAAGTGGCCAGTGATCTAGCCGAAGGGAAAATAGTTGCCTTGTTCCAGGGCCGTATGGAATTTGGGCCAAGAGCCTTGGGCAACAGATCACTACTGGCCAACCCAAAAACTAAAGGAATGAAATATAAAGTTAACATTATAAAAAATCGTGAACAATTTAGGCCCTACTGAAAAATACCGAGCATAATCTGCTATGGTTCTAACACTATCCGGAATTTCAATTTTCTTTACGGGCAACATTTTTTCATCAAGATTAATATTTTCTTTTTTAAAAACCGCCACATCTATGTGGGCCAAATACTGATGGTTTTTTGTAGTTACGTACTTACTCTCTCCATGTTTAGAATTCAAAACAAACTCATAAGCCGATAGCCCACCAGCAAATCCGCCATCTGATCTAATTTTAAATACTTTTAAAGTCAGATCATCAAAGAATTTAATAAAAATGTCTGATATTTTCTTGTACTCTTTTTGAAAACTGGACTCGTCAGCGTGAAAGGAATAGGAGTCCATCATGGTAAATTCTTTCAGCCTTAGTAGCCCACGAGTATGATATTCATTCCTAAACTTCTTTCCAAACTGGAAAAAATTAACTGGTAAATCGTTACGAGCAATATTGTAATTTCTAATTAAATTTAAATACATCTCTTCCGGAGAAGCTGCCAAATTATATCTAGAACCACCACGATCAATTAAATTAGTTACAAAAAAATCCCCTAAATAATTACGCCTACTTTCCTCCCAAAGATTATTTGAATGAAAAAGAGGAAGCATGGTTTCTTGTGCTCCAATTTTCCACATATATTCCCCCAATAACCTAGTTACATTATGGAACACAATCATGCCGAGAGGCAAAAAATAATACCTTCCGTTTCTATATTTTTGTATAAAACAGCCATTTCTCAAAAACTTTTCAACTGATCCTAACGAAGATTTACTTTTTTTATTAGTTTTAAAAAATATTTTTGATAGCCTCATTGATTTTACTTAATTCTATCATAGCTTTTAGTAATTATTTGGCCTTTAATGAAACATCTATGCCTTCGGCAATCTTGTCGAGATAGCTATAATTGAGATTAATCACGCTGGTTATGAAATCTCTTTTTTATACTGTCTCACTTGTCTCACTTAGCCTCGAAATGATACACTAGAAATACTGAGTTATGAGGATAGAAAGGTCCTAGACCGGTATGCTCAGCTGAAAAGAAATATCTGCCTTTCATAAATTCTGCCCATAAGGAGGTGAATTAACATAGCAAAAAAACAAGAAAGCTCTCTGCCTAGAGAACAAATTATCAGTACTATTCTAGGAATGGTGGTCGTAATCATTGTGGGCACTTTGGTTTATCGGTATTTTCAAAAGAATCAAGAGCAAGAATCCATTACATCCGAAGATGCTAGCGAGCAAGAAGAGACAAGTTCGCCCGCATTAGAAAATTTACCCGCTACTTATACGGTCATAGCCGGAGACAATCTCTGGGAAATAGCGGAAAACTATTATCATTCAGGCTATAATTGGGTAGATATTGCAGAAGAAAACAGCTTAGCAAATCCCAATGGGCTGGAGATCGGACAGGAACTAATTATTCCAGATGTAGACCCCCGCCAGGTTACGGTAACTGCGGTTGCCGCCGGAGAAACGATTAGTCAAGGAACTTATACAGTTCAGGAAGGAGATTGGCTGAGCAAGATTGCCCTGCGTGCTTATGGCGATATGTTTGCTTGGGAAAAAATTTATGAGGCAAACAAAAATACTATCGGACCCAATCCTAATCTAGTAGAGCCAGGTCAAGTCTTGACTATTCCGGAATAAAATTAGAGAATATTTGGCGCGGGTGTGGTTCAGTGGTAGAATAGCTCCTTCCCAAGGAGCAGACGGCAGTTCAATTCTGCTCACCCGCTCATCTCGCCCACGGGGCGGATGAGCGAGGCTCGCCAAAGGCGGCCCGCTCCTTGAGTTTAAATGAAGGCTAGCACTTATATTCTCCAAAGAGTGAGTATTTTTAAAAAAAAGTTGGCCATAAAATCACACTTAATTCTGGCTTGAACCAGATTTTTTTGTTTTTAGGAGTTAGCCTGGAAGTGGAAAATACTGGTAACGAGAGTCGAACCTAAATCAATCTTTTTTCAATGTAGCGGATATTCTCCTTGCGAACCTAAGTAGTCTCTCTTGATAATTCTTGTTTAACTTAAATATTTTAATAAAAAGTTCAAGACCTTCTCCCATATATTTAATTGAAGTTATTCCGGATTCCATTACATAACCTGGGACAGGACCGCCTTTAAACATAAATAGCTTATTTGCATGATCAATGCCTGCAAAATATTCATTCAAACTATTAATATCTGAGTGCTCAAGAGAAGATGCTAGATTATATATAAAGTCGTAGTCCCACTTTAAGCCAACGTCTTCTGCCATTTTCCATATCTTTTTACCAGACCAACTATATTTATCTGAAAACCTTCTTTCAATCTTCTTGTATGAGGAGTTAATTTCTTTCTCGTCAGTTAAAACTTTTAAAAAATGGCTTTTTTGTTCCGGGTATTTCTGCGCTATATCTAAAAATCTCTTTCTTAAAACCGTGTTGTAATGAATGAATCTTTTGGCCCTAGTCTTTGGCTTAGATTCAATTATCCATTTACAACTAATTAAATTATTCAACATACTTCGAACAACAATCATTGCATCCATTCCATAGCTCTTTTTAACAAGTTCCAAAACTGCTTTGGTTGACGTATATAACTTAGTTACCTGTAAAAACAGCAGCGTTTTACCATAGTCTTTCTTCCCAATCATAATTGAAGGCTCGTTCATTACTTCATCAGCGAATCTATTTATCCAATTAAGATGCCTTACGATTATCTTATGTTGATTTTTATCCATGCATCCCCGAAGGGCGATCCCTGTGGCCAAGATGGATCATTTTCGTGTCATCGGTTTTCTAATGTTAAGCCAACTTCGCAATAGAAATCACCCGGTAAATTGAGTATACCACTGAAAATTATTTCTTGACTTCATATCGAAGTTCAACAATTCCGTCAGTTATTTTTTCAGCACCAATAAATTCTAGCTTGAGTTCAAAATCATCGGGTTGAAAAACCGGAATGCCATTTCCCAAAATCGACGGATTAACATCAAGGATAACTTCGTCGATAAGATCTCTTTTGGCAAACTCGCTGTTAATTGTTGCTCCACCCGTGATTATGGCTTCTTTAAATCCAGTCCTCTCTAAGATTTCCAAAGCTTCTTCTGGGGAATGTGCTAACTCAAATCCTTCTTTCAGATCAATATTTGATCTAGAAATAATAATCTTTTTTGTTTTTTCTAAATCTTTTAAATAATTCCCGTCCCATTTGCTTACAGCCTCATATGTTTTTCTGCCCCACATAAAACACCCAATCCGTTTCGCTAACTTTACAAATTGAATCCAGTTCGTATGTGAAAGAAAATCCTCACTGCCAGTTTTTGAAGCAATAATTCCATTTGCAGAAATGGCCATTGTAAGAATAACCTTCATATCTTGATTTTATCAAAAATCTCCTTAAACAAACAGAAATCAACAGTCTTGATCTGTTTTTTAAACCTCGTTCAGACTTGGTTGTAGGGTGTGAATTGATATGGTAATCTAGTTTGGGTAGATTCGGACGAAACAATGACACTTTTACCTAACAATGTATAAAAAACGATTATCTTTAAAAGAAATTAGCTTTTATACGCTACTTCAAAGCGATCCGAATTTTTCTTACATTCTGTTCCCAAAGAAAATTGAAAATAATATTGGTTACTTTTCACTACTTCAGTCGGGAAATTTACTTGGTAAAGACAAAAAGTTTTATGTTTTAGCAATGCAGTCTATTGCCAAATTCCACCATTTCATTAAGACCCAGACAACTTCTTTTATTGAAGATAATAGAGACTATTATGCCCGCTCTTTAGAAAATACTATCAATTACGCTTCTGATCAAAATATTACATTGCCAGCCCAACAGGTAAGCGAGCTTCAGGTTTCATTGAAACTAATCGAAAATAATTTTCAACTGATACATGATGACTTCTTGCCACAAAACGTGCTTGTTGATCATGAAGATGTAAAGATTATTGACTGGGAAGATATGCGATATGGCTTTGCAGAACACGATATAGGAAGATTTCTTGGAGACCTACATAGCAATAAGCCAAGATGGAACAAGAAGTATTACCCTTTAGGTTGGCATAGTTCACTACTCGATGCATATCTAGAACACAGGTTGCAATTAGACTCAGACTATGACATTCAATTAGGAAGACGCTTAATTCACTTGGGAGAAATGTGGAATTATTTAGGGCCTATTGAAATGTGTCTAAAGCGAAAACAAATAAAGACAGATTGGTTCTTGGAAAATTTGAAAGCCCTGGGAAATAGTTGATGCGGTTTTTGCTTAAGGTTTGCCAAAATACTTCTTTAATTAGTAAAATAGTGTGTCTTTTGATATCAACATGACTATAGGATGTTGGAGTTATTAAAAACTTTTAAAGAGCATACAATCTAGCTTCTATCCCGTTAGAAACAATTCTTGCCCTCTTTAATGGCGCCAGCTTCTGAAAATTTAAATTGTCTAGGCCGCTCTCTGGGTCTCTTGGGAATAAGCAAAGGAGACCTTTTTCAGCGCACAGTGTCTGAATATGTCCATCTTCCTCTAAAGCGTTCGCAGAACAAATCACCACTGCTCCTTTTTGCGGTAGGCTGCGAATATCTCCTTCTGAAGAAAACATAAAATTAGTCTCAAAAATAACAAGTCCTTTCTTGCAACGATTGTCTGAAGCTTTATCTAAGACTGATAGCTGAAAATCACCAACCCCCACTCCGGTGCCTGAAAATAAAACAGGTTTATCCGGAAATTTAACTTCGCAAGCTTGACAGAATGAGTCTTCTGGCAATTGCCTGACTTGGACTATACTCAATCCTAGATATTTATCTTGGGCAAATTCAATTTGAACTGGACCTCCCCAAACTCTTTCCAAAATAGCAGAAATTCTGCTAACCCTAACAAGCAGGAATGGGTCCACTTTATTTCGATCGGGCAAGAAGTGAAATATATCTCTAAAAATAGGGTTAAGGCTATATCTCAAACCGAAAAAAAAGTCATTCTCGTCTCTTCTAGTATAATTTCGGCTTGTTCCGGTTACTATCTCCATTAGATTTGGAACTCCAGGAGTTACGGAATTTGCATATCCTTTTCTGGGTCTTTCGCAACTGTCATTCTTCTCAATATCCTCAGCAACATACTTTTGAACAATAAGACCCATTTCTTCTGTGGAAATTCCATTTTCGGCACGATAATCCTTTGCCTTTTGACTTTTAACTGATTTATATACTTTTATTGCTGCTTGCTTAAAATCTTCAAAAGTAGAACCGGCATGCACTACAACTGACTCATAAATTCCAGCTCCCGTTACTTTTTTTCCGTCTTCAGAACAAACAGCGCTGCTCCTTACAATGTAATCAGCCGAAACCATGTTATCAGAAGATAAGCCTCTTCTCTTTGTCAAATTATTCGCCCAATTAAAAATCAAGCGTAATTGTTCATCAATATCTTTGCCTTCTTTCCAATTCTGGAAAACATAGACAGGCACAAGTCTAAAATCCGGCACACAAAACATTAATTCTAAAACATCACC
Source organism: Candidatus Shapirobacteria bacterium (assembly GCA_043817235.1). Classification (GTDB taxonomy): domain Bacteria; phylum Patescibacteriota; class Microgenomatia; order UBA12405; family BS750m-G30; genus JBDRHA01. Next base: position 52,594 of record JBDRHA010000008.1, read on the forward strand.
TCCCATGTACTCTTTAATCGACTCTACTAAATCATTAGCCATAACTAAATTAGCCGCTTTAGCCCCAAATTGCTCACGCAACTCGTCAAAAATTTTTTGGTCAATAGCTGGTAATTGTTCAAGTCTTAGTTCAAGCTGATATCTCCTTATCCCAGCTTCTGCTATTCTAGCAGCCCTTTGGATCCCGAAGGAACTGTAAACATAGTCACCTGAAATAAGCTCAACATCCACCAAATGGCTAACTAGATTCTCCCAGCTTTGCTCTACTAGCACCGATTCAATCTTGGAGCGAAACGAGAAAGAGAATTTATTAACATGCTCTAGCAATTTATGCCGAAGAGCTGTTGCTAAACGCGCCCTTTCCCTTAAATTCGGCTCAGACTGAACTTGAGTAACAAGCTCAGCTATTCGTCTTTCATCTATTCTCACTTGAATATTATCGTAATACTCACGGGCAAGTTTATTCGGGTCTGGTTTTTCAGTATACAGCGACATACCGCCTAAATAATGAATGTGCTCAATAGTGGTGACTATTTCCAAAGCATGTTTTAGGCCAACCCGAATTTCTTCAGTATCTGCACTTTCCAAAGCTTGGTCAGCAATTAATTGCTCGAAATCTGCTTTTATATCCCAAGAACGAACCTGTAGCCGCCTAATACGATCATGAGGCAGATCCAGTAAACAGCTAATTGTTACCTCGAGCGAATCCAGAGAAGGATCAGCCATTTGCCGATAAAAATTAAATAAATCACTGCTGGATTCCCAATTACTTAGAAAAAATTCTTTCTTTAATTCCGTACTCATGATTTAATATATTAACGCAAATTATACTATAAGATTATTATCATATTAAAGCTATGGAATTTAAAATATTCTATAATTGTTTGCTAAAAGGATTTATTCCTTAGTAAAATAAGATACCACTTGCCGGAGTAGCTCAGTTGGCTAGAGCACCCCACTCGTAACGGGGAGGTCGTGGGTTCAACTCCCACCTCTGGCTCAATTTGCATTTTACCCTTTTGTTTTTTAAAATCATATACATTTAATGAACAATAGATATTCGGGAAGAAGGTTTTCTGTTTCCAAAAATAATCTTAAAGATAAAAATAGCCAGCGGTTAGCTATTTTATTGGGCCTGACAACAGTATTGATTATTGTTGGCATTTTGCTCGGCGGCATTCCCCTTTTAATGGGCCTGGCCAACTTATTGGGCAACATCAATAACAGTGATCAGGAAATCACTCAAGAAGATACGGTTCCTCCCGTCCCGCCCACATTTTTTGCCGTCACCGAAGCTACTAATAGCGCGATCCTAAAGCTAAGTGGCTCAAGTGAGCCCGAATCCAAAGTTGAAATCTATCTGAATAATAATCTTCTTCTTGCCACTCAGGCTGACGAGCAAGGCTTATTTAGCGTAGAAAAAGTAACTCTAGAAAAAGGAACAAACACCTTAACCGCCAAAGCCCTTGACGCTTCTGAAAATCAAAGCCAAAATTCCGAGGAAGCAAAAATTGTTTTTGATGATCAGCCGCCGCAGCTGGAAATTACTGCTCCGGAAGACAAAAGCACAGTTTATAGCCAAACAGTGGAAGTCAAAGGAATATCCGAGTCGGAAAATATTAAAATTACGGTAAATGACCGACTAGTTGTGATTGAAAAAGAGGGAGAGTTTACCTATCCTTATGAGCTAAGCCAGGGAGAGAATAAAATTACGGTTGTTGCCGAAGACCTGGCCGGAAACCAAACTGAAAAAGAGCTAACCGTCAACTACCAGCCCTAAAATAATCCAAAATTCTACTATTGCCCACGGGTAAAAAAGGGAATTATTAAAAAAACTGCTAATAATCCAGGAAACAAGGATAGCGCTTATTAGTAAATTTCTTTTTTTAATAACTTTTATCCAAAAATAAGAAAAAGCGGCAAAGCCCAGAACCCCGGTGGTCGCCAAAACAAAAAGTAAAGAATTATCAACGCCGGTTGACCCGTGGTCTTCTTGACTCTTGCTTTCCAAATAACCCGCTTCTTGCTGAGCAAAACGATAATTATTAAAACCCACGCCCAATAGAGGGTTTTTCTTAATAATTTGGAAAGAGTTTTTCCAGCTTTCTACCCTGGAAAACCAGCTATCCTGCCTTTCCAATTTAGTGCCAATCCCTTCTTTACGAGGTAAAAAAAGCAAAGCCAAAACCAATAAAGAAACTGAGATTATAAATATCTTCCCGTTCTTTTTTACTAAAGCAATAAGCCCGATTGCTCCCAAAAAGGCCAAATAAGTGCTTCGGCTATAAGTTAATATTAAAGCCAAAAAAATAGGAGCAATCCAAAAAATTATAATCTTTAAATCAAGCTTCGCTATTTTTTTCCAAAACAGAACCAGTATAAGAATTAAAGACCAAGCATAGATTAAGCCAGTAAAACCCGGGTCAAAATAAGTTCCCACTATCCTGTATAAATGAGGATCCCAGCCAAATAGCTCCCATGAGCGAAAATCCGGGTAAACAAAATACTGAATTAATCCCATTACTGCCGTAATCCAACCTATTGTCAAAAGCAGTTTTAGCAGTTTATTTTTATTTTCTTTAGATAAATAAACAGCAGACAAGAAAATAAACAAATAAGCTAAATAGCGAACTAGATATAGGCTGCCCAAAATTGAATTTTTCACTCCCCAGCGACCAAGGTTTATCAGCAGAGAGGCAAAGCAAATAACTAGAAAAGGCAAAAAAATTTTAAAAATAGGAGAGTTGATTAATTTTCTAAAGCCTTGTTTTTTTAGTAAAACAAAGCTAAGGACTAAGATAAGCAAGTCATGAGCATAGATATGAACAAATGGCCAGCTTATTGGCAAGCGAGTCCACTGACCTAAAGGAAAAATCGCCAAAATAGCAATAAGAAGTAAGTTAATTTTTTTCATTGGCAACTTTATATAATTTTACTCCAGTTAAAGAATTTCCATAGATTAAAGGCAAGGACGCATATTTTTTTGGAAGCGGCGCATCATTGCCCAGCAATACATAAGTATATTCTTCTTGAGAACAAAAACTTGCCCAAGACTCGTGAGCAAAAGGAAAATCAACATAATAAAGATTATGAATTCCGTAAATTAATACCTGATCATCTTTTGTAATATTTCTCTGAAAATAGCCATCAGTATCATAAAAATCGCCAAATCTAAAATTCAGATTTTGAGTTAAAAATTCAGATTTAGTTTCTCTTCCTAAGATGACCGGAAGAAACTTGACATTGCTCACCGATCTAATCCCCAAATGCAAAAGAGAAACAAAAAAGACTGAACTTATTAAAACTTTTTCCAGTTTTTCTTTTATTTTAATATCACAAAAAGGCAAACAAAATACACTTAGAATAAAAATTATTAAAGGAGGCGTAAAAGGCAGCAAGTAGCGAATAGAATGGGCTGGAGTAAAAAACCAATAAATAATTTGGAAAAAGGAAAGTAAAGAAATGATTTTTACTAATCTTGGTCTTTTTATTAGTCCAATCAAAGCTAGGGGCAAGAATATAAGAAAAATTGGTGTAAACAAGCTGTCTGATAAGAAAGTAAACTCCCAAGGGATAAAAAATATTTTTAAAAAGCTTCTCTCAATAAGCGGGTAAGCTGACCGGGCATAGTCAGTAAATAAGGGGTAAAAGGGGTTACCAGTATATAAATAGGTGCGCAAATACCAAGGAAAAGAAACAAGAAGGGCAGGCAGAATAATTTTTAACCAAGCAACTATTCCCCTTTTTAAGCTTTTTCCGGCAATAATTAAAATAATTAGATAAATAAATAAACTTCCCCAAGAAAGAAACTTAATAGATAAAGAAAATCCAAGGGCAATACCCAAAGGATAAAGAAATATGTCTTTTCTCTTTTGAAACCAAAGAATAAAAAAATTTAACGCCAAAAGCTCAAAAAAAACTACAGCCAAATCAACATAAGCAGTAATTGATAGCCAGCCGACAACCGGAGTAAGATAAAAAATCATTACGCCCAGTAAAGATATCTGAACTTCATAAAAGCGGCGCAAAACTTTATATAAAAGAAATGCACAGAGCAAGCCAAACGCCCAATGAATTATTTTGGCTAAAATCTCTCCCTGAAGAGCCAAGGCTCCGGTATAAATTAGCTCCATTAGTCCCGGCTGTCCACTTGCATAAAGAAGACCGCCAGGGATAACCGGCATTTTCCCCCATAATAAATAAAGCTTAGGCAGAGTCAGATGATAAAACAAAGCGTCAAAGGAAAGCTCCGGACCCAAAGCTCCGATTAAATTAACTAAAGCTCCTATAATTATTAACGCCAGTGAAGCACCAGCCATAAATATAAAACCAAAATAATAATTAGCCAAATCAAATACAAGCTATAACCAGCCTTTTCCCAGAAAAAACTTTTCTTTTTGCTTGATTGCCAAAGCTTAGCACGTGTTAAAAAAGAATGAAAAGACATTGCCATTGCAAAAATAAAACCAGCTGTTTTGTCCCGAAAGCCCTGCAGCCAAAAGTAATTTTTTAAGAATTTTCCCAAAGGAAAAGCAATGATCATAGATAAAGAACTTTTTTCTCCTTTTTTGGCTAACTCCTGGGCTTTTAGGCCAGAATAAAAATTTATTTTAGCAAGCAAATCACTTAATTCTCTGTGAGGATAATGAAGAAGAGGATTTTGAAAAAACCCTGTTTTTCCTTTTACTATCCATTCTTCATGAACCCTGCCTTTCCATTTGCCAGCAGATTTTTTGGCCAAGCGTAAAAGTTTTACATGGGCAGTCTCGCCAAAATTCAGTTTTTGGTTAAGAAAATAATCCTGGCGAAAAAAATAAAAACCCTTATTCTTCTCTTTATTAGCGTTTCTTAGATGTCGCACAATTTCTTGTGAGAGAGAGGGGGTAACTTTTTCATCAGCATCCAAAAAAAATACCCATTCGTTTTTCGCTTTTGCTAAGCCAAAATTTCTTTGCGAGGAAAAATCTTGATTCAAGTGCTTTTTGTAAACAGCCGCTCCCCTGCTCCGGGCAATTTTTGCCGTGTTGTCGGTGGAATAATCATCAATAACAATGATCTCATCGCAAAACCTAAGCGATTCTAAACATTTTTTAATCCGTCCTTCCTCATCTTTCGCAATCACCACCCCCGATATTTTCATTTTTTAAATAAAAACTTATATATTCTTAGCAACATATTATCAATTGCAAATAGCAAGCTTAAGCCCTCCCCTCTCGCGCCAAACCATTTTTTTATAAAATGCTTTTTTGAATTATCCCACGCCTTTTGGTTTATTTTTCCTTTCTTGTTTCGATTGCTACCTCCATGAAAATGCTTAGCCTTAGCGTTAGCTACATAATATATCTTATAATTAAGATTGTTTGCCCTAATACAAAAATCATAATCCTCAAGATAAAGGAAATAATTTTCGTCAAATTTTCCAATTTTTAAAAAATCTTTTTTAGAAAACATCATTAAGTTACACGATACTCCAAAAACATTAATATTTTTTTTAGTTCTTAATAATCTTTCATTCCAAAAATTGTTTGAAAATTTATTTTTCGGAAATATTTTTTTTAATGACGTAAATTCAAAAGCCAAGGTTTTAAAATCAGGAGCGTTGACTACTGTTTTTAAGATGTCCTTGTTCCTCCAAGACAAACTTCTCCCGCCAAGAATAATCTTTTCTTCCTCCATGTGATCAAAGTAAAAGCTATAGATATTTTTAATAAAGTTTCTGTCCAAAACAGTATCTGGATTAATTAAAATAATTAACTCGCTGGTTGCTTGCTTAATTGCAATATTCACAGCATTTGCAAACCCTATATTTTCCGATCCCTGGATATATTTTCTCTTTACTTTTCTTAATTTAATTGATTCTTTAGAAAAAATATTCCTTGGTGATATTGGAGAATTATTATCGTACAAAATTATTTCATCGGGAGCATAGCTTTGATTAGATATTGATTTCAAACATTTTTCTAAAAAAATATTACTTTTGAAAGAAATTATTATTATCGACAAGCTCATGACAACAGTTTAATTATTGACAAACTATTTTAACATCTTTATTTTTATGTTGGATGAATAATAAAAAATTGAGACATGTGCTGTTTTTATTCCTCCTTCCGTTCTCTTTAGCTTTAAAGCCGAAAATTTCTTTTGCCCAAACCATTCTTTTCTACGACAATTTTGACTCAGCTAGGGAAAACTGGAAAATACAGAGTCAAAATTGGAATGTAATAGACCTTTTGGGAAATGGCGTATTACAAACTAGTTTTTTTCCAACAGACACTCAGGCATTAATCTTCCCTGATAATCTAGATTCCCATAATTGGCAAAATTATTCCGTAGAGGCTTCCTTGTACAGCATTAATGGGGTAGATCAAATGGTATGGATACGAACACAAGAAAATAACGGCAGCTATAGTTACTATTCTGTTAACCTCAGAGCGAAAGGCTGGGTAGACTCCGACAACATAAGAGTAAAAAAGGTCATAGATGACTCTCATGTATGGCTAGATCAGCTTAATCCTCCTGAAATTGGCTGCAGCATAGAAAATGATTATTTTTACAACATAATATTTAGTGCAATTGAGGATAAAATATCTTTACAAATAAAATGCCCTTCTGATTCTGAGTATCGTTTAATTTATGAAAAAATAGACTCAGATCCAATAGTCAAAGGGGGGTTTGCATTGCAAGCCTGGAGTGGTCACTGGTATATGGGCGTAGAGAAAATTTTTGACAACATCAGAGTTTCAGGTTTTGACCAAACGGAAAAATCAATTATCATCCTTCCAGGATTGGGGGCGTCGTGGAACACGGAAGCAATTCTTCTGGACAAAGAAAAGCCACAAGGTCAATGGCAAATGACGCCTTTTGTAAATATTTATGACAACTTGGTGGGTTCTCTAGAAAACAATGGATACCAAATAGGAAACGATTTATTTATTTTTAACTACGACTGGAGACAACCAGTAAACCAAATAGCCCAAGATCTGGATGCTTATATTGACAATAATCTTAGTAATCAGGAAGTGGACTTAATCGGCCATAGCCTTGGAGGGTTAGTAGCCCGAGCTTGGTGGCAAGACAATAACGACGAACAAGTAGGCAAAATTATCACCTTGGGATCTCCCCATCAGGGAGTATTGCAAGCTTATGAAGCTTTAGCCGGCGGAAAAATCAGCTCTGATTTTTCCTGGGGCGCCGGAGCCTTAAATATTCTTTTAAATTTAAGATATCCTCACTATAAAACAACCGCCCAGATCCTCCAAAAAGAAGTACCAGTGTTATTTGACTTGATGCCGGTTTTTGACTTTCTTAAAAAAGGCAGAAATAACATACCTTGGGAAAACTTAAGCTTTACTAATAACTGGCTAAAAGACAGTAATGATTCTCTTGCTGATTTAGATAAGCTTAATTTCATTAGTGGCAATAACGGAAAGAACGTAAACGAGTTATTTTTAGTAAAGTCCCCTACTTTGATAGAAGACTTGCTTGGTCTTTGGCCCGATGGCGTTCCTTATCGTTATTATCAAGGAGACGGCGACTCAACTGTACTTTTAAAAAGCACTTTCTTAGAACCAAAAAATTCTTCTGTTTATTCGCTTAATCATCGCCAAATTATTTCCGATTCCTCTGCAATAGAAAAAATATTTGAGCTTCTTAATATAAGTCCCCAAACAATTATCCAAAACGAGCCTTATTCAATAGATAATACCTTAGTCTTTTTAATTGCCTCACCGGCATATTTACAGATTACTTCTCCGGATAAAAAGATCTATTTATCCGATCCTCAAGGTTTCATTGTAATCCCTTCTCCCCTAGCTGGCGACTACCAAGCGGAAATTACAGGCACCGGAAACGGCGAATATCATTTTCTAATTGGGCAACTATTTTCTGATCAGCTTTGGGATGAATATCAAGGAACAATAGAAAACGGAAGCACAATAAATTATTTACTTAGCATAGACCCTAATAGCCCTCAAAAAAATCCGATCGCCAATCAGAAGGAAAACCAGCTGAATGCGGCTCTAATTGAAATTAAAAATCTTCAAGAAAAATCAGCAAGTAAGTTTTTAGGCAAAGCCCGAGCAGAAATAGAAAAGGCGATTAATAAATCCCAAGGAAAAAATTGGGCCCAGGCTATTATAAGCGTAAAAAAAGCGATTAATTATTTGTTTTCCTTTCGCAAGGAGCAAGCTGATTTATATAGTTTAAAACAAAGTGAAAAATCGCTTTACCTGCTTTCTCAAGCGCTTTCGGTTTTATTGAAAAACGAGAGAAAGATTAATCCTTCCACTGCTAAAAAGGACTATCTCCAGGCCCAAAAACAACAGTCTTTGGGCTGGCAGAAAATTCGCTTACTGCAAAGAAGAAAAAGTTTAAATGATTTAACCTTGGTCGCTAATCAAACAGGCGCCAAATTCTTAGAAAAAGCTAAAGATTATTTGGCCAAAAAAGATTTGGAATCTTTGTCTGCCTTTTCCTTTACCTCTTCCCGCTTTTTTAGGGAATTTTACTAAAACCTGTCCAACTCTTTACGAAAAAACTCGGACTGACTTCAAAAGAATATTGTCATAGCTCCGTTATCCATAAATTACTTTTTCTTACAAACAAAGATAAAACTGCAAGGCACTTTCTTTGCCTTTTGAATTGAATAGTGTCTTGTCGGGTCATTGTGGCCTCTACTCAAATTTTTTGGTTTCGGCTCGTGGTAGCCAGCAATCTCAAATCCAGCATTTCGCAGGAGTTTAAACCAAGTAGAAGTTTTGCGATAAGTAATATTCGCTGTTGCCCCTTCTTTTTTCCAATTTTTTATCGCAAGCGAATTTTCCTTGTGGTAACCGTAAACGACAATAAATTTTTTATCTTCGTATTGAACATTAGTGAAAAAAGTATGATCCCAGCTCCAAACAAATAGTCCTCCAGGCTTCAGGTATGAGTAAATATTTTTTAGCGTCTTTTCTGGCTCTGGTGTCCAGCCGATAGCGTAAATAGAAAAAACAAAATCCACCGGATCAATATCAATTTTTTCTTCCATTGGGCCTTGGATTAGCTCGACTTTCCCTTGTTTTATTTCTTTTTGGTTGTGTGCAGTCGTTGCTTCGATCTGTTTTGCCGACACATCAAGTCCGTAAACTTTTTTCGCACCTCTTTCAGTTAAATATTTTATCGAACGACCGCTTCCACAACCAATTTCAAGAAAAGTTTTACTCTCAATTTCTGGAATAAGATTAAGGTCGTCGCCGATTCCAAATGGTCCCCAAACTGGCAATGCACTTGCGTTGACGAATAAATCGGCTACCTTGTCCCAAGTTTTTTGATTTTCGGAAATTATTTTCAGAGAAGAATCGTTCATAAGATTATTTTAAAAGCTCATTAGCCTAAACATCAAGGCATTTACTAAATGCACCTAGTATTGGTGCGTTTGTTTGACGAAATCCGAACCTTTTTTGAACGGAACTGACGGCGCGCTTCGCGCGCCAAACTGAACGCTCGGGCGGGCAAAAAGGAAGGGGGTTGGGGGGAAGGAATTTTTGCCTGCCCTCGCTTTCCGCCGCCGCCGAATTTCTTGCCAACAAAGTTGGCGCGCCGCTAACTTATTGTAAACCAAACAATAATCTTACGCCAACTCCAACAAAAATTGAAAACACGTTCGCTATCCCCGAAACAATCAGTGAACGCTTCCAGTTTAGGTTAAATGCTAATTTATACCAAATCATTTCTATTAGAAATACTCCAAACTCAACTGGAATATATGGTGCATTTTGCACACGCAAAAAATATATGACTAGAGGGTGAGTTAAAGAGTTGATAAGAAATATCGCAACTATCCATTGCCAAATTTCCCTCGGGCGTTGTATCGCGAGAATGATTGCGATTTCCGAAATGATTGTCGTGGCGTACGCGAGCAAAATTGCATTTTCGATAAACATTATTTCTGGCGTTTTTTAAGTAAGAAGAAAATAATTATTCCGACAAGCGCAAGAATTGGTAAATAGACGTACACCCGCATTAACGGATTTTTAGAATTAACAAGTAGATCAATTTTTTTCTCTGGTGTTGGCTCATCCAACGGCGTAGCTGTAGTTGAATTTTCAATGGTGGTAGTTACGGGAGTATTATTTACTGGTTCATTTGTGCTTATGAACGCAAGAATTTTTTTGATTAAAGAATCGTCTCTTTTCTGAATGGGCCCATAATCTCCGCTAATAGCCACAGCGTCTGGGTACTTATTTATGACTTCTTGTGATAATCGGTCAATAGTGTTGAAATCTGTTTTATGAGAGTTAATAAATTCGCCGTAAGATGCTTTACATCCCATAAGTTCAATTGCTGAAAGTGGATCTAATTTTTTAGTTGCGTCAAAACTGAAATCCCTATTATTGCCGAGTTTCCAAATAATATTTTTTTCAGAAACATCGTTATATTGAGTAACGCTGAGTTGATGTTCAACTCGGATACGAGTATCGCACGATTTAATTGTGCTTTCTAATTGTTTAGCAAGATTTGTATATAATGTTTTTATTTCAAGATAAGATTGGTCGTTTGATATTTTTTGTTCTTCCTCGGACATAGAAGAGATAAAGGCGGTTATGGGAATACCAAAATCATACTTGGTTGGGAAAAGACTATTAGCAGTGATTCCTGTAAAATGAATGTCAGCTGATCGTGTAACGCCAAGCCCTCTATATTCATATGGCCACATTCTTACAATACTTTCACTCGCAGTAATGTCATCTGTTGGTTTGTATTTTGCGTAATCGCTATACTGCTGGCGTTCTTTGCCGTTTATTATTTGGACACGATAAAGATTTCCTCCCTCGTCATCAATCTCATAACATTTTCCCTTTTCCAAAATAACCCACGGCTTACCGCGATTTTCACCCACTCGTTGAGAATAATCAAAAAGAAAGAAAAAATCGCTTTTTAAGTTTTCCGGATTTATAACGCTGAGACAAGTAATTTTATTGTCCTTTACCCAATAAGTGATATTTGGGCCTCCGTCGTCTGCCCTAACAATACTAACAACTCCCAAACCCACCACTAACGAAATAATTACGCTTAAAAATATTTTTTTCATATATTTATTATAAATTTATTTAATTAAATCATCAACGCTTACCTCAAGAGCATTTGCTATTTTCTTGAGTGTATCAAGCGTTGGATTTTGGTTTTTACCAGCTTCTATTTTAATAATTGTATTATTAGCGACATCGGCCAATCTCGCTAATTTTTCTTGAGAAAGCCCCTTGGCTTCCCTAAGTTTTCTAAGTGTTTTTGTAATATTTGACATACTAATATCGTGATAGTAGAATTAAAATATAAGTGCTATTACCTTTCTATTACTTCAATGCTACACCAAAAATTAAAAATTGTAAACAGGCGGATCATTTAGCTAATCTAAATACGAAATTCGGCGGCGGCGGAAAGCGAGAGCAGGCAAAAATTCCTTCCCCCCAACCCCCTTCCTTTTTGTCCGCCCGAGTGTTCAGTTTGGCGCGCGAAGCGCGCCGTCAGTTCCGTTCAAAAAAGGTTCGGATTTCGTCAAACAAACGCACCACAATCAAACTTTCAGGAATTTTGCCGACCGATTCGGCCGCGCGAAGCGCGGAAAGGTCTGGAAACACTGGCTCGCCGCGCACGGCGCGGCTCGCCAAGCGCAGGTTCGAAATCCCTTGCGATTTTAGTATTTGCTTTGCCCGAAAAAGAATTTTTGCTATAATGAACTTGCGCCCACAAATCAATGATTGCTTATTTTAATGGCCGTCTTTGGACCACTTTGAGCAATCATTGTGGGTGCACCAAGGGCGGCCATTTGAGTTTTAATAATCTAACCAAAAAAATATGCAAAAATTCTTTTTATACGCCCGCAAATCCACGGACATTGAGGACAAACAAATTTTGAGCATTGAGGCGCAAATTACAGAATTGCGCGCCTTTGCCAAACAAAACAATTTAGATATTGTTGAGGAGTTTATTGAAAAACAATCTGCCAAAATTCCGGGCAGACCAATTTTTGGCAAAATGATGAAGCGGATTGAACAGGGAGAAGCAAATGGAATAATCAGTTGGCACCCCGATAGATTGGC
>JBDRHA010000009.1:0-2353 GCA_043817235.1 Candidatus Shapirobacteria bacterium
AGCCTCAGGCTCAAGGCTTATTGTTTCAACATTCCAGATATCAGCTATTTTTGGAATTTCATCAGCTGGTAATTCTGCCAGGATTGCCTTTTTACTGAAATTAGAACCTTTAACTCTGCCAATCTTAGAAATGTTATCTAACATTTCCGCAAATTCGCCTTTTGTGCAACACTCTAGCATTATTACTTTGATACTTATCATCTCTTTGCCGGTTATTAAATGCTTCTCCTCATTAAGTTTTATTTCTTTCCCAATGTTTTCTTTCAAGAAATTAACTATACTCACTAGTTCTGATCCAGCTTTATTATTTTGCCATCCTAATATAGTTGATTCTGGGTTAATTGGGCTAGCAGAATTTCTAGTTGAAGGAGAAAGAAAATTACTTACCGCAAAAATAGCTAAACCAATACAGATGATAATACTCGTTGAGATAATTGCCAATTTTTTATATTTCTTTATTAGGTCGAAAACTTTACAAACACAGAATATATCTTTACCCTTCAACATAAAAAAGACACTTAATCCAGCTATCGCCACTCCTAAAATTATAAGGGGTATTCTATATTGATGCAAAAACACCGCTGCTCCAATTAGGCCGAGTGGCACTAAAAGACCACAGCAGATAAATGTAAAGGCAGCTATACTCACTCCAATGATAACTGAAATTAAAGAGCGTTTTCGAGCCCTAGTTTTAACAGAGTTATTTTTTACTTCCATAAGATTTTACTTACTTTTTGTTAAATATCAAATCTGTTATTAGTTTAACATTTTCTTTCTATTCCTTCAAATAATTTTTTAGTGGTGGCCAGGATTAGTGGAGGATATAAAAGGTAGTGACGCTTATTCTTTTGGACAGATAGCTAAAATTTTTCTGAGGCCTAACAAAGATTGAACAAAAATTTTCTACCAAGAGCAGAAATCTGCTGTGCGGATTTCTGCCAGTCCGTCTCTGGCGGGCTGGCAGTCAAAATTCGGCGTCGGGATTTTCCTTAAAGTAAGTTCGGATTTCGTTCAACGTTCGGACGAGTAGTAAAAATTTTCATTTTAATACAGGAATTTATAAAAGATCTCCTGGGATTGCTTTTTTGTATAGATATGTTAAAATTATATTACCAAAATAGGTTGGGAATCCCTGCCACGAGGGTGTCGTGGCAAACGCACATTAACAAAAAGGAAAGGAGGAAAATGAGATGGAGTGGAAAGTTTTGGTATTAATCGCAGGGGCATTAATTGTGGGATTTGGCTTAGGTTTAGTTGCTGCTTTTATTTTGAGAATAATTCAGACAAAGACAGCCAAAGAACTGGCCGCAGAGCTATTTCAAGAGAGTGAAGAAAAACGTAAAGAGAGTATTGAAAACATAAAAGCGATTTTTGGTCAACTGTCGCTTGATGCCTTATCAAAGTCCACCGATGAATTTCTGAAATTGGCAAAAGTAACTTTAACTTCAGAAAGGGAGATGAGTGTTCAAGAATTGGAGACAAAGAAAGGCCTGATCGATCAGCAGTTAAAACAAATGAACACGGCTCTGGAAAATGTTGCTACTCTCATGCGGGGACTGGAAAAAGACCGAGTAGAAAAGTTTGGAGAACTAAGTACTCAACTAAAAGAAACAAGCAAACAGACCACTTTTCTTGCTCAAACTACTACGGCCCTTCATGAGGTTCTCTCAGCTACCAAAACAAGAGGACAGTGGGGAGAAAGGATGGCCGAGGATGTCTTACAGGTGGCTGGTTTTATTGAGAACGTGAACTACCTGAAGCAGAAAATGATTGGGGAAGTTGGGACAAGACCTGACTACACTTTTCTTTTGCCAGGGGAACTTAAATTAAATATGGATGTAAAATTCCCCTTAAATAACTACCTGAGATTTATCGAGGCTGAGACCGAGGTAGAAAAGGAAAAATTTCGTCTTGATTTTATGAAAGATGTCAAAGCCAGGATTAAAGAAGTGACTACCCGCGACTACATCAATCCTGAACAGAATACCCTTTATTTTGTGATTATGTTTATTCCTAATGAACAGATTTACACCTTTGTCTATCAACAGCAAGATAGCATAATTTTTGATGAAGGGATGAAAAACAAAGTGGTAATCTGTTCTCCAATCAATCTTTTTGCTGTTTTGGTGGTCATTCGCCAAGCAATTGACAATTTCGCTTTGGGGCAGAAGGCAAATGAGATGCGGTCCTTGTTTGGAGCATTTAAAAATCAATGGGAAAAATTTACCTTGGCCTTAGAGCAAGTAGGCAAGCGGATTGAGGCGGCCCAAAAAGAGTATGAGGCCCTCATCACAACCAGACGGAGGCAGCTAGAAAGACCTTTAAACAAAATAGAAACCCTGAGAACTCAACG
>JBDRHA010000010.1:0-2489 GCA_043817235.1 Candidatus Shapirobacteria bacterium
AAATCGCTGGGGGTTTCCAGCAGGCGGGCAAAAAGGAAGGGGGTTGGGGGGAAGGAATTTTTGCCCGCCTGTTTCGCTCCGCAGGAGCGATGGGGTGGGAAACGTTTCCGCCATCTTGGTATCAAGACAGCAAAGCAAAACAATTTTCTTAACATTTTTTAATTGCCTGCCCCCAAAATTTTTTTCAATTAAGGAAACGAAAATTTTTCTGTTTTGCCTTCCTGCTGACGCAGGAATTGCGGAAACGCTTTCCCGCGCCCAGCCCGCCTTCGCGGACGAGCCGAGGCCAGAAACCTATTGTGTCCCTCTATTCTTTTGGTTTGACAGCCACAAACTTAGTGCTGACGATTTTTCCTTGAAGTCGAGCTAATTTTTCCTTCGAGAAAACCGGAGAAAATTTCGAACCCGGGCAAGTTGCCATTTCATCTAATTCTTTTGGGTTGAGAGTATGACGAGCCACAACTTTAAGCTGGTTAAAGCCTGCTTCTTGAACTATCTTAAAATACTCATCTTCTGGGATTGCTCCTCCAGTACAGCCTGAACAAATTGATTGGAAGTACTCACGAACTTTAGGGTCAACCTCTCCTATAATAACAATATCAGAAATAGCGAGCCTGCCACTTGGTTTTAGAATCTCAAAGATTTGCTTATAAACACAGGGCTTACAAGGGCAAAGATTTATCACGCAGTTAGATATCACTACATCAGCCATATTATCTGGAACCTGAGGATTTTCTATATCCAGCAAAATAAACTCGATTCTATCAGATAAACCAGCCTCTTTCATCACCTCTTTTGCTCTTTCAATCATCTGGGGAGCAAAGTCTATCCCGAGCACTTTGCCAGTTGGCCCCACTTTATGAGCTGCCAAAACGAGATCAATACCACTACCTGAACCAAAATCAGCAACTACTTCGCCTGGCTGGATATTAGCAAAACTAGTGGGATTGCCACAACCTCGAGAAAGATTAATGGCTAACTTAGGAAGCAAGGCAAGGTCTTCTTTACCATAGAGTCCGTGTTCTAAGGCAAAACTTTCAGTACCTTTACCTTCCCCGACTAGAGGACAACAACCTTCAGCTGAACCGCCTTCTTTGGCAAATTGGTCGTATCGCATTTTAACTTCTTCTTTTATTTCTTCTGCCGATTTTTGAAGAAACGTTTCTTCTGGTTCTTTAGCGCAACATGGTTTTTTCATTTTATTCATCTTTTGAAATTAATAATCGATTATTTTTCGACCTTTTTCACTTCTTTAGTGCACTATACATATCTTTTGATTTTTGTTCAAGATCAATTCTTTCAACATTCCAGATTTCAGCCACTTTGGGAATTTCATTGGCTGGTAATTCTCCAATTATTTTTTTTTGGCTGAAATCAGAGTCTATAACTCGTCCAGTTTTAGAAATTAAATCTAATATCTCTGCGAATTCTCTCTTTGTGCAACATTCTAGCATTTTTATTTTGATACTCAATCCCTCGTTACCGGTTATTATCTGTTTTTCGCCAGCAAGTTCAATCTCTTTACCAATATTTCCTTCCAAAAAATTAATTAGGTCTACTAAATCAGGATCTACTTTATTACTTTTCCATTCTGATTTAATTGACTCTAGTTGATTTGTGTTAGATAAGTCTTGAGTTGGAGTAACAAGGAAATTCCTAATTAAAAAGATACCCGTACCAACAAAAATAAGAATTCCCAGTAAGATGATAATTTTTCTATATTTCTTGACTAACTCAGGAATTTTACAAAGACAAATTATCTCTTTACCCCTCAAGGCAAAAAAGATACTTACTCCGGCTATCGCAACACCTAAAACTATAAGGGGTATCCTATATTGATGTAAAAATACGGCTGCTCCAATCAGACCCAGTGGAATTAGAAGACCACAACAAATAAATGTAAATATTGCTATACTCACTCCAATGATAGCTGAAATTAAAGAGCGTTTTTGAGCCTTACTTTTGGGAGAGCTATTTTTCGCCTCCATATTTATAGTTAGGATTTTAATAAATCATCAACAGAAACATTAAGGGCTTTGGCTATTTTTTGGAGTGTGTCAATTGAGGGGTTGGTGATACCGCCTGACTCCAGCTTTATCACCGTGTTATAGGAAATATCAGCCAATTTAGAAAGCCGGTCTTGCGATAAGCCCTTTTGTTTCCTTAACTTTTTTATATTTTTGCCTATTTGCGAAATCTCTCTTGACATTATAGTATTAAAATAATAGTATGTGTATAGAATGTAATCCCAATCTATAA
Organism: Candidatus Shapirobacteria bacterium; assembly: GCA_043817235.1. Taxonomy (GTDB): domain Bacteria; phylum Patescibacteriota; class Microgenomatia; order UBA12405; family BS750m-G30; genus JBDRHA01. The sequence continues at coordinate 2,260 of JBDRHA010000010.1, forward strand.
CTATGATACAAAATTATTTTAATAATGTAAAGGTATTTTTAGGGAGTTTTATTTCAAATGCCCGCCTGCCCCGTCTGGGGCGGGAAAGCGTTTCCGCAATTCACGGCAGAAATGCTTGCTCAAAAAAGGTTCGAGCTTCGTCCAGTAATTGCGACCAGACGAAACTTTCAAAAATTTTGGGCGAGTTTTGTTGCCCGCAAAATCAGTCAAGTTTCGTCTGGTCGGGGTGG
>JBDRHA010000011.1:0-336659 GCA_043817235.1 Candidatus Shapirobacteria bacterium
GATATTTTGGATAATTATCAGATAGACAGGTCAAAAATATCTGTAATATATCCAGGATACGACAGAAGTGTTTTTAACGTCTCTCTCAAAAAAAAGAGCGCTAAACATGTATTAAAAAAATACAATATCAGCACTCCTTATCTCTTATTTTTAGGTGCTTTAAAACCAAGCAAAAATTTAGAAAGGTTGATTGAAGCATTCAATCAGTTAAATGAAGATAATATTAAATTGGTAATCGCTGGCAAAAAGGGCTGGCTATATGAATCAATTTTTGAAATTGTTAAAAGATTAAATTTAGAAAATAAGGTAATTTTTACAGATTTTGTATCTGACAAAGACAAATCACTGCTAATGTCACAGGCAGAAGCATTTTTGTTGCCATCATTATACGAGGGTTTTGGCATGCCTGTAATAGAAAGCATGGCTTGTGGCGTACCTGTATTAGTTTCAAATCAGGGTAGTTTGCCAGAAGTAGTAAACAATGCAGGAATTGTTGTCAATCCATATGAAGTGCAATCGATTGCAAACGGAATCAAAAAAACAATTAAAGAAAAGGAAAGATTAATCCAAAATGGACTCAAAAGAGTAAAATTATTCAATTGGGACATAAGCGCTAAAAAAACCATTATTCTACTTGAAAAATACTTATAGATTCAAAACTTTTCTGTATACATCCAGAGTTTCTCGTGCGCATTTTTCCCACGAAAATCTTTTTAGATTTTTATAACCTTTATTGATTAAAATGTTTTTAATCTTTGGATCCTCTAAAATATTAGATAATTTGGAAGCAATATCTCTGCTGCTGTACGGATTGGCATAAAGCGCAGCATTGCCAGCTATTTCTTCTAGCGCTGGAGTTTTTGCACATACAACTGGACATCCACAAGACATGGATTCAAGTACCGGCAAACCAAATCCTTCATATAATGAGGGCTGGCAATACACAGAGGCGCAATTGTATAATCCTACCAATTCTTCATCTTTTATATATCCCAAACGCTTAATATCAGGATGAGACTTATATTTACTTAAAAACTCAGTCCACGTTTTCATTTCTGGGTGTTGCTTGTCAAATTCTTCAACAACAGCTTGTTTGCCCACTATTACTAGGGCTGTGTCAATAGCCTTGCAAGCCTTGGCTAGTCTAACTAAATTCTTGTTATAATTGACATCTCCAACATATAGTACAAATTTATTGGGTAAATTATACTTTCTTCTTAACTGATTGTATCTTTTAGGAGTTGGAATTTTTTTAAACTTTTTATCAGTTCCTAAATAAACAGGATATATTTTGTCCTCTGGATAGTCCAAATATTTAACAATATCTTCTTTAGAAGCTTTCGTGTCTGTAATAACTGCGTCTACTTTCTTGAGTAAAGACTTTTGAATTTGAAATTTTATTTTGCCTTTGATTCCCGGTGGGTAATGTTTAGGATACAAGAGTGGAATAATGTCGTGAATAGTTAAAACCAATTTTGTTGGCTTGAACATAGGCAGAGATATAAAAAATAAATCAAAGTAGGGGTAGTGAATCAAGTCGTATGCATTTAATTCTTTCGTGCCTGTATTTAAATTTACCTCATTGAATGACCAGCCTGTTTTTTTTATTAGTTTTTTTAATTCATATACCAAGTTGCGCGTGTACAAGCCAATACCTCTTATTTTATGCCCACTTTCTAAAGGGCTTATGTCAAAAGCAATTCTCATGTTTAAGAATATTAATCAGATTTTAGGTTTTTTCATTTTATTTTTATATAGATCATATTACACATCAATTCTATCAAACCCTTTCTCGAAAAATAATCTTAGTGCGCGTCTTTTGGCTATTCTCAATAGGTCTTTTGCAGGAACAATATTTGATGCTTGAAAAACAATGTCTTGGGAATATCCAATAAGAAGATAATAGCATCGTTTTCTCTTTGAGAACTTTTAAGAATGTCCTGATTTGCTACACTTCTGTAGTTTAACTTTTAACTTTAATGTTTCAACCGAAGACCAAATCAGACCGATTGTGTTTTGCCTTACTTTAACTTTTTTCATTCGTCAATTCTAACTTGATTGTATAGATCTTGCAATTCAGTTTTTATTAAATCTACATCATGCCTGCTAAGTATAATTTACCATCTTTCATGATAGTAAAACCTAAAACAAAAAAGCAGGTCTTTTTAGAAATACAGTGTTACCCGAAAGAAAAATAATAACGCTGCAGTGCATCCCCAACCTCCAAAACATACTCCAAAGTGTTTGATTGAAGTAAACTTGATCTCCACTATCTGGAAAAAGATACTTATAGGTGTAAAAGCTTAAGTCAAAGCCAGGGATACGATATGATCTTTTATCCAAAAAGGCAATGATTTAACAGAATACTTTTTTGCTTCAATATCTAAGACTAATTTCAGCAATTCATCAGTAATTGTTCGTAGATTAACTCTATTACCGCCAAAGCTCGCTTTTGGCCTTTCAAGCGAGGCATGAAGCAGCCCAAAATCTCTAACTCCCTCTTTGCCTCCAGTTTTTTAATAATTTCTTGATGAAGGTAAAAAACTTCCTCTAATTTTATCCCCTGCCTTTAAGCCAACGTCTTCTAAAAACCCTTTGAGTAAAGTAATTGCCGCGGAATTGCCTACTGTAATAATTTTTCGCAACATCTTTCTCCTTTCTTAATTATTATAACGTTATTATAATAAGAAAGTCTTCTTCGCCAGGTAGCTACTTTAAAACAAATTTTCCAACTTGAGGGGAGGCAAAATGTGTTCTGGCTTGCTTTGGGACTCTCGCCTTCTTTGATTTCTAGGAGAGGGCTACAACTGAAACTTTTGATCCTGAGACCAGCAAACCAGATGTATCAATTTAAGCTTCTAGTAATTTATTTTATTGCCCCTATCAAATCCTCAAGCTCTAAACCTAAAGGCTCAGAATCATTATATATCCACATTTTTCCCCTAATAATCTTTCCTTGAAACCGATCCGCCAACCTTCTTCTCAACTCTTTTTCGTCTATATCTTTATCTTTAAAAGTTACAGCAAAACTTTTACCGGGCGCTAGATTAATAATCCCATCATGCCTAACATAGGCAGCCGATGAGCCTACTCTTAATTCATTATCAACATTAAGCAAGACGCTACCGTATTGGGTTTCCTCAACTTTCCCCTCTTCTTCCATCTTTTCCAAAGTCGCCATTGCTTCATCCACTGTTTTCTGCTGTCTTTCCGCAGTCTCCCTAAGATCATATTTTTCAAACTCTTCGGGTGTTAATTCATCGGTAGGCAATTCGTGATCTTCAAAATAAGCCTTAAGTTGTTCAAACTTAAGACCCCTTTGTAAACCAATAATAGTTTTAGCACTCCTTAAAAACTCCTCAGGAGGATAGTTTCGATTATCAATTCCATTAACAAATTTTACCAATCTGTCCATTACTTGAGATTGTTTCATTATTCCTAGCCCAACCATTGTTTTATAAACAATTTCAGCCGTCGAAGTTATTTCATCAACGCCTTTTTTGTGGTGGTCAAGCCATGCAGTATAAGTTTCCTCATTATAAACAACCCCAAATTGGTCGCCCGTGTCTAAATTAATAGCACCCTCTAAAGATTCTCCAGGCTTTACATAGGTTAAGCTACTTGTATCAATTCCTGCTTCTCTTAGTATCCCCAAAGCACAATTACCATCTAGATCAGTAAATGGTTTTAAAACTCTTTCCCCTTTTTCTTTATCAAAAGCCAAAACTCCAGAAACTGCAAAATCTTTCCAAAGTTCCCTAGTCTCATCAGCAAATTTCTCTTTGGCCAGATCTAAAGTGGCCGCATTTAAATCATCCCACGAAGAAACTTTATTTAAAGTAATTTTTGCCGCTTCGCGAATTTGATTTTTTATATTTTCTTGCACATTATAATCCCGTCTAATAATATATAATCAACTAGTTTTCTTTCTGCGCATTTATTATAGCTTTCATCCCCGGAACAAGCTCGGGGGTTTTCCCGGTCGCAAAACAAACAACCCTCTTTATACATATTTCTATATTACACCAAAAACTTTCGAGAGGCGGTCTGCTTAATATGTCCGCAAGGACAATTCGGCAGACCACCTCCTCGTGTCGCATATCCCTTACAAGAGTTTCCAGGCCTTCAGTTCTTGCTTTATCGCCCGGAGTTGACACCGATTAATGCCGTTTATTTCGAGTAACTGGTCAGCGGTCAAGGCATCCAGGAGCTCTCCTATAGTAATTATGTCGTTGCCCATCAATATGCCCGTGAGATAAGGGCCTAGGCCAAGAGCAACTACAGCCTCTTCTCTGTCCATCGGCAATATCGTCTCGCCAGGGAGATAGCCGGCTAAAGCAAGCTTTCTTTTGAGCTCGGCAAGCGTTTTCTCGCCGAAATACCTGATCTCCAGCAATTCCCCTTCATCCCGAGAAAGGAAGTTCATTACTTCATTCACTGTCTTGATTCCTCTTCGCTTGAGAACGTTTTCACTCCTGACGCTCAAGTACAGTGTTTCAATTCCTGGGTCCTTTTCCGGGATTTCCTCGGCCTGTTCCGATTCGTCGGCTAGAGCTTCCTCGCTCTCCTCTTCAATCTGTTCCAGCTCGCTTGTCAGATCTTCTGCTTGCAGCTCTGTTTCCCCTTCATCATCCAGAATTTCTCTCAAACAATTCACCTCGTCTATCAGGCCTTCGACCCTTCTTTGTAAAAACTGAACCAGCATCCCGTTAGCCTCTCCCTCTTTAATTGGCCAGGCCAACTCCAGAAGGAGGCTGAGCCTCCCTGCCGGATCCTCAAGGAGAGTGTCGATTTCCTGCCACACTAATTCTACCAGTGCCTCCCAAGCCTCCCCCCCCTAAGAATACCGGCGACCAGCCTCGAGAATCAACCCCAGCGTTTCTTTTCTCTCTTCAAGATCCATCTTATCCTCCTTGGGGATATGTGAAACGTGCGACCGGAAAGATTTCCGGTCTCCAATTACCTAACTGGCGCGCTTGCCAGCGGCAGACATATTATATCAAATTCTATGGGATACTGAGGATAAATCCTTCCAAGCTTTTCCTGGACGGTTTTCCTACTTTTAGACATTGAGAAAAAGCTTGAGTGTGTCGCTGATGCTTGTCTTTAATATCTTTATATAAATCTGCTAAAATGCAGTATGAAATATGAACCAAAAGGAGTTGGAGAAATTATTTTGGAAAATATTATTTTGGATTTAAATGGCACGCTCGCCGTCAAGGGAAAGATCGTGCTTGGCGCAAAAGAAAGACTTAATAAATTAAAAAGGCTTGGTTTTCAAATCTATCTATTTTCCGGCGATCAAAGAGGCAATGCCGCCAGCTTAGCCAAAGAATTGGGAATTAAATTTGTAAAAGGAAAATCCAGCCAAGAAAAAGAGGAACTAACCCGAAAATTAGATACTAAAAAAACAGTGGCTATTGGCAACGCCCGGATTGATATTGGTACTTTTAAACCCTGCAAATTAAGAATCGGAACTCTGCAGCCCGAAGGAATTCACACCGGAATTTTAAAACATATTGATATTTTGGTTCCCTCGATCAACGACGCTCTTGATCTTCTTCTTGACCCTCATTCTCTTAATTCCACGCTGAAAAAGTAAAATTCCAAAAACTCCCCGTTTTCTTAGCCGAAAGCCGGGAGCCGTAAATGAAAATTAATTGCCTATGGCCGGCAAAATTGATTTCATAAACGCCGGCCTTGTTTGATGTTTTTACCAAAAAATCCAAGGTTTTCTTTTCCCCCGGCTCAATAAGCCGCTCCTTGTTCAGGCTAGGAATGGATATTTCTAGACCAAGAGGAGCTTTTATCGGCAAAACAAATTCCTTTTCTCCTATAATCCACTGGCCGGTGTTTTTAATAGTAATCTTTCCCTGATACCCCAAATTAGCGAGCATAATTCCCGGCAGGTCTAAGTTCACTATTTCATAGTCCTCTTTTTGCTCCGGATTATTCTGGCTCTTGCTTATTCCCAAAACTTCGGTGTATTGCAAATAAGCTTGTCCATCTTTATCAAGCCAAGAAAAGTTTGCAAAAGGAGGGAGTGGATAATTAAGAACAAACGGCGTAACCGCTTTAACCCGATTGTCTGTCTGCCAAACAGCAAAGGCTTCAAGAAAATAATCAGCGGTTTTTTGAGAAGAATAAAAATGATTGCTTTGACTGCTCCCCTCTTTGTGCGGCCAGCCGGTTTCCGTAATATAAACAGGGACATCCTTTTCTACACCCAGGCTTTTTAATAAGTCAAGCTCCCAAATATAGCCTCGAATAGTCGCCCGGCCCTGCTGGCCAGGCAAGCCAATAAAGCCCAGATTTGGATAACTATGGGAAGACCAGCCGTCAATTAAACTAAATATTTCGGGCACGGCCTCTTGCATTAAATGCAAAAATTGCTTTTCGTCTAAGGTTTTTGCGGTATTCGAGCAAGCTTGGTCCAGCCCGGCGGGCAAAACAAAAAAATTCCCGTTTTTTTCCTTAAAAAGCTTAACTAGTTTTTCTAAAACCAAAGCATATTCTTGCGGATTTGCCTCGCCTCCCCATTCCAAATTATGATTCGGCTCATTAAAAATGATAACAATTTGCTGTTTGTTGGGCCAATTTAAAGAGTTAAGAAACTTTGGCCATTTTTCTAAATCATCTAACCCGGGCTTTGCCCAAAAGGCATCAGACTGCATATAAGTAGCAATCCTGACAATAGGAATTAGATGACGCCGGCGGCAGTCATCAAAAAAGTTTTGCCATTTTTGGAAATCTAAATCGTCTTCCCGAATAACAACCGTCACATAGCCCCAGTCTCCGCCATTGGAGTTGACTAATTCCTGGGCGGCCGGCAAATCCCCCGGCTCCAAAATATGAATCCCGAATTTATTTTCACTAGCAAAAGAAGAAATTGGGAGACTTAAAAATGCTATTATGCTAAAAAGCAGGGAAAGATATATTTAGAATCTTTCTAAGAGACTAACAAGCTTTTTGATTCTAGTTGTGGCCACTCCTATTACTTGATCAGCCCCACCGTAATAAACATATAGTTTATCCTCCAAAACCACATTACCGCAAGGAAATACAACATTGGCTACCTGACCCTCTTTTTCATAATTTTCTTCTGGTTCAAAAATCGGCTCAATCGTTCGGCCAATAATTTTTATTGGATTAGCCAAGTCAAGAAGTACCGCGCCCACCCGATATATTTTATCTTCAGAAACTCCGTGATAAAGAAAAACCCAGCCGCTCTTAGTTTTAACTGGCGGAGCGGCCGCCCCTACTTTTTTACTGTCCCACCAACCCCTTCGCGGAGCAATCCACCGGTATTCTCCTAGCCACTCGCCCTTTTTGAACTTCAAAGCAGGAGTAAATCCCAAATCAATATCATCGCCACTCCGATGAACCACAGCAAAATCACCCCTAATTTTCTCGGGAAAGATAAAGGCATCTTTATCATCAAAACCCGGGGGCGAGATCAAAACTGGCTTTGTCCATCGCCAGCATTGAGATAGAAAATTTTTGATTTTAATTGAGGAAAGAGCCACGCGAGCCGGATTTCTTCCGTCAAAGGCTGTATAGGTCAAGTAAATTTTATCTTTTATTCTGGTAAGACGCGGATCTTCACAGCCCGAATTGCCGCCTGAAACTAACTTCTGTTCAAATGGTTCTTTGGGCAAGTAAACAGGCTTGGGCGAGCGGTAATCAATATTTATCCCATCTTTACTAGATGCATAACCCAAAACAGAGGTATTATCCTCAGACATTGCCCGATAAAGAAGATGAACTCTCCCTTCCAGATAAAGCGCCGCCGGATTAAAAACCGCCTTAGCTTCCCAAGAATTATTTTTAAGCGGTTTTAGAATCGGATTTTCTTTAGCTCGTTTTAAACCAATTTTTTTCTCTTTTTTTTTTCGTCATCTGATCTAAAAGAGAGCTTAACCTTAAAGTGGCCAGGCAACAGGTAGTATCGGCCGCCCCGTAATATATATTAAGCCTAGAACCCTCAATTAAAGCACCCGAAGGAAAAATTACATCCGGCACTAAGCCATTTTTTTCATAATATTTTTCTGGAGTTAAAATAGGAACAGAGGTGCGGCCAATAATACTTTGAGGGTTCTCTAAATCCAGTAAAGCCGCCTCAACAGTAAAAAGTTTTTGGGAACTAAAATAGTTTTGAATATAAGAGTAAATCAAAAGCCAGCCTCGTTCGGTTTTAAGCGGCGGCGAGCCCACCTCAAGATGGTCTTGCGGCTGACGCAAAAGCGGCAAAGAAAACTGATCAAAATTCTGGTACCAGGCCTCCCAATGCTTCTTAGACCAGAGATCTTCTTCTTTATTAAAAGAGGCCAAGCAAATCTTAGCCGGAGGCCTATCAGTGTGGACAGTAAGAACTGCCCAATATCGGTTGTTAATCTTTTCAGGAAACAAGGCCATTGCTTTGGCGTTAAAAGGAGTGATCAGGTGTTTTTTCTCAACTGTTTTTAAATTTTGACTGATAGCCAAACCAATTTTAATTCCCTCAGCTCCGAATGGATACGAAGAAAGGGCTGTGTAAAAAATATAGTATTTACCATCCAGCTTGGTTACTCGCGGATCTTCGCAGCCGAATCTTTCCCAATGGTGCTCGGGAACAATGAACCGTTGCCGGTCTTCAAAATCTATTCCATTCTTACTCTTGGCAATGCCAATATCCGAAAGCATCATTTTGGCATTTACTAGAGTGTGGTAGTGGGGCAAGGAAAGAGCCCGATAAAGCAAGTAAGTGCTTTTACCCTTTTTTGCAGGACAACCATTAAACACCGCTTCGGCCTCCCAAGACTGTTCTTTGTTTGGCTTAAGAATGGGGTTAGAAGCTGATCTTTTTACTTTCATCAACTATTTCTTTTTAAGTATTTTTGCTTTTAACTTCGGTTTTAGATCTTTGGCCAATGCGGTTAAAAACTCGCTAAAATTGGCATAAGCTACACAAACATAGCTATCGGCCCCGCCATAATAAACCAGGAGATTTTCATCTTTAACAACTGCTCCAGAAGCATAAACCACCTGAGTTTTAAAGCCAATATTTTCATATTCTTCGCTTGGTTCTAAAACCGGCTCTTGGCTCCGGCAAAGAACCTGGCTAGGGTCTTCAAGATCCAAAAGCATGGCGCCTACCTTATATTTGCCCGGATCAAGTTGGTCCATAGCATGGTAGAGCAAAAGCCAGCCCTTTTCTGTTTTTAAAGGTGGCGGCCCGGCCCCCCTGAGCCAACTATCCCAACAATCTTTCCGCAACTTGACTTTATAATGACTATTTAGACAATTTCGTTCTTTAAAATCTAAGCTGTCCAAATAATCAATTGAAATTCTTGGGCTAATACTGTGCAAAACAGCATATTTACCCCTAATCTTCTCAGGAAAGATAACCCAATTTTTATGAATCTGCCCCGGAGGAGAAATTAAGATTGGCTTTTTCCAGCGCCATTTTTTTCCTAAAAAATCCTCCATCTTGATAGACGTTAAAGCTACCCTTAATCCCCGATCACAGGCCGTATAAGTCATGTAAATCACCTCTTCTTGGTCAACCCGCACCAAACGAGGATCTTCACATCCACCCCAACTGCCGCCGGAGGCAAAAGAGTAACAGCTATAATTCTCGTCTATTGCTGGATGCTCATAAGAAGGATAATCTAAGCGGCGGTCAACCACAAAACCATTATCGGAAAAAGCATAACCCAACCGGGAAAGACCATCTTCGCCAATCGCCCGGTAAAGAAAGTGAACCCTGTCTTTCAGTAAAACGACTCCCGGATTAAAAGTTTGCCATGCTTCCCAGCTATTTTCCTTTTTGGGCTCAATAATCGGGTTATTTGGCGACTTGGCTAAAGCTAAAAGAGAAAGATCATTCAAGATTTCTTTTTTTTCTGATGGAGCCAGCCGCCGCCCACTGCGCAACTTAGCAATTAATTTAACAAACAAGCTTGCTTTTTTAAAACCTAAGATCTTTCTGATATCCCAACTTTTTCCCATCCTAAATTCAGTATACTTTGCCCAGTATTAGTATGCAAATTGCCCCTGCGCTCAGACTTTTTTATTGGAAAAAATATAGCAACTTAGGAGTTTAAAAAGATCTGAGAAGGAGAGCGTTAAAAAAACAAAAACTGGAAGGTGTAGCCGGCCACTGCACCTCGCTCTCCTTCTCATCTGACCTGCCAGATAAGTGCTAAACCAGACGCTGTTCTGTCTGGAAAAGCCCCTTATCGGGCATTTTTATGCTAATATAAAAATCTAAAACTTGCAAGAGGGAGATAATTAAACCACTTCTTCTTCTTTTGGCATTAATTCTCTTTTAAGCCTTCTAAAAAGAAGCTCAGCGTGACCTGGGGAATTGAGTGGCGATGGCGGTCTTCGGACCTAACAAGACCTAAATAACCTTCTTGGCCTCTTTTTCTTTACAAAATCCTTCTTAATTTATGCTATTATGCTTTTTATTAGCTTATGAAGAAAAAAGCAAAAATCTTTTTCAGTTTTCTAATTCTTTTAATTTTTAGTGCGGGCATTGGCTTAGGCTTAACCTGGCAAGCGAAAAAAAATATTATCGCCCCCAAAGCCGAATCGTATTCCGACCCCTATTTGGCTTTTTTAAACGAGGTTTACGAAACAATCAGCCAAAATTATTGGGAAAAAACCGATGAAGAGCAGCTAATTAATCTCTTTGTCTTAGCATCGGAAAAGGCCACTGGAGAACCTTTAATTGTTAATAATCCCAAAAAAGACGAATTTTTTAACGAAATCGCCTCCCTTCTTAAAAACAAAAAAACAGACGAGGAAAAAAAGGAGCTTGCTGCCCAAATAGCGGACGTGACCTTGGCAAACCTAAAACCCTTTGGCCGCAGCCGGCTTTATACCCAAAAAGAAGAAACCGCTTTGAGTAAAAATGTGAATAATGTCACGGAAACGGATTTTTATGAAATTTTGGGCGTTTCCAAAGAAGCCAAAGAAGAAGAAATCAGCCGAGCCTATGAAGGCCAAAAGCAGGAATTAGAGAAAAGCCAGATCCCCGGTGACCAAGAAAAGCTGGCTCAAATTGAAAAAGCTTACGGCGTTTTGGAAGACACGGAGAGCAAACAGCTTTATGACCAAGCGAAAATCGAGCCGACTATGACTACTAAGTTATTAACTCCGGAAATCCTTTATTTAAAAATCAGCAAGTTCTCACCCACTACAGTTGAAGAACTCCAGCGCGTCACTCAAAAATTTGACCAGGGAGAGACATTAGATACTTTAATAATTGATCTTAGAGATAATATTGGCGGCGCGATTGACGGCCTGCCTTACTTTTTGGGCCCTTTTATCGGCAACAACCAGTATGCTTATCAATTTTTTCACCAGGGTGAAACCACTGATTATAAGACCAAAACGGGATGGCTGGGAAGTTTGCTTCGCTATAAAAAAGTAGTGGTTTTAATTAATAGCAATAGCCAATCTTCGGCCGAGGTAATGGCCTCGGTCATTAAAAAATACAATGTCGGGATTCTTATTGGTTCGCCTACCAAGGGCTGGGGAACAGTTGAAAAAATCTTTCCTTTAAAAAACCAGCCTAGTCAAAAAGAGAAATTCTCTATTTTTCTCGTGCATAGTCTAACTTTAAGAGAAGACGGTGAGCCGATTGAAGGCCACGGAGTGGAGCCGATTATTAACCTTAGTGACCCTGACTGGGATAAACAACTTTTGGATTATTTTAATTACCCACAGCTGATAAGCAATTTGCGGGAAATTATTTAATCAGGGTGTCATTACGAGGAAGTCTCACAAGTAATTGGGGGACTGACGAAGTAATCCCGCACGGGCATGTAATCCAAACGAGATTGCCACGGCCCGCCGAAGAGGTGGGCCTCGCAATGACGATCAGACTAAAGCCGCTTTAAAGACTTGATCTAAGTTTTCCACAAAAATAAATTTCAAGCCTCTTTTTACTTTTGCTGGAATTTCTTTTAGATCCTTCTTATTATCTTTAGGCAAAATTATGGTTTTTAACTCCGCTCGGTGAGCAGCCAAAACTTTTTCTTTGACCCCGCCAATTTCCAAGACCTTGCCTCGCAAAGTAATTTCCCCGGTCATCCCCATGGAGCAATTAGCTTTCTTCTCTGTTAAGGCAGAAATTAGCGCTGTGGCAATGGCCACTCCGGCCGATGGTCCATCTTTGGACACGGCCCCCTCGGGCACATGAATATGAACATCTAATTTTTTGGCGAAATTTTTCTCTATCCCCAGCTTTTTCCAGTTGCTTCTTAGATAAGAAACTGCCGCCTGGCAAGATTCCTTCATTACCGAGCCAAGCTTGCCGGTTAAATATATTTTGCCTGCACCAGGCATTAAAGCTACTTCAATAAAAAGAATGTCTCCGCCTGCCTGAGTCCAGGCCAGTCCGGTAGATACTCCTTTTTCGTTTTTTCTCTCTCGCATATGGTCTGAATAATGAGCCACTCCCAGTAAGTTTTTTACTTCTTTTGGCCCAATAGAAGCGGGTGCTTTTTTATTCCCTGCCACCTTTTTAGCAATTTTCCGCCCAATGTTGGCAATCATCCGCTCCAGCTCCCTTACTCCCGCCTCCCGAGTATAAAAGCGAATAATTTCCAGCAAGCCCTTATCCGTAATATTGGCCTGCTTGGGAGTTAGACCGTTTTGTCTAGTTTGCTTAGGCAGTAAATATTTTTTGGCAATTTGCAGCTTTTCGTCGTGAGTGTAGCCGGAGAAACGGATAATCTCCAGCCGGTCTTTTAAAGCCGGAGGTATAGTTTCTAAAACATTACCGGTTAAAATAAAAAACACTTCAGACAGGTCATAGGGCACTTCTAAATAATGATCGGAAAATTCCCTATTTTGCTCCGGATCTAGAGCCTCCAATAAAGCGGCAGACGGGTCGCCCCGAAAATCAGTGCCTACTTTGTCTATTTCGTCCAACATAAAAATCGGATTTTTCGTGCCGGCGGTTTTCATCCCCTGAATAATTCGCCCGGGCATTGCGCCCACGTAGGTACGGCGATGACCTCTTATTTCCGCCTCATCCCGGATACCTCCTAAAGACACTCTCACAAACCTTCGGTTCATTGCCCGCGCCACTGATTTGCCGATCGAAGTTTTTCCGACCCCTGGGGGACCAATAAAACATAAGATATTGGAAGTGTTTTCTTTATCTTTTCTCTTTTTTTTCAACTTCATAACCGCCAAATATTCCAAAACCCGCTCCTTGGCGTCTTTTAACCCATAATGATCCTCATTTAAAATCCGTGAAGCCTTGTTTAGGCTAACATTATTGGGTGTTTTCTTATTCCAAGGTACTTCTAATAACCAGTCCAAGTAAGTTTGGATATAACTTGCTTCCGGAGCAATTGAAGGCATTTTGGACAATCTTTTTAGCTCAGAAAGAGCTTTTTTGCGCGCTTCTTTGCTCATCTTTGCCTTCATAATTTTCTTTCGTAATTCTTGAGTTTCACTCTTTCCCTTTTTTACCCCAAGACCTTCAAGCTCTTTATCAATTGTTCGCCTTTTCTCTTCCAAAATAGACCGACGCATGCCCTTTTCAAACTTGCCCTGAGTTTTGCTTTCAATTTTTCTTTCCAGCTGAAGGACTTTTATTTCTCGGGAAATCAGCTCAGTGGCCATTTCCAGTCTTCTTTTGGCCGAGGGCACCGCTAATATTTTTTGTTTCTCCAAAATAGGAGATTCGGCAATATAGGCCACCTGGTCAGCCATTTGAGAAGGAGTCAATCCAGCTGTTAAGCGCATCAAAATAATCGGGTCAATTGTTTTACCCAATGAATACGCCTTTTTAAGCTCGCGAGCTAAATAATCAGCTACCAGGCGCAGCTTTTCCGGCTCCTCCACCGGCTCGTTGATTTCATTAACCCGAGCCACCTCAAATGGCTCCTGCTGAATAATTTCTTCAATATTGACTCTTTTTACTCCGGTGATCAAGGCATGAATCGCCTTATCTGCTTTAATGATTTGCTCAATTTTGCCTACCACGCCCACTTCGTAAAGATCTCTCTTTTTCGGGTCTTCTACTTTTGCATCTTTTTGAGCGACTAGCGCCAAAAGACGGTCTCCCTTGTAGGCCTCATTTAGGGCGCTAACTGATTTAGATCGGCCAAATATGGCATGAATATCCACTCCAGGAAAAGGGACCATGTTGCGCAAAGGCACTAAGGGAAACAAGCGGGAAGCGACAGGAAATATTTTAGGCAGTGAGCTCATTTTTTCATTTTAATCTTTTTTAATTTCTACTTCTAATTTCTTAGCAGTCTACCAAATGATCTGCTAATTGTCAAGCCTTGAGCCTTCTTCGTCATCCCGAGTGAAACCGAGGGATCTTTGTGAATTAACTAATCCCTTCTTTAACTACAAAAGATCTTTCGACTTCGCCCCGCGACTCGCGGGACTTCGCTCAAGATGACAGACTCACTGTCATTCCCGCGCAAGGCGGGAATCCCACCGGGAAGATCCCTCGACTCCACCCCGCCGCTACGGGACTCGAAATGATTAGTTAGATCAGCCTAAATTTTTCTTGTATAATCACTATACCATGGATTATCTTATCCACTACGGAGAATTAGCTTTAAAAGGAAAAAATCGAATATTTTTTGAAAATAAGCTAATAAGTAATATTAAGCAAAAAGCCACGGAAGAAAAGATCAAAGTAAAACTTGACCGGCTCTGGGGAAGAATAAGCCTGCGCTGCGCAGGCGCTAAAAGCCAAAAACTGAAAACTGAAAGTTTACTGCAAAAAACTCCGGGAATTGCCTGGTTTGCCTCAAGCTTTGCCGTTAATCCAGATTTTTTTAACTTTCAACAGGCAATAAAAGAAATTGCTCAAGAAAATACTTTTTCCACTTTTGGGATTCGAGCAAAAATCGCCGATAAAAAACTGAATTTTCAAAGAAAAAAAATAGAAGAGAAGTTAGGCGACTGGGTAAGAATAAATTTCCAAAAAAAAGTCGATTTAACTAAGCCTGACTTGACTTTTTATGTTGAAATTCTTAACGCTAAAAAAGCTTTTATTTTTAGCCAAAAACAGTCCGCCCCTGGCGGACTTCCAGCCGGAAGCAATGGCCAAAGCCTAGGTTTGCTTTCGGGCGGCCTGGATTCCCCGGTGGCCGCCTATTTAATGATCCTGCGGGGGCTAAAAGTTAGCTTTATCCATTTTCACAGCTATCCTCAAACCAATCAGGCTTCTTTGGAAAAAGTAAAAACGCTCGCCAAACTTCTTAATCACTATCAACCCCAAAGCAGTCTTTATTTAATACCCTTTTTAAAAATTCAAAAAGATTTTTATAAAAATTGCGATTCTCGCTTTTTGGTTTTACTTTATCGCCGAGCAATGCTTAACATCAGTCAAAAGCTAGCCGAAAAAGAAGGATTCCAAGCTTTAATTACCGGCGATTCCTTGGGCCAGGTTGCCAGCCAGACAATAGAAAATTTAGCTCTTCAAAATAAAGCCGTAAAACTACCGATCTTAAGGCCTTTAGTTGGACTAGACAAAGAAAAGATTATTTCTCTAGCCAAAAAAATAAATAGTTATGAAATATCAATCGCCCCTCATCAGGATTGCTGTTCGCTTTTTGTTCCCAAAAATCCGGCAACCAGGGCCGATTTGGTCCAAATAGAAAAAGAAGAGGCCAAGCTCAACTTGAAAAAATTAACAGAAACTGCCTTAAAAAACAGGGAGGAGATAAAGTGAAAGCCGGCAATGTAGTTTTGGTTGGCCGACCTAACGCCGGCAAATCCACTTTAATAAATTCTTTGGTCAAGCAAAAAATATCAATTGTTACTAATAAGCCTCAAACCACCAGAAGAAATATCTTGGGTTATTGGTGGGATGAAAATCACCAAATAGTTTTTTGGGACACTCCGGGAATTTTCAAAAAGGCCAAGGGCTTTGGAGTTCGCAAAATTAATTTACTTCCCCAAATATCCTTGGCATCCGCGGACGTAGCTGTTTATTTAATTGATTCCACTCGCTTCCGAGGCGAGGAAGAAAATAAAAGCCTGGGAATGGTTAGAAAAATAAACAAGCCAAAGATTATAGCCATAAATAAAATTGATTCTAAAAAAGAAAACTTTATCCATCAGTATACTTATCTAAAAGAAGAATTTGACGACTGGGTAGAAATTTCTGCCCTAAAAGAAATTAATTTAAAAACTCTGCTGGAAAAGATTAAAAAATATCTTCCTGAAAATCCAGCTCTTTTTGACCCGGAAGAAATAAGGTCCTTTCCCAGCAATCTTACCCCAAAAGAGTTTGTTGGCGAAATTATTCGCGAAAAGGCTTTTAAGATTCTTTTTGATGAACTGCCGTACACCGTCCGGGTTCAGGTGGAAGAATTAACGGAAAAAAAAGATCTCTTTTACGTCAAGGCCGATATATTAACTACGGACAAGCGCTACAGGAAAATGATCATTGGCGCTAAAGGGAAAAACATCAAAGAGATTGGCACTTTAGCCAGAAAAGAGCTAGAGCTAATCACTAACAAAAAAGTATTTTTGGATCTAGAGGTAAAAACGGCCAATTCTGGTTCTCTCTAAAGCAGATAAAACCGCTCCCGTCCCTAATTTTTCTCCCAAATCATGGGCAAAAGAACGAACATAAAATCCTTTGCTGACTCGTAATTTAACTTCGATTTCGGGAAAAAGATAATTTCTAAAACTTAGTAAATTAATTTTTTTTATTTGCACTTGCTTTTGAGGTAAATTCTCTAGCTTTTTTCCTTGG
Organism: Candidatus Shapirobacteria bacterium; assembly: GCA_043817235.1. Taxonomy (GTDB): domain Bacteria; phylum Patescibacteriota; class Microgenomatia; order UBA12405; family BS750m-G30; genus JBDRHA01. The sequence goes on from JBDRHA010000011.1 coordinate 16,733, forward strand.
CGTGCATATCTATATAAAGGCTTTCCTTTTCTTTTAACAGCGCTATATAAAGGCACGGTTTGCATATATTTTTCACCAAAAGATCGTAAAGCCAGACTTATCTGATCTTGGGTTAGCTTTTTTATTTTATCTACTTTTACTTTCCCCCCCAAGTCATAAGTATCCGAGGTTAGGCCAAAAGTAATTTTTGCTAAATACTCTTTATCTAAGCTTAAGAATTCGCCTTGCTTTTTGCAAATCTTTCCCACCAAAATAATAAGCAAGCCCGAGGCTAGCGGGTCTAAGGTGCCCGCATGGCCAACTTTCTCTTCCGGAAACTTATTTTTAAAATAACGAACTACATCATAAGAAGAAATGCCAGCAGGCTTATAAACTAGAAAGAAGTTAGGTTTATTCATAAAAATACCCGGCTACGACCTACCTTCGCAGTCCGTCTCCGGACAACTATTATCGGCGCGGGTGCGTTTCACTTCTCTGTTCGGAATGGCCCGCTTCGACGAATCGAGGCGGGAAAGAGGTGGTACCACACCGCTGAAAGCAACCGGGCAAGCTTATTATAACCTTACCGAAAACGAGAAATCAAATCTTGGGTAACATCTACTGCCCAGTTAGGAAATTCCTTTTTAATAATCTTTTTTTCAAACCAATAGCCGGAAGATTCAATTAATCCTTTAGACCCTAAAACATCCAGGGGCTGGATTTTTAAAGAAAATCTATTTTGAGAATTATTTTCGACCAGCAAAGCATAACCCAAGCCCGGCCGCAAAACTACTTTTTGGTCAAAAACCATTGAAGCCAAATCTCCTTTTTCATCTAAACAAAGACAATCAATTAAGGCTTTTAGGTCTTGGGGTTTAAAATCTGCGCCGTATCTCTTTCCCAGTTTGACCAGGCCTTCCCTTAAGCGCTTTTTGAGCACTTCCAGCTTTCGCTCCTGGCCAACCACTACCAAGTCTTCCAAAACTCCTTTTACTTTATTAATGTCTTTGCTTTTTACCACTTTTTCGATTTTTCGGATAAATTTATCCGCGTCCTTATAAAAAGAAAGGACCAGCAAAGATTGGACATCATAGAGAAGCTTATCTATTTTTTCTACTGTCTGCCAAAGATTTTGCAAACTGGCTGGCCGGCTTGAAAAAGAAGAAATCTTTACTCCCCGTATGGTTTTATAAATGTTTTTAGCCCCACCTGCTCCTAGTTTTTTCAAAATCTTTTGGTTTTTAAAGATCAGGCATAGAAGCTTGTGAGAAAAAGTAGTCGGATGAATTAAAAAAAGTTCATTCTTGGGAATAAGCATTTTCTTCGGCTTAGGAATCAATAAACAATGCAGGTGAAAAGCACGCACTGACTGCCCGCCAGCATAATAGCGGCCTAGTTTATCTTTAATAAAGGAAAAAGGAGTCGAATTATAACCAAAAGCAACCTTTCCTTTTAGGCGATTTTTCTTGGCGTAAGCTTTTAAAGCAGAAGTAAAAATAGCAATAAGCTGGCCTAAAATATTGGCTTCCGAATCACTCATAAATTTTGGCGAAGGGATATAGTCTTGACCTAAAAGCCAAAGCTGAAAATGGGGATAATTAGGCGGCAGGTAGGTTCTTTTCGGAAAAACCAAAGCCCATTTATCATTAATTTGGGCCGGGTCGACAAAATCCTTTTTGACTTTAAAATAAGGATAGAATTTTAATCCTCCAGCTGTGTTGCTAAAAACGCCCATAATTTCCGGCGCAATTTTTTCTCTAAGATACCCGGGCTGGAGCGAGGTCCAAGGATCCAAAAAACCTGGCGACCTCTCACCGAAATCATAAATCGTCCGGGGAAAACCCATAACTCTTCTATTCACCAAATCATTCTAACACATAGATTTTAATAATTGCCGCGTCTTGTCATTCCCGCGAAGGCGGGAATCTATGCATTTTGTCTTGACTTAGCCTAAATAAATATGGTAAATTATAACTATCAACGCCTCGTCCAAGCCATTGGCCCGACGAGGTTTTTTATGGCATAATTAAGCATGAATGAAGCAATTTTATACATCGATGGAGAAAATTTACGGCACTATATTGAGAACGTTTTAAAAAAGGAAGGAATTAGTAAAAATAAGGCTAACATTCTTAAGATTGACCTCAAAACATTGTTTGATAAAACACTTAAGAGGATCAAGATTTCCCGAAGAATTTATTATGCTTCGAGAATAAGATTTCATAAAAACACACCAAGAAAGTCTCGGAACTTAATCCAGAAGCAAAGGATTCTTAAAACTAGACTTGAAAAAGCGGGTTTTGAATTTGTTGTTAGCGGAAACATTAGAGCGCAAACACTTAAGGTCAATAAAAAATCTAAAGTTGTTTTTAGAGAAAAAGGCGTAGATGTCAAAATTGCAGTTGACTTAGTAACCGCAGCTTGTGACAAAAAAGCAAAGACTGCAATCATTTGTAGCTCAGATTCTGATCTACAGCCAGCAGTGCAAGAGGCAAGGGCCAGAGGAACAGAAATAATTTATTTGGGGTTCGAAATTAACCCCAACAAGGGATTAATTTATACCACCAATCGAGCAGTTCTTATCAGGAATTCGGAAATATTAGATTGTTTTCAGAAGTAGTTTTTAAAATAGGCAAGCTATTTTCGGGGGTCTTCTAATGGTAGGAATGGCGGCTCTGAACCGCCCAATCTAGGTTCGAATCCTAGCCCCCGAGCCAAGGTTTCTTTTTTATTTCCAAACGCCTTGCAAAAGCGGCTTTCAAAAACCGAGAATTAGAACCGTTTTTTACCCCAAAAAAAGCCCGTTCGAATCCGATATGTCCTAACAATAATGATTCAAGGCGAATTGTCGGTAAACTACTAATTAAAAGACACGCCAACTTTTTTATTTTTACTCATGCTATAATTAGAATTAGATAAGTGAACTACTTTAAAATTTTTGATTTTATTCCAGACACAAAATTAAAAAGAGTTCTTGTTCTAGATTACAAAGAAGTTTTAACTTGCTTAAAGCGTCAGTGCTATAAAGGAGCCGTCGTGCTTGCTGGCGGGATAGTTGAAGCACTTCTCAAAAATAAAGCATTATCACTGCCATCCGAGGCTAAAGACAAACTCAGGATTAAGTATTTCCAATTATCAAAAAAAAGGCATGAGATTCGCAGGATGGATCTATTTAATTTAATTAAGGCTTTGGCAGCGTTAAAATTTATCTCGAGTCCATCAGCTAGTAGGTGTGATGTTTTGAGAGATTATAGAAATTTAATTCATCCGTTCAAAGACGGAAAAAGACCAAATAAGAGAGATGCTATAAGTGTTAAAAAACTCCTTGATGACTTAGTAATTGAATTTGGAAAAGCAATTAAACAAAAAACAACTGAAATGAACAGGGCAATGTTGTTTTTTACTCATTCTAAGTGGGATAAAAAAAGAGAGAAAGCAGAATATATGGAGATACTACGCCTCTTTGGTAAAAAACCAAAAAATCTTACCTTTGAAGAACTCCTTAAGTTGAGAATATTCAAAACCAAAGAAAATCCCTCAAAATCATTAATTGCTTGTTTGAACTACCTTATGAGTCAAAATATATGTAGTTACGATAAAAACTCTCGTTTGGGCCCGCCTATTAACAGATATGAAAATTGGAATCTTAGCGGTTCCATCAAAAGTGAGCTCAAAAAATATTTGAATATCATAGGAAAAGATTCGAAGCCAATTAATTAACAACACTATGGTTGCTCACGACGAAGAATTCAAAGCTGATTTAACGAAGCTTTCCGACAGGGAATTGCAAGAGCAGAGATTGAAATTTGTAAGTGGCTTATATAATGGGGAGAAAGGAAGTAGAGACAATGTTGAAAAAGAGTTTCTCATACAGGAAATCGATATTGAAAGAGAAGTCAGGCTTAAAAGGAAGGCAGAAATCAGAAGTACTTGGGCAATAATAATTTCACTAATCTCAATTTTTATATCAATAATAGCGCTGTTAGATAAATAGTAATTGCAAAAGCAGAGAAATGTAAATCACGTCAATAGAACTTTGAAATCAGAACCTTAAGGCCGTAGAAAGCTATAAGGATTGGGATGGTTCAGACCAGAGCCCGCTCCAGCCAAGGAGCTAGGTTCGCTGTGTCCCGCCACTGCGGGAAACCTTAGCCCCCCAGGAAATCCGAATCGTCCCTTTTGAGAAAGTTTCAGCAGTTTAAACTGTTTCTGATCCGTGATAAAGGTAAATTGGTACTATGAAGTAAAAAAATGGGAGGCGTAGCGCTCTACCACGTAGATAGGCGGTCGTTTCTCCCTAGTGATTGTCTATATAATAACAAGGATTAAATCTGCTTTCAAGTATGTCAAACTATATCACTACTGCGAAATCCTGCCCCCAAACCGAGGTGTCTACCTAACTCATCCTCCGGGCGCGTGTAAAAACTTTTAGCCCTGCGCCTTATCTTCTTTTTCGGGGCGGATAAAAAGATATCCTTTTCGAGGAACCGAAGCTAAATCAAATCCTTCACCCTTTCTTTCTCTTAACATGCCCCTTATTTTAGAAGCGTATGTCCTTATAGACTCTCTTGATCCGGCATATCCTATTCTAGCCATAAAACTTCTCATTTCTCTAAAAGTAACTACTCTTCCTGGCTCTTCGATTGATTTTATTGCAATAAATTCATATAAAGCCGTTGCTGCTTCGCCCAATCCTTCTTCTCCAGACAAACCAAGCCAATCAGCGCTTTCTATTTCTTCATATCTTTCAGCCAGACGCTTGGAAGGTATTCTTTCCTCAACTTCAGCAGGTTTTTCCCCAAAAGTTTTTTCGACTTCTTCAACAGGCAGATCAGTTAATCCTTGATGCTGTAAAAATCTCAACTCTCCCAATAAAGTCTTTGCCAGCTCTTCTTGGTTCAAATCCCCGTCTTCGCATGCAGCGTGAATTCTATCAATTATAAGTCTTTCTATTGCCATGGTAATTATTTTACATCAGAAGATTAATAAAATCAATCACTTGGCATAATTTATATTTATTCACCTGATTTGTTTACACAAGTGCTCCGTATTATAGGTGTTACTAAACAAAGAAATATACGGGATAATCACTCCCGGTGTGCAATAAATGACAAATTAAAATCCTTGACTATTTTTATCTTCCTGTTATATATTAAAGGTTAACATGCCAAGAAGAGGTCATGAATTCGAAGTTACCCCAGTAAGTAAAGAAATCTCCAGCCCCGCATCTGTTTTTCTAGTTGGTCTTGCTTTTGACACAAGAGAACTACCTGATTTAAAAGGGCTGACAAAATCAGTTACCGTTTTCCCCTTTGCTTTTTTACCATCAGAAAATGGACAAAGACCTTTTTTGACGCCTTTGCCTTTTAGAGATACAGGCTTAACAGGAAATGAAATGGTCGAAATTAACGAACAGGTGGGCAAAGCCCTAAGCGAACAATTAGTTGATGCTTTAAGCGTGGAAGAAGAAAATTTAGTTTTTACTCATCTTGAAGATGGAGAAATTCCCCCGCTGATTCGCCACGAAATGGGATACCGTCTGCTCAATGAGTCCGAAAAAGACAACCCCAGAATGCCCGACTGTTTAAGAAACGCTCTTAGAAACACCGGCATGATGCTTTTGCTCTCCGTAGGAATTGACCGCTGGCTTTCAAGAGTAGAAAGACCCTCTATGATTGAAGCGTATCGAGAAAGATTTGAACCATTTTTTGGCAAATTAAGATTTAAGCTTATCGGCGGAAAGCTGAAAAGAGATAGAGCGATCGAATATCCTGATTTTTATCTTGAATTTTTGGCCAAAGCCAATAGTACCGTTAAACAGGTAGATGAAGCTCACGATATAATCGCTCTTGGAGAAGGATATATTTTTACGGTTGGTCAGCTAGTCAAAAAAGGAGTAACTATTGACGTGATCACAGAGGATCCCAACTTGTACCCCGAATTCCCTGGCTATCCCCTAAAATCTGTTATATTTTCTCTAGCTTGAAAATTATCTTTGCTTCCTCAACTACTTAGACCTGAAGATTTGATAAAATAGGAATATGAAAACTGTAGCTATTTGCGGCAGTAGAAGATTCAAAAAAGAAATACGAGAATTTGAAGCCAAGTTAATCAAGGCTGGAGTTGTTGTTTTTTCTCCCTATCTTCACGAGGGCAAGGACGAGTGGAGCAAATTGTCAGCCCAATACAAAAAGTTTGTAGCTTTGGGACTTACTCATGACCATTTTTATAAAATTAAAATGGCGGATGTTGTCTTTGTTTACAACAAAGACGGCTACTCTGGTGTCAGCACTACTTTGGAGATCGGATATGCCGTGGCTCTGGGAAAACCTATTTACGCTTTATCAGATAAAGACGAAGAAATGTGCCGGCTCACTCTGTTTAGAGAAGTAATCAAAACCCCAACAGAACTTATAAAAAAGTTAAGATGAGATGAAAAAGGTTCATATTGCGATAATGAGAAAATCCTGGGGATTAACGCAAAAGATTTTATCGGGAGAGAAAACCATTGAATCGCGTTGGTATTTGCATCGTTGCCAACCTTGGGCAACATTAATCGCCAAGACACAATCTATTTCAAAGACGGTGGAGAACCAGTAAAAATTAAAGCGACCGCAGACAAAGTAATTCAGTTTGAAAATCTCACGCCTGCAAAAGTGAAAAAGATTCTCTATAAATACGCTAAAGACGACGGTCTGGGTGTCGATAAAAATAATATCAACGCTTATTTTGAATTATTTAAAAACAAAAAATACTGCCTGCTTATTTTTCTAAAAAATCCGGAAAAAGTAAAGCAGTTTGAAATTGATAAATCGGGTTTTGGAGCCATGGCTGCTTGGATAACCGTTGATAGTCTTGATAAAATTAAGAAAAAATCCCGAGGTGTCTACCTAACCCACCCCTGGGGTGGGTAAAATCAGTTATTATATAATTAATGATCATGGATAAAAGCTTTTGTATTTTTGGAGATAGCGTTACTCAAGCGGCTTATGTGAAAGCGGGCTGGACGGAACTTTTAAAACAATATTTAGAAAAAAAGTATCAAAATAACTTCATCAACTTTTTTAATTTAGGCATTGGCGGAAACACTACGAGCGATGTTTTAAAAAGATTTGAGATTGAAGCTTCTTTTAGGACACCCACTTCTATTATTTTTAACGTTGGCATTAATGATTCTGGATATTTTAAAGAAATTACTAAATCGATTATTAAGAAGACCAACTTTAAAACTAATTTGGAAAAAATAATTTCCAAAGCAAAAGCCCACACTAAAGATATTACTTTTATTGGTTTATGCCTTGGGGATGATTCAATATTAAAACCCCCTCCCGGAAACACGGATGGAAAATGTTTCGACAAAAAGCGGATGGAAGCGTATGACAAATTGTTAGAAAATATTGCCCGAAAAAATTCTTGCCGGTTTATTAAGATCTGGGAAAACCTAAACGATCAAGATTTTTTGGACGGACTCCACCCTAACGACCAAGGCCATCAAAAAATGTTTCAAGTTATAAGTAAATACTTTTAGCCTGGTGATAACAGCGCAAACACCACAAACCTTGCCTTAAACAGGCAGAAAAAGTAAACATATCCACTGCTCAATTTAGCAGGATTATCTAGAGAATATCGCCTGAGTTGCCGTCGCTGGAATTAATCCAAACGCCGTTTTTCCCAGCCCGATAAATCCAGCCCCACCAATCATAAGCAAAAGAATAGCCAGGTTCAAAATATTGACCTACCCAACTAATATAACCTGGACAAACTCCGCTAAGGTCGCACCTATAATCAGTAGTCCCGACAAAGCCTCTGGTTTTCCAATCAGAATCTACTTTAAGTGTCCCGTTGATTATCGCTCGATAACCTCCTTGAAAAACCCCATCCTCATCACCATCGAGTACACCTGTAGCTCCAGGACTATCTTCACCTTCTTGAGCATCAAATTTACCTTCGTTTTGCACTAGGGCGCAATAGCTTCCGTCTTCTTGCTCCCATACTTGAATCTGGCGGTTTAAATTATCGTAAGCCCAATAATTGCCCACTTGGCCAGAATCTACTGTGTTTACTATTTTTTCAACGATATTAATCACTGGCTTACCAACTCTGTCGCACTCACCAGGATTTATTTGAGTACCCCAGTTAAAACTGGGCGCAGCGTAAGTGGCTTGGGTAGCCGCAACGAATAAAAAAGCAGCAATTGTGGGAATTAAAAACTTTCTCATTTTTTTCACCTCCTTTCTTCTTTCGATCACAAGAACAGACTAACACAAATTTTTGGAAAGTTTCAATGAGAAGGCCAACACTTTTCATCCCCCCTTCCTGGCCACTAGCGTCTTGACTTGCTAATCACGATTCAGTTATGATTATTGAAGATGAGTCTAAAAAAGGTCCTGCTAATAACGATTTTTATTTTCTTTATGAGTTTCTTTATCCCCAGATCCTCCCAGGCAATCGATTTAAAGAATATATTTACTTCAGAAAATTCGGTTTTGACAAAAATACAAGAAGGAATCGAATACTTCTTTACCTTTAGAAATGAGAATAAAGTTGCGGTGCTGGAAAAGCACGCCGAAAAAAAGTTATTTAAAGCCCAAAGTTATGCAGAAGAAGGAAATAATGAAAAAGTGCAAAATTTACTTCAAAATTACGTCCAGCTAAAAGAGAAACAGGCCAATTTACTGGGAAAAACCGATGATGGGAAAGTTATCGAAGCTGCTGAAAACAGAACAATAGAGCAGCAAAAAACTATGGAGGAAATTAAAGCAAAAATTAACGAAGATCAGAAACAAAATATTATTCAAGCTCAAGAACAAGTTGTGAATCAAATGGCGCAAAAAATTGTTGAAGTTAGTGGAGTGGAGGGACAAGCCGAATTTTTTGACAAAGTCGAGCATGTTTGGGCCCCTGGAACAGGGCCAGGCGAAGGAGAACCAGGAGTCATCATCGAAGGCGGAACTATGCAATTTGCTCCAGGAACTTCAAGCGGCGGACCAGCCGGGTCAAATATTAAAACAGTAGAAATAAAAACCGGTGGAGGGGTTAATGACCCTGTACCTGTTCAAGAGGGCACCAATTCTGCTCCGGGCACAAGGGAAAACAGCCCCAGAAATACGATTGATTCCGGAGTAGTCGATCCAGGTGACCCTGGCTCCTCCCCAAATTAAATCACACTAACCCCCCGAGTGTGAAAAATTATACCCCTCCTGATAGAGATAATTAGATTATAATTATTTATAGATGGAAAAATATTTATCATATTTGGGCACAATTACCATCGGCTCATATTTAATTTACGACTTGGTAAAATTAGGCAAGCAGTTTAGCAAAAACCGATCAATAAAAAATATTTTTTGGGAAATTATCCCGACTACTATTATCTTCGGCATCGTCTTTTTGGTAATTATCTCGATTGTCCAAAAATCTATTGAAGATGTAGTTCATTTTTTTGCCCGCCAAAATTTGTCTTTTTTGGGATTAGCATTATCATTGGGAGGATTTCAGCTGGGCTATAAATATGCGAAAAAAAGAACCGAAAGCAACCCTCCAGAAGAAAAATTGAAAGATGCCGAGCCAATTTTTGCCCACTATACTATTTATTCTCTAGGCGGACTCATGGGCCTATTATTAATCTATTTCCTCACAAGCCTTTTTATTCTCCTGTTCTCTTGTCGTTGACCTTCGAATAATTTTATTAAGACTACTGATTATCTTTCATGCCCCTGGCTTGGCGTTTTGCTTCAGCCAAATCCAATATCGCTTTTCTTATCCTGACTGCCTTGGGGGTTGCGTCCACTAGCTCCGTGGAATCAATATAATCTAGAGCCGCATCCAGATCCATAGCTCGGGGAGCATTTAGGTGCCTGGCTACTCCATCTCCTTTTGAGCGCATGTTAGATAATTGCTTTTCTTTGCAAACGTTTACGGCCAAATCCCCGGGCCGGGAATGCTGGCCAACTACCTGGCCTTTATAAACTTCGATATTCGGGCCAATAAATAATTCTCCCTGGTCTTGGATGTTCGTTAAACCATAAATTCTGGTTATACCGGATTCACAGGCAACTAAAGAACCGTGATCTCGGCCTTTTATATTATTTTCTGGAGGCAAGTATTGATAAAAGTTTGTATTCATAATTCCCAATCCATGAGTGTCGCTCAAAAACCTTGTTCGGTAACCAAACAAGCCCTGGGTGGGAATAATAAATTCTAAATAAACAATATTATTGTTCGTTTTCATTTGCCGAATTTCGGCATAGCGGCTATTTAGTTTTTGGATCACTGCTCCGGAATATTTTTCCGGCACTTCAATATAAACCTCATCATAAGGAATCATTTTTTGGCCATCAATACACCTTTCAATCACTTCCGGCTGAGAAACTTGAAGCGAAAAACCCTCGCGCCGAAGGCGCTCAATTAAAATAGCCAGATGTAGTTCCCCCCGACCGGAAACAACAAAGCCGCCACTTGGACCATCTTCTACTCTTAGCGCCACGTCATTGTCTAATTCTTTGTACAATCTTTCCCTGATTTGGCGGGAAGTTACAAAAGTTCCTTCCTTACCCCCAAAGGGCGAAGTGTTTACGTCAAAAGTCATCTTAACTGTCGGCTCTTCTATCTCAAGCTTGGGTAATGCTCGGGGCTTTACCGGATCGGTAATTGTTTCACCAACAGTAATGTCCGAAATTCCGGCAACTGCTACAATCTCTCCGGCTTCGGCTTGAGAAACTTCTTCCTGGCCTAATCCTTGAAAAGTCACCAAAGAGGTCAAGTAATATTTTCTCTTTAGGCCTTGGCGATTAATATGCATCACTTCCTGCTTAGCCTTCAAACTTCCGCTATAAATCCTTCCCCTGGCCATCCTCCCTTTAAAATTATCTCTATTTATAGAAGTAACTAGCAATTGCAATGGCTCACCAAGGTTTACTTTTGGCGCCGGAATTTCCTTAATAATCTCTTCAAATAAAGGAGAAATATCTTTCATTTTATTAAGATTAAGCTCTAGCCCTGCTTTGCCCAATTTTGCCGAAGTATAAACAATGGGAAAGTCAGCAGTCTGATCATCCGCCCCCAAATCAATAAACAGATCAAAAGTTTTATTCAAAGCCTCATTTACATTAGCATTGGGTTGATCAATTTTGTTGATCACCACAATAATTTTGTGTTTTAACTCTAAGGCTTTTTTCAAAACAAATTTAGTTTGGGGCATAGGGCCATCGTGAGCATCAATAAGTAAAAGAGCGCCGTCGGCCATTTGCAAAACTCGCTCTACCTCACCTCCAAAATCAGCATGGCCCGGAGTATCAATAATATTAATTTTTACTCCTTGCCAAACCACTGAAGCATTTTTAGAAAAAATAGTGATTCCCCGCTCCCGCTCCAGCTCATTACTATCCATAATGCAAGTAGTATCAATCATCTCTTTGCCAAGATGAGTAGCAGATTGACGCAGTAAAGCATCCACTAAAGTGGTTTTGCCGTGGTCAACATGAGCGATAATAGCAATATTTCGAATCTCCATTAATTTTTTTGGTAAAACAAAAAAATGCCCGTTTCCAGGCATTTAAACCTGACATATTATAACTTATTTGCCAGCGTGTTATCTAGTCACTGGTTGACTAGTTGCCTCGAAACCTATTCTTCACGGCTCTCTATCTTGGCCAAGACAATTTTCGGAAGCAGGATTACTAATCTCCGCTTGATCTTTCTCAAGGGGAATCTCTGGCAATGGTCCGAAAATTAAAATTTCTGGACTTGGTTAATTAGAAGCTTGATTTCGCTGGACCGCAACCGCACCAAGTATAGATAATATTGCCGCTCCAACTAACAACAGCCAAATATTTTTGTTTATCTCATATTAATATTAATTTAATTTTTACAATTTTCAAGATCCGACTGATGCTATAATAACTCGTGAATAAAATTAATGCCTTGATTAAAAAGGCAAAAAATATTTTGATCACTACCCACATTAATCCTGATCCGGATGCTCTTTGCTCTGCCTTGGCCACTTTGTCTTACTTAAAAAAAGCTTATCCGAAGAAAAAAGCAAAAATAATAGTTACCGGCAGACTTTTTACCGAATGGGAAACCCTCAAAGACAACCAAAAAATTAAAAGGGTTGACGATCTGGTTAATCATCTTGACGGCGTTGATCTGATAATTTATTTGGACGGCTGCACTTATTCCCGTTTTTCCTCACAAGCAGAAGAGCTAAAATCTTCAAAAATTAAGTCTATTTGCCTTGATCATCACCCAGGCAAGCCGGATTATTTTGATTTTTGTTTAATTAACACCCGGGCAATTGCGGCCTGCCAAATAGCAGCTGATCTATTTTTTGCCGATAGCAAACTGCTCGATAAAAAAACAGCGGAAACCTTGATGTTGGGTATTCTTTCCGATTCCGGTAATTTCCGCTACTTAAGCTATGAAAATTCAGATTCATTAATTACCGTAAAAAGATTAGTTGACAAAGCCAAAATAAATGTTCAATCGCTTCTTTTAAAAATCGATAAAATGAATCCAGATACTTTTGCTCTTTTGCAAATACTTTATCGAAATACCCAAAATGTCAAATTAAAGAAATTACCGAGCCTAACTTATTCTTATTTGCCTCTTTCTGTTTTGGGAAAATATTCCTATGAGGATATTGCCAATGCTTATCATAAGTTTCTCTTTATAATTGTCCGGCAAATTAAAGATCATCCTTGGGGATTTGTCGTTATTCCTGAAGAAAAAAATAAATTTTCTATTTCCTGGCGTTCGAACCCGGGCGCGCCTAAAGTAAATCTCATCGCTCAACAGTTCGGCGGCGGCGGCCACAAGTATGCGGCCGGGTCAAAGCTGGAATTTCCCCCCGCCAAAAAATCTATTACCACAAAACAGGTCTGCCAGAAAATATTAGAAAAATTGGTGCTATAATAAATACATCGATATTAAAAAGGAAACTACCGAAGACCTTATTTCCACTTTCTTGAAAAAAGGCGGCCGGATTAACAGTTTTTATCTGCAGAACAGAAGAAAAAGCCCTTCTCTTGTTTACTTTAAAGGTTGGTTCGGCGGCCGAAATATCCGCGAAGCAATTTTAAAAGCTTTAACTGACCCCCCGAAATAATTTCCTTTAAAAGCATCCAGCTTCAGTTCTTTCGCTCGCAAAATAAGTTATAATAGGCTCTCCATGAAGCGCCGAACGGTAATATTATTAATCGCGATCTGGTTTATTTTTGGGATAGCAATTTTAGCCAAACTGGCTTGGGAAAACCAACCCCGGCCCGCTTTGGAAACTAAATTTATACAAAAAAATCCAGAACAAAAAGAAAAAACTGCGAATATTATCCCAGAAGTTTCTGTAATAGCTCCCGGCTCCAGCGCAATTTTATCCAGTCCTTACCATATTTATCAAACCTTTAACAACTGCGGTCCAGCCACCTTGTCAATGATTCTTTCCTGGTACGATATTTCAGCTTCTCAAGAAGAACTAGGGCAAAAAATGCGGCCTTTTCAAAATTCCCAAGGAGATAATGACGATAAAACGATCTTTGCCACTGAATTTGTCTACTGGGCTAAACAGTACGGGCTGCAGGCTCTGGAAAGACCCAACGGGGACCTTAATCTCCTAAAAAAATTTATTGCTAATAATATTCCCGTTGTGGTAAAGACTTGGCTTAATCCTAATGAAGACATTGGCCACTTTCGGCTAGTACGCGGCTTTGATGAGAATAAAAAAGTAATTATTCAAGACGACTCTTATCAAGGCCGGGATAAAGAAATCCCTTACTATGACTTTCTTTCCCTTTGGCAGCCCTTTAATTATAACTATATTCTTGTTTATCCTCTAAGCGAGGAGTCTAAAATTACGGCAATTTTAGACTCGGAGGCAAAAGAAAAAACAGCCTGGGAAAACGCTTTATCGCGAGCGGAAAAAGAAAATAAATTGGATCCTGAAAATCCTTATCCAGTTTTTAATATTGCCACAAGCGCTTATCACTTGGGCGATTATCAAAAATCAGTTCTCGCTTTTGAGCAAGTGGAAAACAAACTTCCGCGCCGAATGCTTTGGTATCAAATCGAGCCCATCATAGCCTATTTCTATCTAGAAAATTACGACCGCGTCTTTGAGATTACCAATCAAATTCTTAATAACGGCAACCGTGCTTTTTCTGAACTATATCTCATCCGCGCGGAAATTTACGAAAAACTGGGAAATGCCGAAAAAGCTAAAGAAGAATTAGAACTAGCCTTAAAATATAACCCCAATCTGCCTATGCTACAATTTGAATAGTGAAAACCAAAAAGTTTACTATTCTTCACTCCAATGATATGCACGGTGATTTTTTAGCAGAAATTGGGGGTAAAAAGGGAAAGTTAATCGGCGGCCTGGCTCTTCTTTCCGGCTATATTAATAAAGTCCGGGCGGAAGAAGAAAACGTTTTGTATGTTATTTCCGGCGACATGGTCCAGGGCTCGTTAATCGACTCCGAGTACAAGGGCATTTCGACCATTGAAATCACTAATTATCTATCACCCGATATCGCGGCTCTTGGCAACCATGAATTTGACTATGGCCTTCCCCACCTTCTTTTTTTAGAAAAAATGGCTAATTTCCCCATTGTGAACGCTAACCTATATATTAAAAAATACCACAAAAGATTGATGCAGCCCTACCTGATTATTAAAAAAGCCGGCTTTGATTTATTATTTACCGGCATTATCACGGAAAAAGTAATGGATTCGATTAAACAAGATGAGCTTATTGGCAGCTTTATTAACTTGGAGGAAGCGAGCAACGAAGTAGGAAAAATTTGTAATGCCTATAAAAGCGATGACATTGATCTGACCGTACTTTTAACTCATATTGGCTTTGAATCCGACGTTAAATTGGCGGAAATGCTAAGAAACGAATGGGGTGTAGACTTAATCATCGGCGGCCATTCCCACACGATCTTACAAAAACCGAAAATGGTAAACGGAATATTGATTGCTCAGGCCGGAGTAGGCACTGACCAAATTGGCCACTTTGATATTATAGTTGACGATGATACTAATAGCATTGTGGATTACCAATGGCGGCTTATTCCTATTAACGACCAGATTGCCAAACCGGACAAAAACATCCAAAAATTTATTGATTCTTTTAAAGGCAAAGTTGAACGCAAATATCAAGTCTTGATATGCAAGCTCGCCCAAACTTTAACTCACCCCCAAAGAGAAATTGAAACCTCTTTGGGAAATTTAGTTGCCAACGCTTTTGCCCAAAATGCCCAAGCCGATGTACTTTTAGTGGGCAGCGGCTCCATCAGAGTTAAAAAAATGGGGCCGTTGGTGACTTTAAAAGATTTAAAAACCTGCTTCCCTTATGACGATAGTCTTAATCGTTACGAAATCACAGGTAAGCAATTGAAAAAGATTTTTGCTCGTATAATGCGAAAGGAGAACCGAGATGGCGAAGGCGAATGTTATCAGGTTAATCACGGCGTAGAAGCTATCTATAATGACCAGAAAAAGAAACTAGTTTCCTTAAAAATTAATAATAAAATAGTTAGTGATCAAAAGAAATATACTCTTTGCCTGCAGGGCTATCACTTTAAAAATGCTCCGGCCTACTTGAACATTACTCACGAAGAACTATTAGCCTCTCCAAATCATAAAGTTGTCGCTACCTCAGCCCAACAGGTCCTGGAAGAATATTTAAAAAGCCACCAAAATTTAAGTCCGAAAACAGAAGGAAGATTAATTTACCAAAGCGTATCCAATAATTAAATCCAAAAGTTGAGAATAGTTAATCCCCGCGGCTTTTGCTTCTTGGGGCAATAAAGAGGTTGGGGTTAAGCCAGGCAAGGTATTAATTTCCAAAATATAAGGCTTTTTTTCTTTAATAATCATATCCACCCGGCCATAACCCCGACAGCCAACCGCCTTGTAGACTTCGACCGCCAGCTTTTGAACTTGGGAAGTTGTTTTTTTACTTAACCGCGCCGGCACTATTTCTTTGCACTCTCCAGGTATGTATTTTGCCCAATAATCGAAAAATTTTCCTTTAGGGCAAATCTCAATCACCGGCAAAGCATACGGAGAATCATTTCCTAAAACTGCGCAGGAAACTTCTTTTCCTAATAAATATTCTTCAATAATAGCCTGCTTATCATAAGAAAATGCCTTTTTTAGCGAATTTTTAAGGTCTTTTTTATCCAAAACTATGCTCACCCCAACACTTGACCCTTGACAAGCCGGCTTAACAACCCAAGAAGCGCCAAGATTATATATTTTTTTTAAAGTAAACTTTTCTTTATTTGAGACACAAATACTTTTAGGAACTGTCAAGCCCTCGGCAACCATTAATTTCTTAAAAAATATTTTATTCATTCCAAGAGCAGAAGCAAGCACGCCAGAGCCGGTGTAAGCAATACCCAAAAAATCCAGCATGCCCTGAATAGTTCCATCTTCACCAAAACTGCCGTGTAACGCCAAAAAACAAAGATCTATTTTTTCTTTTTTCTTTAAATTCATAAAATAAGCTAGCCAATTATCATCTTTTGGAGAAACAGTTAGCGGAAAAGTCTGGTATTTAGCTTTATTTAAATTTCTTATAGCCTCCCGCCCAGTAGCCAAAGAAACATCATGCTCAGAACCGCCACCACCCATGATAACAGCCACCCTGAGTCTCGCCATTTGCCCCTATTATAAAGTATATTGATGTTTCTTTTCCTTGTGCTATAATCAACCATGAAAATAATCAAAAAACTTGAAAAGAAAACAGGGCTTCTTAATTCCTTAAAGAAAAATCAAAAGAAAGTAAATATCGGCTTGGCAGTTATTTTAGCTTTACTCTTGGCTTACATGTTTCGCGGCCAATTTGTTGTCGCCACAGTAAATAGACAACCCATTACTCGGCTGGAACTTATCAAGAGCTTAGAAGAGCAGTCAGGCAAACAAACCCTAGACAATTTAATTACTGAAAAACTAATCAGCCAAGAAGCAAAAGCAAAAGGAATAGCCATAAGTGAACAAGAAATAAACGATGAAATAGAATCAGTAAGACAGCGCCTTTCTGAACAGGGCCAAGATCTAGATACTCTGCTTAATGCTCAAGGAATTGGTTTAGCTCAAGTTAGAGAACAGATCAAAATTCAAAAAACCTTAGAAAAACTAGTAGGTGACGATATCCAGGTCAGTCCTGAAGAAATTGTTCAATACAAGGAAGAAAATAAAGATTATCTGCCTGAAGATCAAGAGAGCATAGATGGGCAAGTGGAAGAGTCTATCAAGCAGGAAAAGATTAATACTGCCATTCAGAACCTGGTTTCCAGCCTTAGAGAAAAAGCAAATATTAGCTATCTTTTTGATCTTTAAAAAAGCTAATATTTTCTATCCACGATAAAGTCAATTCCCAGCCTCAGTCGGGCTCGGGCGGGGTTTTTGGCTAAAAATCCTAGTTTTTTATCAAAAAAATCCTTTGCTTTTTGGGCAAATTCCACAGCTGTTTTTTGAGCATATTCAATACTGCCGTATTTATTCATCAATTTTATTACCCAGATTACCTCTTCTTTTGTTTTTTGGTCTCTTGTCTTGCCTAAGATCATCTCCAGCTTTTTCTTGTCTTTTTGGTTAGCTTTTTGGAGCAAATGAGCAAGTATTAGAGTTCTTTTCCCTTCATAAACATCATTACCCATTTGTTTTTTTAAACCGGAAAAGTCAGAAGTTAAATCAAGCAAGTCGTCTTTAATCTGAAAACAGCGGCCCAGATGCAAGCCAAATTCATAAAGCAAGTCCAGCTGACTCTTTTTTGCTCCCGCCAAAATCGCTCCTAGCCTCATCGGTCCGGAAATCGTATAATAACAAGTCTTCCCTTCTAAAATAAAAAATATGTCTTTTGATGTTAAATCTAATTTATTTTCCTTCAACCACTTCAGCTCTACTGTTTGGCCAAAAACCGTACGAGAAAGCATTTGGCTAAATTCATTTATTATCTTAAGGCCCGTTTTGGGTCCTGCTAATTTCAAATTATCAGCTAAAACTCGCCACATTAAAACCTGCAGGGCATCTCCGGCATTAATTGCCAGCTCTTTGCCATAAATTCGGTGCAAAGTAGGCTGACCTCTCCTAAAAAAAGAGTCATCTTCAATATCATCATGGTTTAAAACCCAGTCTTGGCAAAGCTGCATTGCCGCAGCGACTTTGAGCGTTTTTTTGGCCGGGATTCCCATCGCCTGAGCTGTCAGCGTAACAAGAGCGGAGCGTAAATATTTGCCCTTCCGGCAGGAATAGTCGCTTGTCAGCTTCTGGTGAAAGTTTTTTAGTAAAGTATATTGACGAGGAATCCGGCAATAGGGAGGAAAATCCAGCAAATGATCTAAGTAACTTTTCACTTCTGGCCAAACCAAAGTCTGATTTTTAGCCAATGCTTTTAGAAAATCATTCATTGAAGCTTGCGAAGAGCTTTATTAACTCTTTTTATGGTTTCTTTTTTACCTAAAAGAATTAAGGACTCCAGGATAGGCGGTGTAATTGTTTTACCGCAAACGGCGATTCTCAAAATCATAAAGAAATCTCCCACTTTCCAATTCTTTTTTTTAATTAAGTCAAGTGTTTTTTTCTGAAGGATTTCAGTTTTTTCTAAAGCATATTTTTCTAAAATAATTTTCATATTTTTAAGCATTTCTTTAGCCATCTCTTGCTCTACTTTTTTGATCATCAGCTCTTTTCGCCAGTCAGGATAACTCCAGACAAATTCTAATAAATCCGAAGCTTCGGATAATATTTTTATTCTTTCTTTAACTAGAGGAGAGGCAGCTTGGATCTGTTTTCTGCTCATCTTTGGTAAAAAGGGCCTAAGTAAAGAAGCAAGACCTTGGTTTGTTTTCGATCTAAGATAAACACCGTTTATCCATTCTAGTTTATCAAGATCAAAAGTCGGTGAGACCGGCGAGACATCTTTCAGATCAAAATATTTAATAAATTCTTTTAAAGGAAATATCTCTTTTTCTTTTGGGTGAGACCAACCTAATTGACCTAAATAATTTAAGATCGCCTCAGGCAAAAATCCTTTTTCCCGATAGTAGCTCAAGCTGGCATGATTTTTTCTCTTGCTCAGTTTTCCGCCTGCCGGATCAAGTAAAACCGGAGTATGCAAAAATTGAGGCATTTTCCACTTCAAATAGCGATAAAGTAAAATATGTTTCGGAAAAGAAGGCAGCCATTCATGCCCTCGCACCACATGAGTGATTTTCATTAAGTGATCGTCCACTAGCGCCGCCAGGTGATAAGTCGGAAAACCATTAGATTTAAGAATAATTTGATCATCGATAAAACGACTGTCAAACTTAATTTTTCCCCTAATTAAATCCTGGCCCATAATTATTTCGTTCTCCGGAATTTTCATC
The DNA here is from genome assembly GCA_043817235.1 of Candidatus Shapirobacteria bacterium. Classification (GTDB taxonomy): domain Bacteria; phylum Patescibacteriota; class Microgenomatia; order UBA12405; family BS750m-G30; genus JBDRHA01. Next base: position 36,082 of record JBDRHA010000011.1, read on the forward strand.
CGCACTACCGCTTTTTCCCCTTTTTTTAATCTCTCCTGAGCCAGTTGGGAATCAAGACCCCGACAATGACGGTCGTACATTGATGGCTTTCCCTTCTTTTGACAACCTTTTCTGATTTTTTCCAGCCTATCTTCAGAACAAAAGCAATAATAGGCTTTTTTTTGACTGATTAATTTTTGAGCATATTTTTGGTAAATCTCCAGCCTCTCTGATTGCCGATAAGGACCCTCATCAGGGTTTAAGCCTATCCAGGTCAGTCCCCGGTACAACTGATTTTCGGCATTTTTTACCAAACGTTTTTGATCCGTGTCTTCCAGTCTTAAAATAAAAGATCCTTTGTTTTTCTTAGCATAAGCAAAGTTCAGCAAGGCGCTATAAATTCCTCCAATATGAATAAATCCGGTGGGAGAGGGAGCAAAACGCGTTCGAATAACTTTATTTTTCATCAATTGAATTCTAACACACTCACTTGCTATACTAAAAAAATGGCTAATCTTACCCGTTCTGCTTTTATCACCCGCCAAAGCGTAAAGTACGGTTTATTTGCCATTGCCACTATTGTCTTTCTTCGAACCGGCTGGAGCATGTTTCAGGCTTACTGGAAAGCCAAACACCCTGCTCCGCCACCGCCCCCTACAGTCGCCTTTGGCCAGCTTCCCAAACTTGATTTTGGGGAAACTAAACCCAGGCCAAATAAAGAATTTATTTTGGAAACGATTGAAGGCGGACTACCTCAACTTAATGCTCAAGCTCCAGTTTTCTTTATCCCGGCCTTACAAAGCAAGTTTTTAGCCTTGGAGAACACAAACAAGATTGCTCAAAACCTAGGCTTTAGCCCCAATCCGGAAAAAATAAGCAATGATCTTTACCGTTATTACAACCAAAAGGTGAACATTACCTTAAAAATAAACGCTTTAACCAAAACTTTTATTTACAGTTATCCTTATCTGCAAGATCAAACCCTAGCTCACCAATTTATTCCTGCTCAAGGAGAGCTGGTAGAGAGAGGGCTTGATTTTTTAGCTTTAATAAGCCAAGTTCATCCGGATATTGACGGTGCGGGCGCCAAAATAACACTCTGGAAAATAATAGAGGGAAAAACCGAGCCAGCAGTCTCATTGTCAGAAGCAAATCTGGCTCAAATTGATTTTTATCGTCAGCCCATAAATGGAGAGTATCCAATTTATCCAAAAAGCCTTGACCAAGCAAACATTTCATTGTTGCTTAGCGGAGATCGAGGGGCGCATCAAGTCGTGGAAGCTCGCTATACTTATTTTTTTGTTGATTTAGAGAAGAAAGCAACTTATCCCCTTAAGCCTCCGGCCGAAGCCTGGCAGGAAATTTTGGATGGGGATTATCATCTAGCTAAATTTGACCAAGGAGTAGAAAGTAAAACAATTCCAGTAAGAAGAATTTATCTTGCCTATTTTGATCCTCATTATCCGACTAATTTTTTGCAGCCTATCTATGTTTTTGAGGGCGATTATAGTTTTACTGCTTTTGTGCCCGCGATCTCCAACGAATGGGTTGCCGAATGATCTTTCCAAGATATACTTTCCTTTGCCCAATTTAGAAGAGTAAGAGTTTCGCCAAATCGGTCATTGCTTCCCAGGACAACGGTTAAAACCGGATGGGCTTGGCCGGACTCTTCAATCTCAAATAATCCCACAAAACATTCTCCTGCTTGCTCGGTCCAGCCTGTTTTTAAACCCCGAATTTCGCCACTTTGACCTAAAAGTTCATTCGTAGTTTGCAAATAATGCCGATGAGAGCCGCTAATATCGCTAACCACTTTTTCCTCCAAATCAACAATTTGGGCCAATAGGGGGTTTTGCAAAAATATTCTAGCTAGTTTCGCCAAATCCGCAGCCGTAGAATAATGGTTTTCATCTTCCTCGCCGTCAAAATTCGCAAAATGGGTTCTTTCTAAGCCTTTCTCTTTAACCCATAGATTCATCTTTTCTACAAAAGCCGACACTCCCCCCGAATAGTTACTGGCCAAATTATAAGCCGCATCATTGGCTGAGTGAACGAGCAAACCAAAAAGCAGATCAATAACCTTTATTCTTTCACCCCGAAGCAGACCCATATGTCTGCCAACCCAGTATCGTTCTTTTACTTCAAGAACTTTATCCAAATCATAATAATCTAAAGCCACTAAAGCTGTGGCAATTTTCGTCAAAGAAGCCGGGGCAAAAGCAATGTTTGGATCTTTAGCCGTTAATACTTGGCCGCTTTGCAAATCCAAAACCATCCAGGAACGAGCTGTCAAATTATCATTAAATTTTTTTTGAAGCACAGCTTCTTGTTGAGGAATAAAGCCAACCCAGTTTTTTTGACCACCAATAGAAAACAAACCAAGAAAAAGCAATAATAAACTTTTCACCTTTTTTGCAAATTAGAATCGACCACCCTTATTGCTAGCTCCGCTAGCTGTTCTTTGGCTGCCAAGCTGGGCGCATCCATTACCGCTGTTCTTCCTGATGTTGCGCAAGGAAAAGCTATCACTTCGCGCAAACTTGGCTCGCCCAAAATCGCCATCAGCAAGCGATCAATACCTGGAGCAATGCCGCCATGGGGCGGAACTCCATACTCAAAGGCTCTAAGCAAATGATTAAATTCTTGTTTTTGTTTAGCGCTAAAACCAATTAGGTCAAAAATCTTAGATTGAATCTTGGCATCGCTTATCCTAATGCTTCCCCCGCCTACTTCCGCTCCGTTTAAAATCAGGTCATGTTGGAGACTATGCGCTTCAAGCGGATCTTTGTCCAAAAGAGGGACATCCTCCGGAACAGGACTGGTAAACATATGATGGCAAGGAGCAAAGCCAGCTTTTCCCGACCCATGGAAATAATCTTCTTTTGTCTGCTTGACAAAAAGAGGAAAATTAATTATCCAGGCAAATGCCAGCTCGTCTTTATCTTTCTTATTTTTTCTAAGATCTGGCTTGTCTGAATGGTATTTCTTCATCGCCAAGTCATAAGAAATCCTAGGCCAGGGAGACTTGTTCATCTTTTTTTTGGGAAAAACTTCTTCAATCATTGCCGCAAACAAATTTTCAGTGAGAGCTAAAATATCCTCCTGTTCCACAAAGCTCATTTCAATATCTAGCTGGGTAAATTCGCCGTAGGCTCGATCATGGCGAGCATCCTCATCCCGAAAACAACGGGCAATTTGAAAATAGCGCTCAACACCGGCTACCATTAAAAGCTGTTTATATTGCTGAGGAGACTGAGGAAGAGCATAAAAGTTCCCCGGCTGCAAGCGGGAAGGAACAAGAAAATCGCGGGCCCCTTCAGGGGTAGTTTTTGTTAAATTAGGAGTTTCAATTTCACAAAAATCTCTAGCCAAAAGCCAGGAGCGGATAAAGTTTACTGCTTTAGATCTTGCCCGAATATTGTAGGCCATTCTTGGCCGACGCAAATCTAAATAACGATATTTAAGCCGCAGCTTTTCCTCAATTGCCAACCCATCAGTCTTTATAGGAAAAGGAAGTTCTTTGGCTTTGTTTAAAATGGCAAATTTCTTTACTTCCAGCTCTACTTTGCCAGTGGCCAAATCCGGATTAACTAGTTTTTCCGGGCGTTTTTTTACTAAACCTACTACTTCCACCACATCTTCTAGGCCTAGCTTTTTTAGCTTCTCTCCCCCTACGACCTGAATAATGCCACTCCGATCCCGAAGATCAAAAAAAACAATCTTTCCGTGGTCTCTTAAGGAATCTACCCAGCCAAAAAGCTTTATCTTTTTCCCCACTTTATCTTGCGACTTTAAGTTTAAAGTTCTCTTCATTTAACTATTTTACCACCTTTTTTGGCACAAGGCCGCAAGTCTTTAACCTTAAGAACTATTTTTACCTTCCCGGTAAAACAATCTTCGCTAAGTGAAGCGGCTAAGTCAACCAGCTCGCCCGCTTTTAGCTCGCCATAATACTTGCCCAAGTTAAAACCAATTGCCTCAGCCCATATTTTTTCTTCTGGAAGTGTTTGCGGATCATCTAAAGCCATTTTTAAGTGATCAGCGCTGCGGCCTACTTGCCTAAGCTCAGTTAGCCTCAGGCCCTCAAAAAGAAATAGCGGCTCAGGGTTGCCCAAGCCAAAAGGTGCAAGCTTGATAATCTGCTGATAGTATTCCGGATTCACCTGGCTTAAGCTTAATTTCGCTTCCAGCTCAATTTTCGGCTCCAGCCCTTTTTTGGGCAGATGCTCTTTAATAAGTCTTTTAAGTTTCTTCTTCAAAATAGGAATATTTTTAGTTTTTATTTCAAATCCGGCGGCTAGAGCATGCCCTCCTAAGCCGACAAATATATTTTCTATCTCTCGCAAGACTTTAATAATATTAAGTCCCTCAACTGACCGGGCTGAGCCACGGCTGACTTTTTCCTCTTTGCTGATAATTACCGCTGGTCGATAAAACTCGTCTTTTAGCTTGCTAGCAATTAATCCGACAATGCCCGGATGAAAGGACGAAGAGGCACTAAAAATAAAACCAGAAGGCTTTTCCTGATCAAGATCCTTTTTAGCTATTTCTATCCCCTTTGCAGTAAGGCTCTTTCTTTCGCTGTTTATTTCCTCAGCCATTTTGGCAAGCTTGTTCCCCTTAATGGCGGTTTGGCTGCAAAGCAAGCGTAAGCCATCTAGGGGGTTGGCAATCCGGCCCAAGGCATTTAGCCGGGGAGCAACAAGAAAACCAATTTTATAAATATCTAAGGTTTTGTTATCAATTCCCGCTTCACAAAAGAGGCGGCGCAAACCCACTCTGCTAGTATTTTCTAAATAAGGAATCCCCTGCTTGATTAAGATTCTGTTTATGCCTCGAACTTCCATCATATCCGCTACCGTTCCCAAAGCCGCTAAACCTAGGTCCGGCAGTTCCGCTCCCAGCTCTTGCAGTTCTCGGGCCAAAAAATAGGCTACCCCGCTGCCGGAAAGCCCAGTAGCGTGAATGATGGCCAAGGCCTTAGGTAAAGTTTTTTGGGGCAAGTGATGATCGGTAACAATCACCTCAATTCCTGCTTCCTTAAGCTTTTTTATTTGCTCATGCTCAACAATGCCATTGTCAACCGTAATTACTAAGCTCAAATTTGGGAAATTTCTTTTTAGTTTTTTCACTCTGCCGGCCTTAAGACCATAGCCATCATCTTGGCGACTGGGGATATAGGGGATCGCCTGAGCTCTTGCTTGGTGCAAAGCCTCCCAAACAAGAGCGGTAGCGCAAAAACCGTCAACATCATAGTCCCCATAAACCAAAATCGTTTCTTTATCTGCTACTGCTTTTTTAATTCTCTTTAGAGCTTTGACTGTTTCCTTTTTATTAATACCCGCTTTGCTTAGGTCAACTTGGGAAATATTTACCGGATTGAGAAAAGATTTTACTCCCAGGGCAGTTTTAACTCCCCTGTTCCAAAGAAGAGCCAAAAGTAATTTTTCAGGAGTAAGTTTCTTTTTTAATACCGGGTTTTTCTTTTTTAACCGCCAAGAGGAATTCATGCTAGTATTGTATAATATTAGCGCTTATGATGAAAACAAATATGCCCCGGGCTATTTTAAAAGCAATCAAAAAATTCCAAAATAAGAATTTTGAAATCTATCTAGTCGGCGGGGCCGTAAGGAATTTTATTTTGGACAAAAAGACTAAAGATTGGGATCTAACGACTAATGCCCAGCCGGAAGAAATTCAAAAATTATTCCCCAAAAACAGCTTTTATAAAAATAGATATGGCACCGTTACAGTTGTGGTTAAAGAAAAAGTTAAAAGAATATTACTAGAAATTACTACTTTTCGGAAAGAGTTTGGCTACTCAGACAAAAGACATCCGGACAAAATAATTTGGGGAAAAACCCTAAAAGAAGATTTGGCCCGCAGAGAATTCACAGTTTCCGCTATTGCCCTAGAAATAAAAAACATAAACCTCAAAAGCTTTACTTACGAAAACAAAATCATTGATCCTTATTACGGACAAAAAGATCTAAAAGACAAAATTTTAAGAACCGTGGGCAACCCGGAAAAAAGGTTTAGCGAAGATGCTTTAAGAATGATGCGGGCGGTGCGAATTGCTTCTCAGCTGGGCTTAGTTATTGAGAAAAAAACTTTTGTTTCTATTAAGAAAAGTAAAGAGAAAATTAAAAAGATCGCCTGGGAAAGAATAAGAGATGAGCTTTTTAAGATTCTTGCCTCTTCTTACCCGGCGGAAGGAATATTAGTACTTTATAATACCGGATTATTGTACTTTATCCTTCCGGAGCTAATTGCCGGCCGAAATGTTGCTCAAGCTAGGCACCACGTGGATGACGTTTGGAACCATTCGCTCAAGTCTCTGCAATTTTGTCCGGCTAAAGATCCGATAGTTAGACTAGCCTGCCTCCTTCATGATATAGGAAAACCAGCTACCGCCCAAGGCAAAGGCGAAGAAAGAACTTTTTATAATCATGAGGTAGCCGGAGAAATATTAGCTAGAAAGATTGCCGGAAGACTAAGACTATCCAGAAAAGATCAAGAAAGACTCTGCCGCCTGATAAGATATCATCAGTTTACCCTAGACGAGAAACAAACTGATAAGGCCTTTAGAAGATTTATCAAAAAGGTAAAAAAGGAAAATATTAAAGACATGCTTGATTTAAGAATCGGCGACCGGCTAGGTGGCGGTGCTAGAGAAACTTCTTGGAGACTAGAGTTATTTAAAAAAAGACTAGCCGAAGTTCAAAAACAGCCTTTTTCCTTAAAATACCTAAAAGTTAACGGCCAAGACGTGATGAGAGTGCTAAAAATACCCCCCGGGCCCAAGGTGGGAAAAATTCTAAAAGCTCTTTTTAAGGAGATAGAAAATGACAAAGAAAAAAATGCCAGAAAATATCTTCTTTCTCAAATCAAAAAAATCTATTCCAGACTACCAGTAAAGGAACAGCGATAAAGGTGGAAGAATAAGTCCCCAGGACAGTGCCGATAAGCAAGGCTAAGGAAAAATAACGAGTAGACTCGCCGCCCAGTAAAAACAGGGAAAGAAGAACAAAAATAATAGTCATTGAGTTGTTAATAGATCGAACTAAAGTTTGATTAATAGCCAAGCTTGCAAGTTGATTAAAACCCGCTTTTGGATAGACCCGGCCAAATTCCCGAATTCCATCAAATACGACCACTGTATCGTGAACGGAAAAGGCGAGAATTGTCAGAAAAGCCGTCATAAACAAACTATCCACTTCTATCCGAAAAAAACGACCAAGTAGAGAAAAACTTCCCAGCAAGATCAGACTATCATGGAGCATGGCTAAAATAGCACAAATACCAAATGCCTTATCATTAAACCGAAAGGAAATATAAATTAAAATTCCCAAAATAGCCAACCCAATACTAATCAAAGTCTTAGTTAGCAAGCCATGCCCCAAAGAAGCAGATAATGATTCAAAGCGCAGTTCGGCAAAAGATCCAAATTCATTTTCAATCTCTTTTTGCCAGGTGCTTTTAAGATCTTTGGCGGCCGGACGGGACTTAATAAGCCAAGTTTGCGAACCGGTTTGATTAACCTCCAAAATATCATCCTTTCCCTTGACAAAACCGATCCAGTCTTCTTTATTGACCTCCTTCTCAAAACCAATCTCCCAGAGATTTCCTCCCTGAAAATCAACCGAAGGCAACAATCCCCATTTCAACAAAGAGAAAGTGCTAATAATAAGCAAAAACCCGGAAAAAGAAAAATACAACCAGCTGTGCTTAATAAATCTAATCATTTTTTTGTATCTATCGGATGATAAAAACGCCGCACAATTGTCCGAACCACAATTACTCCGGTGAAAACCTCAACCACCACCCCTAAGCCCAAGGTCAGGGCAAAGCCCCGCACCATTCCTGAGGTATTTAAAAAGCCCCAGCTAAAAGGGTTAAAGAGTAAAAAGCAAATAATCAAGGTGCAAACATTAGCATCTCTTATTGAATCCCAAGCTCGGCCAAAGCCCAGCTCCATGGCCAGGATTTTATTTTTTCCGGCCCTTATCTCTTCCTTCATTCTCTCAAAAATTAATATATTAGAATCTACCGCCATTCCCAAGGAAAGCAAGAATCCCGCAATTCCAGACATGGTCAAGGTTATTGGAATTAACTTATACAAACTCAGGCTTATAAGGGTGTAAATTATTAGTCCTATTACCGCCAGGAAACCCAAAAATCCATAGAAAAAAATCATAAAAAGGGCAACTAGTCCTACTCCCAGCAAGCCTGCCGTTACTCCTTTGAGGATAGATTCCCTTCCCAAAGACGGATCAACTTTCTCCTGCAATACTAACTCTATGCTCACTGGCAGAGCGCCAGCGTTCAGCTGGGAAACTAATTGTTTTGCTGCGCTTAGCTCAAACTCTCCGGAAATTACCGCTTGACCATCTTCTATTGGTTCTTTAATTACTGGGGCAGATAATAAAAACTCATCCAGAAAAATAGCCATTCGTTGGCCTACATTGTCCCGAGTTAACTGGCCAAAAAGCCTTTGGCCCTCCTGGTCAAAGGCAAGCCCCACTTGAGGTTTGCCGGTGTTCGGGTCAAAGCGCACCTCAGCCTTTTTTAAATTTCCTCCGGTCAGCCCGGTTTCTTTTGAAAAAAGATCATAAACAGTAGCGCTTGCTGTTGCCTCAATAGGAAGCTCTTCCTCTAAGCGAAAATCCAGGCTTGCCGTTTGCCCCAGCAAAGCTATCGCCTGCTCTGGCTCCACTTGGCCGGGAATCTCCACAATTAAATGATGCTCATTTAGGGCCTTAGCTATCCTCACTGTAGTCTCGCTAATGCCAAAAAGGTTTACCCGGCGCTCAATGTTTTCTCTTAGTGAATTAAGAGCGATTTCCTGATTCTCCTCATCTAAACCCTCTGTTTGCGCTCGGAAGGCCAAGTGTACGCCTCCGGCCAAATCCAAGCCCTTGCGTAAATAAAGATCTTTTTTAATGCTGATTGGCCCTAAATTAAAATTTAGGTTGGGCCGGGAAAGAGAAATATTTTTCGTTTTTCCCAATAAAGCTATTTGTTTTTCAAATTTTTCTGGCAAAGCAATAGCGAGGGAAAGAATACTTAAAATAAAGATCAGCCAAACAGAAGAACTTCTTTTCATTTAAAGAGAGCAATTTGCTTGGCTTTTTTAATAAACAAGAGCACTAATCGGCTTTTTCTGGCATTGACTTTAAATTCCACTTCATCTCCAATCTTTATTCCCACCTCTTTTACAAAATCATGAGGAATTGTAACCGCTAGACTATTACCGGTTTTGATCACTTTTCTTTTCATGTGCCCAATGATCAAACTTTGCCTAATTCCTGATCGTTTCCCAAAATAACCGCCAAATTTTTCATCAAAATATTAACCAAAAAAGGATCTCTGCTTCTTTTTCTTAATTTGAACTCTTTTAAATCCATAACTGCATAATTTATTTCTCTGCCTCTGCGTTTTTCTTCTTTTACCACCAGTTTCCCTATCTCCGGAAGCACTACTCTGCCTACAATCAAAAAGTCTACTTCTGATTGGCTTCCCTCCCAATTTAAAAATTCAGGAGAAAAAGCAACCAATCTTAGTTCTCCTAATCGAGAGCGATTTTTAATTATTTCTCCTCCCAGCCCCACTATCTTGGCCATCATGGAAAGAAAATCAGTATAAAAAGGGTAGTCTCTATTAAGAAAATAAAAAAGACGATTGCCCCGCCTTTCTTTTAAGAGTAAACCCGCCTCAGCTAAGTTATTTAGCTCGCGGCGAACGGAATTAATCTCTTCGCCAATTTCTCGAACCGCTTCCCTTATATAATACGAGGAGCGCGGCTGGTCAAAAAAAAGCTTTAATAATCCTATTCGGGTTTTGGAAACAATTATTTTTTTTAGAGCCTTAGTCATAATCAACAGTATTTCCTAAGGGCAAAACTTCTATCCATATTTGTCCGCGATCAAAAGCGATTTCTTTTCCCTTTAGATCCGAAAAAATAGTTCTACTTTCCTGGTCTTTTTTAGCCCATTTTCCCTCAGTTGCTCCCCCATCCTGAAAAACTAAAGCCTTGCCGCTACCGATAGTGGCATACAAAAGATGCTTGTGATCGTCTACTGGCCCAGTTTCTTTTGTAAACTGAATAACTATTGCCTTTGCTTCCAGTTGGCTATTGGCAAGAAAATCTATATGTGGCTGGCCCCCGTCTTCTCGCAAATAGACATTATTCTGAGCGTCATATGCCCAGTGCACGCTATAATCCTTATAGCCCTGCCAGAAATCAAAACTAATATTGCCTATCCTATCGGAATCAGACACCGGCTTATCTTCTTTAAATTCCCAAGACTGAAAAGTATTGGCTTCCTGCCAGCCCGGTAGCCCTCTTTGTTCATCGGCATAATCCCAAAGGAATTGCGAATTACAGTACATGGTGTGCTCTGTTGCTCGGCTTTGCCCAGTTCTTTCCGGCTCGCGGCGGCAAGCGGTATAGGGAAGAGCAAACTGATCCATATCGTTCCAGGAACCGGCATCTTTCCAGCCAAGCTTCTCAATTTGGCATAAAGCCTTGGCCCGATTATCTACAGTAACATCAGAACACAAGCCTGCTCCACCAACATGAACATATAAAGGATTAGCTCCGTATTCTAGTGCCCAGTCCAAAAAATAAATCCGGGAGGAGCGCACCGGCCCAAGATCATATTTTTCTTTTACCGGAACGGCCGCAGCACAATAGTAAACCCCCATAAAGCGAGTAATTCCGCCCTCTGCTACTGCTTCATAGATAATATCCGCCCGAAACAAGCCCGATTGAGGTCGGGAGTCCTCGTGATTCTCAATCATTACAGCCATTGGGCGTCTTTGATCCCAAATTTCTTTTTCGCCTGCGGTATACATTACACCATTAATCGGACACTCCTGATCCTTTGGTCCAGCAAAAACAACCTCCCCATCCGAACCAATTTCCTGTTCTACCAAAGGAGAGGAGATGAGCCCTGCCTCTTTCTGCCAAAAAGAAAAAGCAGAAAAGCTTACTCCTCCGGCAAAAAGATAAACCCCGAATAAAAGAAGCCAGTGCCTTTTCTCTAAATTAAATATTTTTTTCATTATTAGCTTCTAATAGCAATTGCCTGTTTGATAGCCAGCTCTTCCTCTTTGGATAATTTGCCATCAGCTACTTTACCACTTTTGACAATTTTAATATATAGCCGGGTTAAATTCCTACCATGTAAACTGGTAATTAAAAATCCGGATTCAAAGTCATCAAGCAAAGCAAAAGAAAAGCTTTGATTGCCTCCCATTTCTGCAAAAGGGTTAAAGCGCACCAGGCCAGCTTTTTGATAGTGAGATCTTCCTCTTTTTTCTAGCAAAACCAGCAGTTCTTGAGCGTTTTTGCTTTCCTTGTTCTGCTTTTCTAAATTCTTTAAAATCTGGTCCAAAAGCCTGGGCAAACTTTCTTTTCCCACCTCTTTAGTCAAGCGGCGGTAATGAGAGAGAATTGCCCAAAAAAAACCGGTCAAAACCAAATTCCAAAAAAACAAAACATAGATAAGGTAATTAGGAGAAAAGTTAAATCCAGTATTTGTCATCTCCAGTAAATTTTAACCCTTTTCTCTACAGGGTGTCAACCGACTTTTTGTCATGCTATAATACCCTAATGGCTAAAAAGAGAAAAACGAGAAAAGATAAAGTCATCCTCTCTCTAAAGAGGGAGCTAGCCAAAGAAGAAAGACCCAAAGTTTATTTATCTAAAGGTAAAAAAGAAAATAAATTTACAGAAATTAGCCTTCCTCTTGGAGCCATCAAAAAGGACTTAGTAAAAAGTTTTTTGCTTTCAACATTTGCAATTGTCTGCCTCTTTTTGCTATATTTAGCCTGAATACTAGTTTTAGCAATTACACTAGTTTTTGCTTTGAAAGGGGGTGAAGTAAAAAGTGGAATTTTATTGTGTAAAATGTCGACAAAAGAGAGACACTGAGGACTACCAAAAAGTCACTCTAAAAAATGGCCGCCCTGCTTTGAAAGCCAAATGTCCAGTCTGTGGAACTGGAATGTTTAAAATCGTTGCTGCCTAATTAAACAGTTAGACTGCTTAAACTTAAGCAAAAGAAGTCTCCCCCGCAGCGGCGGGGGGGTTTCTTTGTTGGGAGGTTATTGTTATAATACTATTATCCTTGAAAGTTTGAACGGTGGCCCCGCAACGGCGGGGAGGAAAGTCCAGACTGCAAAAGGCATGGTGTTTTGGGAAACCAAAACTTCCGATTTGCCAACTGGCGAATCGGAACGAGATAGGGCCACAGAGACGAGTCTCCCGACGTTACGTCGGGAGGGTGAAACGGGCAACCCTCCCAGCAGCAATCTCAAGTCCGGTAGGGTGCCTTTCCCAATTAATACCGGGGTAGAGAGCATTAGATAGATCACCGTATAAAACAAAATCTGGCTTATTAAGCTTTCAGGGATTAATTTTTCTTCAAGATAAACTCTTGGAAAAGAAGACGGGCAGTAAGATAGGTCGGGATGGCCAACAAGGCACCGGCTACTCCGGCTAAGTTAGCCCCGATAACAATGCTAATCAAGGAGGTCACCGGATTAATCCCTACCACTCTAGACATAATTCTTGGCACTAAATAATTATTTTCTATTTGCTGGACAATAAAAGCCCAGGCAGCTACAGCCAAGGCCGTAAGCGGGGAGATAAACAAACCGATAAGTACCGCCGGAATCGCTCCGATAAATGGCCCCATCCCAGGCACTACTTCTAATATCCCCATAAAAACGCTTAAGGGAAGAGCGAATTTCAATCCCAATAGAGAATAGCCAATATAAGAAAGAACCCCAACAAAAAGCATTAAAAGGAGTTGAGCGCGCACCCAGTTGCCCAATATTTTTTCTAATCTCCTAACCAATCCCTGGCCCTTAATTTGAATTTCTTTGCCAAAAAAATCTAATAAATACTGGTCTAAATTCTCATGCTCCAGAAGAAAGTAAAAACTGATCACTAAAATAGCCATCACTGTAATAAAGCTGGAAAAAAACCCGAAAGTGAAAGATAAAATCCGAGAAGATAAATTACCAATTTGACCCAACTGATTGGTTAAAAAATCACTGCCCAAAAAATCTAAGCGCAAGCTCTGGGCAATAGAAGGAAAGGTTTTAACTAAATCAGTAGTTTGGCTAACAACTGCCGGAATAACCAAGGCCAGTGAGCCCACCAAAACAATAATTAAAATCAAATACATTATTAAGGCCGCCAAAGTTCGAGGCACTCCTCTTTTTTCCAATCTTGTTACTGTCGGATTTAAAGCGCCGGCCAAAATCAAGGCAATAAACAGGCCAAAGAGCACCTCTTTTATTTCATAAATCAGCCAAAAACCGAAAACAAGAAGAAGGCCGACAATAACGCTTTTGGGTGAAACTTCAATAACTAGTTTTTTTTCGTTAGCCATTACTCCATTTTTTCATTCTTTGGCCTGCTTTGTCAAGAGAGCCTTTTTGATCCGCCCTAACCTTAATAAAAAGTTTATTTTTTCTAAACCATAATTTCTGTTTTTTGGCAAAGCTTAGCTCATCTTTAAACCATTCATTTTTTACCAAGCTCAATTTCTTCTTTTTTTTAAAATAATCTTCAAACTCTTTATAAGCCAAGCAGTTTAAACCGGGATCTTCCCAGCAATATAAAGATAATAAATATCTAATTTCTTTAATTATTCCTTGCTTCATTCGTTTTTCAATTCTTTTTTTTATCTTCTCTCCTATAAATTCCAAAGGGGCATCCAAATATATACCTAAAATATTAGCATTCTTTAAAAAAAAATTTTTATCATTTTTTTTTCTACTTAAGCTAAGCTCAACCAAGCGGATCAATCTTCGGGGATTATTTTGATCGGAATTATTCAAATTTTCCCATCTTTTCGGATCCATCTTCCTTGCTCTACTTTTTAGATCGCTTAGTTTTAATTTTTCCAGTTTACGCCGCAAAGGCCAGTTCGGAGCAATGCCTTGGGTATCCAAGCCCTCTAAAAGAGTTTTTAAATAAAAAGCACTGCCGCCAACAACAATTGGCAATTTATTTCTGCTCCAAATATTTTTAGCTGCCAAAATAGCCAGCCTAGCCCATTGATAAGAACTAAAAGTCTGATTAGGGCGGATAAGGTCAACTAACCAAACTTTTTGGTTTTCTTCTAAGTCTTTACCCGTGCCAATGTCCATTCCTTGATAAACCTGACGGGAATCAGCTGATATTAATTCACCTTGAAGGTCAGCAGCCATTTTTAGAGCCAGCGAGGTTTTGCCAAGAGCAGTTGGACCGTAAATTACTAGCAACTTCTTTTTAGGCATAATCTTTGCCTGTAAACAGTTCGCGAATGATATCTTCAATCGAAGGCTCGGTAATGTTCACGTCTTCCACCGGAAGCTTTTGGAGCATTTCCGCCGCCGCAAAAGAAGCGGCTTTTCTTTTTACTAATATTTCCGCTTTTAGGGGCTCAAATGATCTAATTTTCCCCAAGCCCCTCAGGTCTTTTCTTTCTAGCCTCTTATTAAAAACTACTGAAATAAGCTTATGATCGGCAAACTTACTAATGATTTCTTCCAGCTGGCCATCGAAAATAATCTTGCCCTTGTCAATAATAATTACTCTTCTAGCCAACTCCTTAACATCACCCATATAATGAGAAGTTAGAATAATCGTCGCATTATGTTTTTGGTTATACCCTTTAATAAAATCTCTTATTTTTTTCTGCATCACCACATCCAAGCCAATCGTTGGCTCGTCCAAAAAGAGCACTTTGGGCTGGTGAAGCAAAGCAGCAATTAGCTCACATTTCATTCGCTGGCCCAAAGAAAGCTTTCTTACTTGAATTTTAAGTAGATCCTTAACCTCCAGAAGCTTAACTAATTCTTTAAAGGTTTCTTCGTATGCTTTTTTATCAATTTCATAAATTTCCCGATTTAAGTTAAAAGTTTCCAAGGCCGGAAGATCCCACCAAAGCTGATTTTTTTGGCCCATGACAAAGGAAATTTGTTTTAAATATTCTTTTTTCCTTTCCCAAGGGATATAGCCCAAAACCGAAATTTCCCCTCCGTCCGGATAAAGAAGACCGGAAAGGCATTTAAGCGTAGTAGTTTTACCCGCCCCGTTGGGGCCAATAAAGCCGACCAATTCGCCCTGGCCTATTTCGAAACCCACCTTATCCACAGCTTTTACCGTTTCATATTGGCGCTTAAATAAAGACCTTAGCGAGCCAACTAATCCCGGCTGTTTTTGGAATACTTGATAGTATTTTTTTAAGCAGTCAACTTTAATTGCCGTCTCCACTAAAATATCCTACCAAAAAAGGGCTCGCGATAAAAGAGGATAAGTTATTTTACTGCTTTTTTCAGGGCTGTCCCAGGAGTAAATCTAGGCATCCGGCGAGGAGCAATTTTCTTTTTTTTGTCTTTGCCGATAGGAAGCACTTGCTTGGACTTAAAAAGCCGTGTCCAAAAGACCCCGAAACCAGAAAGCTTCACCCGTTCTCCGCGAGCTAAAGCTTTAGAAATTTCCTCTAAAAAAGCATCCACTATATCTTTAGTGGTTTTTTTAGTAAGTTTTAGCCGAGCAGCTAAGTTTTCAATTACTTGACTCTTTTTCATAAGTGATTTTACCCCAAGTTAGCAAAAATGTCAATCACGATTTTTAGCGCTAGCCGTAGCCTGAACCCTTACCTCACGAATACCGGTAATCTTTATTTGGCCCGCCCACTTTGCTTCTTCATCTAATTGCCGGCTTATTTCATTAATCAAAACAGTCAGCTGATCATCAGATATTTCTTCAGGCTGAACAATCACCCTTATCTCCCGCCCTGCTTGATAGGCGGCCACATCGGCGACTCCTTTATGCGATCGGCAAATTTCCTCAATCTTAGTCATTCGCTTCAAGTATTCTTCGTGCGCCTGGTAACGCGCTCCTGGCCGCGAACCGGAAGCTGCGTCTGCTATCCAAACAATGCCCGACTCTACGCTGGAAAAAGGCTTATCTTCATGATGCTCCTCAATACAGGCAATAATTTTAGGAGGAAAGCGAAACCGTTTTAAAAAGGCAACACCGGCATCCACGTGAGAACCCTCTTCATCCATTACCACTTTGCCTATATCGTGTAAAAGGCAGCCCAAGCGAACTACTTTTACATCTGCTTTTAGCTCCTGAGCAATAGAAACGGCAATCTTCGTTTCCTCTATAGTATGAATTGCTAAATTTTGGCCAAAAGAAAAGCGATACCTATAACGCCCAATCATCTTTACAATTTCCACCGGCAAGTGGTAGACGCCAACCGCCTGGCAAATCTTTTTTCCTTCCTCTAAAAGAATTTTATCCATCTGTGCCTTAGTTTGAGAAACTACTTCTTCAATCCGAGAAGGCTGAATGCGGCCGTCGCGAATTAATTTTTCTAAAGCGATTTTGGCAATTTCCCTTCTTAAAGAATCAAAAGAGGAAATCCTTGCCTCATTGCTCTCGTCCAGCTCAATTTCCACCCCTGTTGCCTGTTCAAAAGCGCGAATATTCCTTCCTTCCCTGCCAATAATTTTCCCCTTAATATTGTCGTTGGGCAACTGAAGACTGGAAACCGTATAGCCGGCCACATAGTCGGTAACCCCGTGGCGTAAAGCCTCGGCCAATATTTCCTGGCTAAGCTCTTCCTCGTTAGTCTTAATTGCCTCTTTTGCTTCTTCTATTTTTTTTGCTTCCCAAGCAACCAGCTCTTTTTGGGCAGTTTTGAGAAGAAGATTTTTTGCTTCTTCTTTGCTCAAAGCAGCAATTTTTTCCAGGGTAGAAAGATGCTTTTTTCGTAAATCTTCAGCCTCTTGCCGCTTTTGTCCTAATCCCTTTTCTTGAGCATTAATATTCTCCTCGCGCGCGCTTAGGTATTTTTCTTTTTCAGCTTGAGCGCTGGCTCTTTTTTCTACTTCTTTTTCTCTTTGATTTACTTCTTCCAAAAGCTGAACCAGCTTTAACTCCCGGCTCTTAAATTCCTGCCCAATTTGTGTTCGAACTTTTTTTACTACTACCCTTGGTGTCTTTGTCTTCCTGGCCGATTTGCTAATTCTCTTAAGTTCCTTTTTTTCAATTTTCGGCTTTTTCCCAAAACGAAAAACAAAATTTTTAAATCCTCCTAACATTATTCCTCCTTTTTTGAAAATCCGGCGAAGGCAAAAAAACGCTAAAAGAACGGAAGCTGCTTTAAGAATTAAAAAACAGTATTTTCTTTCTAACAATCATGACCAAATATTTTTAGCTAATTAATTTTTCCCTCACCTACTAATAAAGTTATTTTACGCTAAAATTCCTCGCTCGTCAATCAAAGATTTAATTAATTTATAGGAAAAACCTTTTCTTGCCAGGTAGGAAATCAGCTTTTTTCTTTTTTCCTTTATGTCAGCCAGAGTTTTTAATTTTTTTTCCAGCAGGGATTTTGCCATTTGCTCCTCATCGTAATCGCTCTCGGCCAATGCCCTATCTATTAAATTTCTGCTTACTCCCCTTCTGGCTAATTCCCCCTTTAACTCTAGAACAGACCGGGGCCGAAATACAAACCGCTGCTCAACCCACCAGCGCGCAAAATTTAAATCAGAAAGTAAACTCTCATCTTTAAGGTCTTTTATTATTTTTTCTATTATTTTGCCTGTTTTTAGCTGCAAAAAAGCAGGCGCTTTTTTTAAAGTCGGCTCACTTTTTTTTAGATACTCAAATAGCCGCTGCTTCATTTCTGCTAAAGTGCGGGGGCGGCAAGAGAGAAGCCTTAGGGCCTTAGCTCTTATTCTTTCTTTAATCTCATCTTGCCAAAACTGAGTCAGCTCCTTTAAAGAAAGCTTTTGGCCAACCGTTAAGCCATAACGAAGTACTAAAAATAAAGAAGCTCCGAGGGTAAAATCGGAAAAAACTATATTAACTCTATCTTTGCTTCTCTTTTGAGGAGCAATTTTAAGAATTTCCCAGATAGCCATCAGCAACTAGTCTTTTTTCTGGACCAAGCTAATTACTTCTTTGGTGACCTTTTCCGTAAATGAGGAGTTTTTTTCCAAGTGGTCTTTGGTTGCCTCCCGTCCCTGGCCTAAGTTTTCTTTTTTATACTTAAAAAATGACCCGGATTTGGTTATTACATTATATTTTAAAGCCATATCCAAAATACACCCCGATTGAGATACACCACCTACGTTCATAATTTCGAATTCGGCATCTTTAAAAGGCGGAGCAACTTTGTTTTTGACTACTCTAGCTCGATGGGTACTGCCAATTACTATCCCCTCGGCATCTTTAATGTTGCCGGTTTTGCGTAAATCAATGCGCACCGAAGAATAAAACTTTAAAGCCATGCCGCCGGAAGTTGTTTCCGGGTTGCCAAAGAATACGCCTATTTTATGGCGAATTTGATTGGTAAAAATAACTGCTGTTTTAGACTTAGCAATTGCTCCGGTCAATTTGCGCAGCGCCTGAGACATTAACCTCGCCTGAACACCCACCATAGCATCGCCCATTTCTCCTTCAATCTCTGCTCGGGGAACTAAAGCAGCTACTGAATCAACAACTACTAAATCAAGCCCTCCCGAACGAACCAAGGTTTCTACAATTTCCAAACCCTGTTCGCCCGTATCCGGCTGGGAAATTAATAAGTCATCAAGCTTGACTCCAATCTGTTCTGCCCGCTGTGGATTTAAAGCGTGCTCAGCATCCACGAAAGCGGCCACACCTTTCTTTTTTTGCGCCTCGGCAATAACATGCAGACAAACCGTAGTTTTTCCTGAAGCTTCAGGCCCATAAATTTCCGATACTCGACCGCGGGGAATGCCTCCGACGCCCAAAGCCAAATCTAAAGTCAGACAGCCAGTAGAAATAGCCGGAACATCAACTGCTTTTTGGTCGCCCAACTTCATAATCGCACCCTTGCCGTACTGTTTTTCAATCTGCTCCATGGCTATTTTAACCGCCTGCAGTTTCTGTTTTTGAATATTACTATTACCCGAAGACATAATCAATTTAACCATACACTATGTTAAAATACAATAGATATTTAAAGCTAAAAACGGAGCGTGGCGCCGCGCCCGCTAACGCCTGAGCGTAGCGATGGCGGGCGGGTAATTGGCAAGCACTATGTATATTACCTATGTTTTAAAAAGTAAAAAAGATAATAAGTTATACATCGGATACACTAAGAATATAGAAGCAAGACTAGAAGAACACAATCACGGATTGGTCAATGCAACGAAAAATAGAAGGCCGTTCGAAGTAGTTTATTTCGAAGCATGCAGAAACAAACATAAAGCTTTACAAAGAGAAAAATATTTTAAAACAGGTTTTGGAAGAAGATTTTTGAAAACAAGAATTTAACGGAGCGTGGCGCAATTGGCTAGCGCGTTCGGATGGGGTCCGAAAGGCTGCGGGTTCAAATCCCGCCGCTCCGACACATGTTTTAAGATATATAATAAGTTATGGATCAAACTGAAGGACAACCTAAGTTCGAGATTCAAGCAGTAATTGAACAAAAACCATTTGCAGCCAGAACCGCAAGGTCTTTTTTTAGCAAATGGTGCGAAATAAATAGCTCTATTCAGCCAGAATTTATTGACCGAGAGACGTGGGAAGCAAGAAACCAAGAAGGCATCTTGGAAGAAAGATCGGGCGGAAAACAGGTTCTTTTTATTCCTAAAGATTTACATCTTTGGGAAATGATCGGGGTAATGGAAGCCATAGACAACTCTACCTTCGCCGCAAAACTGGAAAGACGAACTGAAGCAAAAGAGAAATTATTAAAGCTTGGAAAAAATTTTCAAGATGCCGGGGCTTACATTGCCCAACGATTAGGCGGAATTAACGAAGGCAAGGGCATAGCAGAGGCACTTGCTCTGGAATTCTATGGCTATGGACAGTCTCTAATCTCAGGAAAAAAACCAAAAGATGCTTCTAGTATAGAAGAAATTGCCGCAAGAGAACTCACACCGGAAGAACTAGAGGCAACTGATCGCTTTCTGACTGGAGAAAGTCTTTATAAATCTCGACAAAAAAGAGCTAAGAACAATCTTGAAAAAGAGCGGCAAAAAACTCTGGCCCAGTTTTTCCGTCTAGCCGAGAAAGCTTTTACTCTTACCAAGAGAAGCGAACTCCACAAGCCCAGCACAAGGTTAAAACCATGGCAGAGTGACGCACCAATCCATGCTGTATTTCTCGAAAGAGTGGAAAAAGCAGTAACTCAAAAGATCAAAACTCCCGAAAGAGAGCTCACGGCCGCAGTTTTTCGGCGCGGCCTAGAGAGACTGGCGAGTGAAATGAGAGAAACCACTGACATGCACGACGAAAGGACCGGAGAAATCACGCCAGGATGGAAAAGAGCTTTAAATAAGTTTCTTGTCAATATTGGGCTTGATCCAATCATTGAGCAAAAAAGATTAATGGAAGTGCTCGAGATTCCGAAACTAAGAAACGAATTGAAAGATATCCACCGCTCAGGAGACTCTGTCCAAATAAGCACTAAAGAGCGGGAAATTGCTGATAAAATCCAACGAGCAGTATCTGATTTTCCTTATCAAGAGTTTGCAAATAGTCCAGCGAAAATGATCGCTAAAAAATACGTCAATTGCGTAGGAGCATCAATGCTGGGAGGCGCTTTAATGAAGGAAGTCGGGTTAAGGTACTTAGTCGCAGATGCGCCCGACCATTCCGTAATCCTTCTTATAACCAATGACGGAGAAGTTGAATTGCGAGACATGGGAAGGGTTTCAGGAAATGTAAAGTTAAAAGATGAAATGATTAAAAAGCAAAAAGAAGATGGCAGTCTTCTTGCCGTAAAAGACATTGTGGCCTTCAGCCTTAACCCTTCGCCTAAAGGGTTAAGGTTTGATGTTATCAGCCCGGTTTATCGTATTATTTTCCCCTGGGTGCAAGCAATTGATCGGCCATATTTGACTGTATTCGGGCCTGAACACGGAGAACAAGCTCAGGTATTAGGAAATACTGCTAACACTTTTTGGTCCATACTTAATTTCGAAAAAAGCACTGAAGGTTATCGTCGGGTTATAGCAACTGATCCGAATAAAAGTACGGTATATTTTAATTTGGGTCTTGCTTTTTACGCTCACAGTCGGGAGAAAGAAGCAATAAAATTTTTTCGGCAAGCATTAGTTATTAATCCCAAGTTTGCAGATGCTTACTATGAACTAGCCCAGGTCTTCCAATCTTATAAGCGCTATCAGGAAGCAGCTGAAACATACCGGGAATTTATTGGTCTAGCAGATGAAAATAGAGATAAAAGAAAAATAAAAAGAGCTAAGCGAATGATTGCTAAATTAGCAAAAAGATCTAATTAAGCCAACTGGATATAGGTAATATTTCTATCCCCAAAATAGGATACTAGAGAATCTTTGTCGTGAGAAACAGAAGTAAAATCAATCCCAGTACATTTATTCTCAACCAATGCTTGTTTCGCTTTATCGTTTACATAAAACCCAATCGGGTTGACTACGGTTGGAGAAAAAAACAAATCCAAGTCTTTATATAGTCCCGATTTTATAGCTAAGATTTCCGCCCAAACTTGGGTAACCTCTTTGGTATTCAAACTTTCTTTATCGGCTCTCATCACTTCTTTTGCCGAATTTAAATTTAATTGTTTTAACTTTTTTTTCGATATTACTTCAATCAGCCAAAATTTAGATTTTTTAAAGTCAATTTGTTTTAAATGCTCCTTTTGCTCGATAACCTGAAAGGCATTATAGCCGCCAATCTTTTTTCCCCTCTGTTTTAAGATAACCGAATGAATCTGATAAGGTGGTAATTTTAAACCTAAAAAAATCTTTAGTAGTTTGTTACTAACAACTAAAACAGAGGGATTAAGAGGCACACAGCTAATAAGATCAGTTAAAGTTGCCCCGTCTATTACCTCCAAATAGTTAAAATTTGGCTTAAGGTTAGGAAATTTAATCTGATTAAGTTTATAAACTGAATCAGGTGCGTTTTTATCGTAGTCCGGACTCATTTTTCGGCATTGAGGATAGGGAGCCCTGCCAATTCCGGTTAATGAATGCTTTAGCAAATAGATCGCTGACTTCATAGCCTAATTTTCCCAAAACCTAACTGCCCTTGTCAATTATCAAACTAAAGCTTATCTCTTCAGAGATTGCTTTTTCCCTTTTCAAAAAAACTCTGATTTTGATAAAATTAACTGAATGAAAAAAATTTTATTAATTGATGCTGACGGCATAGTAATTGAGCCACGCGATAGGTATTTTAGCGAAAAGTTTTCTGAAGAATATAATGTTCCTCTTGAAAAAATTCTTCCATTTTTTAAAAACGAGTATAAAAAGGCATCTTTAGGAAAGATTGATCTAAGAAAAGCCTTACCGGCTTACCTCAAAAGGTGGGGGCTGGAAAAAAAGCGTGAATGACTTTCTTGAATACTGGTTTGAGAGTGAAAAGAAAGTAGACAAACAAATAATAAGCCTGGTAGATAATTTAAGAAAAAGAGGCATTAAGTGCTATCTTGTTTCTGATAACGAAAAAAGAAGAACAGAGTATTTATGGGACAATTTAAATTTAAAAAATCATTTTGATGGTGCTTTTTCCTCCTCTGCCTCAGGGGTCACAAAATCGGAAAAATCCTTTTTCCAAAAAATATTAACCAAGTTATCAGCGACACCCTCTGAAATAATTTACTGGGACGATGATCTTAAAAACGTTAAGACTGGAAAAGCAGCAGGGATAGAATCTTATTTTTACAAAGATTTTGGGGAATTTATTAGAAGGTTAGACAAAGTATTACCTAAAGTAATGAAAAAAGTTATGGCCTTCAATAGTGATGATTTTTATTGCGATCTAGTTTTTAGCAAGAAAATTAAAGTGAAAATTGTTAAAGAAACAAAAGAACTATTAGCTTTTTATCATACTCGGCCAAGCTGGTCGACTCATATCGTAATTGTCCCCAAAAAACATATTGCTAAACTTACAGACGTAAAAGACATGAATCTGATTAAAGAAATTTTTTCTATTGCTAAAGAAATTATTATCGAAAATGATTGGGATAATAAAAACTTCAAAATAATTTCGAATGGCGGAACTTTTCAAGATTCCGAACATCTTCATTTTCATCTCGTTTCCGGAAAGAAAATAAGATAGATCAGAGGAGATTGCTTTTTCTTTCTATTACTATTAACAATAACTTTTGTTAAAATTGACAGGTGAAAATTACCTAAGCTTTGGAGGAGTTATTTCGAAACGATTTAATGAAAAAATCAAATTCGATCATCTTATTCAAACAGAAAAAAATTCGTCGCACTTGGGACGAACAAAAGGAACTATGGTATTTCTCGATTGTTGATGTTGTTGGTATATTGACTGGTAGCCCAAGACCACGAAAATACTGGAATGCTCTTAAAACAAAGCTAAAAGAGGAAGGAAGTGAGTTGCCCCAAAAAGTGGGACAACTGAAATTAAAATCATCTGACGGAAAAAAATATTTTACAGATGTCGCTGTTGTAGAAACTCTTTTAAGACTGATTCAATCAATTCCATCGCCTAAAGCTGAGCCATTTAAGGTATGACTGGCTAAAGTGGGTTATGAAAGAATTGAAGAGACCGAAGATCCTGAGCGTGCAATAGATAGAGCGATGAAAACTTATTTGCAAAAAGGATACTCAAAAGAATGGATAAATCAGCGATTAAAAAGCATTGAAGTCAGAAAAGAACTTACCGATGAATGGCAAGACAGAAAGATGAAAGAGGGACTGGAATGCGCAATATTGACAGATGAAATTACAAAAGCTTGGGCTGACAAAAGCGTTAGAACTTATAAAAAGTTCAAGGGCCTAAAAAGAGAAAATCTGCGGGATAATATGACAAATTTGGAGTTGATTCTCAATATGCTGGCAGAGGCCCCTACAACGGAAATATCTAAAAAGCAACTGCCGAGGGGGCAAAAATAAAAATGATCAGTAGCCCGCAAAGGTGGCTGCGCAGCCAAGAAAGCAAGACTTGAAATTGAAAAACAAACTGGAGAAAAAGTTGTTAGCCCTAAAAATGCTAAACGTTTACACGGGAAAGAATCAAAGAAATTACCAACAAACTAATTTACCTCTTCGGAGATTTTTTTAATAGACTAATTGACAAAATTTTACAGGAAAGATAAACTGGGTTCATACCTCTATGACTATGGAAGATCAAAATTATAATCAGATTGTGCCGGAAAATCTTCAAACCGCGCCACCCATTGTTCCTAAACCAAAAAACAAGAAAAAGTTTTTTATAGTTTCAGGAATTTTAGGAACTCTAATAATTACTTTTCTAGCCTTTTACTTGGGGCAGTTAAGCCGGGAAACATTAAAGGAAGCCCCTCAAAACACTAATAATCCAGCTTCTATTTTGACTGCTAATTTCGCTACCTATGAAGAAATACCGGTAAACATCAACCCGAAAATCCCGCCTTATTCGGTCAGCCAAGACCTGAGCAATGTTTTAAATGCAGAAGATTTTACTTTTTCTTCAGAAGTGAAAGATTTATTAGTAAAAAACGCCTTTGCTGTAAGACCAGCTCACAACGACGAGTTTTTCTCGCTTTACGAGTCAAATCGCTATAACTACACACCGAATTTCATTACTACTGATTCCATGATCCATAATTACCACTTGATGTTCGATTTCTTGCTAAAACAGCTTGAGGAGCAAAAACTTGCAGATGAGCTAAAACAGTTAAGCGCGAATATGCTTTCTGAGTCATTAAGTCAACATAGTAGTTTGAAAGGAACAGAATGGGAAAATGCCGCGAAAAGGAATGTCGGATTTTTCACTGTCGGCAGTAAACTTCTGGACCCATCGCTAGCCGTTCCTTCCCTTGTCACAAATGAGGTAAACCAAGAACTAACTCTTATCGAAGCTCATCAGAACATAGAGAAGTCGCCTGTAATGAGTATTGGCAGCGCCAATAATACTATGATCGATACCCCGCAAGGACTACAATCACTAGAGGCGCTAAAAGAAGATTATTCCCAATATATACCTCGTGGACATTATGACAAAACAGAACAGCTAAAAGCCTATTTTAAGTCAATGATGTGGTATGGACGTCTAACTTTCAGAATGAAAAATGATGATGAAATAAAATCAGCCTTACTTATCACTTTGGCTCTCAGCAAAGAGGACAATCAAAACAGCTGGAATAAGATTTACGAGCCGGTGAATTTCTTTGTGGGCAAGAGCGATGACATTACGTATTATCAATTAAAGGATTTAGTAGAAAAAGTTTACGGTACGAATGCGACAATTCAATTGGTAGCAAATGATAAAAATAAACTTGCCTCTTTCATTGACGAAACTAAAAATTTGGAACCACCGCAAATAAATTCCATACCCATTTTTGAAGCTTCAATCCAAGCCGATAGAGAAAAAGAAATTAAGGGGTTTCGCTTTATGGGGCAAAGATTCACTATCGATGCTTCTATCTTTCAACGACTAGTTTATCGGGAAGTTGGCGATAAAACTAAATCTTGTCAAGAATTTAAACCAAACGAAACAGGCTGCCTGCAAGGAGCGCGGTGTCTTCCTAAAGGGCTAGATATCCCTGCGACTCTAGGATCAAACGAGGCTAAAAATACATTGAAAGGATTAGGTGAAACCAGCTATTCTTGCTACTCGGAAAACATGGCCAAAATGAACGAGTACATTACCAGTCTTAATACAGAGACCTGGACTCAAAACTTATATTGGGGTTGGCTATATCAACTTCGCCCGCTCCTTGATGAAAAATTGAGCGGTTATCCAAGTTTTATGCAAAACACCGCCTGGCTAAGAAAAGATCTCAGCGCGTTTTTGGGGAGTTGGACAGAATTGAAGCATGATACCATACTTTACGCAAAACAAGTTTATGCCGAGTTTGGCGGAGGCCTTATCGAAGAAAAAGACGATCGCGGTTATGTTGAGCCGAATCCTTTTGTTTACGCGCGTCTTGCTTCACTTCTGAGAATGACAAGCGAAGGACTAGAAATACGAGGATTATTAACAACAAGCATGAAAGATAATTTAAGCAAATTGGAACAATTAGCAGTGTCGCTCAAAATAATATCGGAAAAAGAATTGAATAATGAAGAATTAACTAACGAAGAATACGAGCTTATTCGCTCGTATGGTGGGCAATTAGAGCATTTTTGGCTGGAAGTTAACAAAGATGAAGCAACCTTCAAAGAGTCTACCAGTCAAGAAGACTACCTAAACGAGAATCCGGCTGCCATTGTGGCGGATGTTGCTACTGACCCGAATGGAAGAGTACTAGAAGAGGGCACTGGTAATATTTTTGAGATCTTTGTCGTAATTCCGATTGATGGTAAATTAAGAATTGCCAAAGGCGGTGTTTATTCCTACTACGAGTTTACTTGGCCTCTCTCAGAGAGACTAACTGACAAGAAATGGCGAGAAATAATTGACTCCGACCAAACCCCCCAGCTACCGGAATGGACTAATAATTATATAGCCCAGTAGACAAATTTATTACCATTACGAAAAGATGGATGCAAAGAAAAATCGCAGGGTCAATTTTATTATCTTTCGTTTTTGTTGCTATCCTTTGGGGTTGTAAGCACTATTACCGAAGGCATTTTCCCTACTCATCAGTTTATTTTGGCAATAGCATTGCTTCAAAAAAAGAAATGGCTGACCTGGATAATAATTCCAGTCCAGAGACTTATTGTCTTGAAAACGGACGTCTGACCATCAAGGAAAATACAAAAACTGTTTGGCAATCACCCCTTGAGTGGCAGATAGATGATTTTGTTATTGAAGATTCTAATAACGATGGCGTCTTGGATATAAATTTATCTCTTTGGAAACCAGGAAATTTTGGCACATCAAGGCCATTTTGGGTTGAAGAAAACGACATGAGCGTAAAAAATCATTTTTTCGTTTTAGATTTTATTAACGGTTCGACAAAACAAATTTGGGGCTCTTCTAGTCTCAGTGAGCCAAATTGCGAATTTCAAATCGCTGATATTGATAATGATGGAAAAAATGATTTGATCGTAATCGAAGGAGACTATTCCCAAAAACCAGATTGTAACGGAAATTATCTTGCTGTTTGGAAATGGAACGGCTGGGGATTTTCAAATGAGTGGCGAAGTGAAAAAGGAAATTTTTCTCACTTTGAGATTGAAAAAATTGATGAAAAAGAGTACATTATCGCAAATCCGCCATGAGAAACTTACCTCTTCGGAGACTGCTTTTTCTTGCGGGCGCGGCCCATTTGCCCAGCTTTTCTTCTCTCTCTTATTCGCGAATCAACCGTGAGCAAGCCCTTCTCGCGCATGAGAGGCCTATAAACACCTTCGTTATACTTTACTAAAGCCCGAGCTAATGATAAAGATATTGCTTCTGCCTGGCTTTTAAAGCCGCCGCCTCTTACCCAAAAATAGCCATAAAACTTTCCTTGGCATTCACCGGCAATTAAAGGTTTTTCATAAATTGCCCTTAGTCTTTCGCCGGGAAAATATTTGGCAATTGGCCTTTGATTAACTGTAAATTCTCCCTTCCCTTCAAATAAGCGAAGGGTGGCCGAAGCCTCTTTTCTTCTTCCTTTGGAATATATGTATTTTTTCTTTCTGCCTTTAGCCATTGTCTTTTGCTTTAACAAACTCCATTTTAGCGTAAGGGTGCTTGTCATCTTTGTAAACCTTTAATCTCGTCATTCTTTTTTTTCTTAGTTTATTTTTCGGAAGCATCCCCCAAACCGCTTTTTCAATTACCATCTTGGGGTTTTTTTCTTTTAAATCTTTTAAGCTAATTTCTTTAATCCCTCCCGGGTAGCCGGTATAGTGCTGATAAAGCTTGTCTTTAAGCTTATTGCCGGTCACTCTAATTCTTGAGGCGTTAATAACGACTACATTGTCTCCTTGGTCCAGGTGATAGCTAAAAGAAGTTCTGTGTTTGCCCATAAGCAGTAAAGCAACTTGGCTGGCAAATCGGCCCAAGATTTCCCCTTTGGCGTCTAAAAGATGCCAATTTCTTTCTCCTTTTTTCTTTTTACTATGCACTGTTTTCATTTCTTCTTTTCTTTTTTAACCTGATCTTTTTGCTTCCTGGTTTCCTTTTTAATTTTTTTATCTTTATTTTTTTTGATCTCTTTTTTTACCCCGCCCTGACCGTCAATAAATTCAACCATTACTAAAAGAGCATTGTCGCCCCTTCTTCTTGCTAGTTTTCTTTGCCGTGTTATTCCCCCTTCATTTTTCTGAAAACGAGGAAGAATATCTTTAGCGATCTGATTAACAAATTTTTCATCACCAAATAAAGAAAAAGCAAACCGCCGGCCGGAGAGATCGTTTCTTTTTAATCGGGCAATTATCCTTTCAGCTAAAGAAACAGCCACTCTAGCCCTGGTCAAAGTGGTTTTGATTTTGCCATGCAAAAACAAATCCCGAACTAAATTTTTCTTTAAAGCCCGGCGCTGATCATAGTTTCGGCTTAACTTTTTCCTTTTTTTTAAGTGGCGCATTAATTTTAATCCTCCAAATTAACTCCCCGGTTAGCTAAAACTTTAGCTAACTGCTGGAAAGATTTCTCTCCAACATTCTTTACCTTTACCAAATCTGCTTTTTTCATTCCCTCAAAATCCGCTAGCTTCTTAAATCCACTCTTTTTTAAGGCATTAACTAATCTTAGGGGCAGATCAAGCTCCTCAAGGTAAAGAGAAAGATTGTCATTATTGTCTTTCTTTTTGACACTTTTTGCTTCTTTTTTGACTGGCTTAACAATCAAAGAAAAGCCACTTGCCAACGTTTGAGCTGCTTGCTTTAAGGCAGACGAAGGGCTAATTGTTGCGTCTGTCCAGATTTCCAGCTCCAGCTCATTCATCCCTTTTTTCTTGCCTACACGCATTTCTCTCACCTGATAAGTAGCCTTAGTAACAGGAGAATAGATCGCGTCAATAGGTATCCAGCGCACCTTATCGCTCTTATTTTCCTCTGCTAGAGAATAACCCGCATCTTTCTTCGCCTCAAAATCTATTTTCAGCTCCGATTGACGATTAGCAAGATGAGCTAAAACTAGATCAGGATTAGCAATTTCAACGCCCGTAGGTGTTTTAATATCTCCAGCTTTTACTTCCCCCGGACCTTTTTTATTCAGTTCCAGACGAAAAGGCTTGTCTTTTTCTGATCTGATCCTTATTTGTTTAATATTCATAATAACATCAATCAAGTCTTCCTTAACGCCTTTCAGCAAGGCGAAGGGGTGGTTGGCGCCCTTTACCCTAATCTGTGTAATGGCGATACCCGGAATATAGCCCAAAAGAACCCGGCGCAAAGAATTGCCAAAAGTATGACCGAAACCGGAGGGCAAGGAAGAAATGACAAAGCGCCCGTAATCTTGAGCTTTATTTTCCTTTTTAGTGATCCAAAATTTAAAACTTTCCATTCTTTTTAAAACCTCCTAGTGCTTATTTTAAGCAAATTAAAATTTAATATAATATTGTTTAGCGAGAATAATACTCTATAACCAAGCCGGGGTCCAAGTCTGCCGGCCAATCTTTAACCTCCGGTTCTTTGCCTACCTTACCTATCAAGCCCTTTTTGGCCAACCAAACCGGAATATTTATATCTTTTTTCTCCAGCCAGCTTTTGATATGAACCAGATTAGCAGCTTTAGCTGACAACTCTACTCGGTCTTTTGGTCTCACCTGATAAGAAGGGATTGTTACTTTTTGATCATTAACCTTAACTTGACCATGAGCAATAAGCTGTTTAGACGCGGCCCGAGAAGGGGCAAAGCCCAAGCGATAAACAACATTATCCAGCCTCGCTTCTAATAAACGGACTAAATTTTCTTCAGGCTGTCCGGCTAAGCTTTCCGCGCTAAGGAAATAATTTTTAAGCTCCCGCTCCCTAAGGCCATAATATCTTTTTATTTTCTGCTTCCCTCGAAGCTGAGTGCCAAAGCCGGAAAGCCGCAAGCTGCTTCTTAAACCATGGTCTCCAGGCGGAACTCCGCCTTTTTTATCTATCGGGCATTTAGGCGAAAAACAGCGTTCCCCTTTTAAATAAAGCTTTGCTCTTTCCCGGCGGCAAATTCGGCACTTTTTAGGCATACTGGCCATGTTAAATTCTTCTCCTTTTGGGTGGTCGCGGGCCGTTATGAGGAAGGGGAGTAATGTCGGAAATGGCCAGCAGATCTATTCCCCTTCTTGCGCCTAATATTTTTAAAGCCGCATCACGGCCGGGACCCGGACCCTTAATATAAACTTCCAGTTTTTTTAAACCTAAATTTTTAATAATTTCTATGGCTGACTCCAGAGTGGTGTTGGCCGCATAAGGAGTTGATTTTCTGGTTCCTTTAAAACCTAAGCGTCCGCTTGAAGTCCAAGCTAAAGGATAACCCTTTTCGTCGGTAATAGTAACTACTGTATTATTAAAAGAAGCAGTAATATAAGCCCGACCCTCACCGGTCAGAGATCTTTGCTGTTTTTTTACTTTATCTTTTTTTGCCATTTTTTAGCTTTTCTTTTCTAAAGCCTCCTTTTGCTGAGCTTCAATTTTGGCCCACATTTCTTTAGTTAAAGCGCCAACAGTCTTTTTCTTGCCTCTCTTGGTGCGGGCATTAACTCTTGTTCTCTGTCCTCGGACAGGTAAGTTTACGATATGCCTGATTCCTCGATAAGAGCGAATGGCCTTAAGTCTTTCAATATCTCCTCTTATTTCCGCCCGCAGATCTCCCTCAGTTTTATAAGAGCGCACACCAGCCAGAAGCCGGCTAATTTCTTCCGGCGTCAACTGCGCTGCCCTTTTGTTCGCATCAAGATTAGATATTTTAATTACTTTTTTAGCTCGACTAGGCCCAATGCCGTAGATTCTTGTTAAGGCAACTTCTAGTCTCTCCTTGTCTGGAATTTGAAAACTACCTAATCTCATTTTTAACCTTGCCTTTGCTTATGCCGAGGATTTTTACATATAACAAAAACTTTGCCTCGTCGGCGCACAATTTTGCATTCTCGGCATCTTCTTTTAACACTTGGTTTTACTTTCATTTTCTCATTTTTCCCGATAAATAATTCTTCCCTTGGTAGAGTCATTGGCATCTATTTCCACCCTTACTTTGTCTCCCGGAACAATTCGAATATAGTTAAGCCTCATTCGCCCGGAAAGATAAGCCAAAACCTGCTGACCATTTTCCAGAGTTACCTGAAAAGTTGTGTCAGGCAAGGGTTTTGCCACCACACCACTAAAAATATGTTTTTGACTGTCTTTGGACATAGTTCCAACTAAACGGAGTTAATTCTTCCGCTCGGTTTTGGTCAACTAAAATTGTTTTCTCAAAAAGTGCTGTCATTTTACCATCTTGAGCACTAATTGTCCACCCATCGGGTTCAAGCTTAATTTCTCCGCTTCCTTTAGAGTAAATTATTTCTATTGCTAGAGTCATTTCCTTTTTAAGCTTAGGTGTATTTTCTGCCTTCCCTTTTAAAAAACCGGGTATATTAGGAAAAACATGCAATTTCGACCCCACTCCATGGCCGGTAAGATCTTTAACTACTTTGTATCCAGAGTCTTCAATAGATTGCTGAATTGCTCTAGATAAATCACCCACAAATCCTCCTGCTTTTGCCATCAAAATTGCTTTTTGCAAGGCTGTTTCACCTGCTTTAAGAAATTCCGATTCTTTTTTAGTTCCCACTTCTAGCGTATAAGCCATGTCAAAATGCTGGTTTTTAAAAACTAGACCCATGTCTAAACTAACTAAATCCCCTTTTTTTATTTCCTTTTTATCCGGAATGCCATGAACTACACCAGAGTTTAAATTAATGCAGGTCGCCCACTGATAGCTGCCCACAGTTTTAAACGAAGCATCAAAGTCTTCTTTATCCAGCCAGTCTTGAGCAATTTGATTAATTTCTTCCAGCCTTTTTCCCTCTTTTATCTCCTCAAGGGTCTTGCCAAAAATATCACTTAATTTTCTTCCTCCATAGGTTAAAGCTTTCTTATCGCTCATTTTCTTTAGATATCTTATAGACTCTATTTCTAATTTCGGCATGAATCGGCTTGATCCTTCTTTCTCCGTTAACCTCAGCTAAAATTCCCCTTTTTTTATAATAAGCCAGAATAGGATTGATGTTTTCTCCATACTCTTCCAGCCTTTTTTTAATTGCGGCTTGGCTCTCGTCTTTTCTTTTTTGATTCGGATAAAACCCTTTTCCTTTTTGAGCTAGTTTATTTCGCCGCTCCGTTATTACGCTAGGCCTTACTTTAAGATGAATTACCAGATTCAAAAAAGAATTATGCTTAAGCAAAAACTCATCCAAAAGAGGCGGCTGGCCTGACAGGCGAGGAAAACCATCTAAGATAAATCCTTTCTTTAGTGCTTTTTTTAATAGGGGACTTAGAACGGACATAGTTAAAGCCGTCGGAACCCATTTTCCTTGAACAACATACTTTTCTGCCAGCTTGCCTTTTTTTGTTTTTTTCTCAATTTCCTTTCTAAAAATCTCGCCCATGGAAATATGCTCAAGACCAAATTCCTTTTCCAAAAACTTGGCCTGAGTGCCCTTGCCGCTGCCAGAAGGGCCAATAATTATTAAATATAAGGGTCTTTTCATTTTAAAAATATGATTGGTAACGCCAGGTTTGAACTAGATTTTCCAGCAAGCGGTGCAACTCTAAAACTACTGACACAACAATTAAGATTCCTGTCCCGCCTAAAGATAAAGTCGAAAGATTAGTTATATTTTGACTTAAGGAAGGAAGAACAGCAATAAGGCCTAAAAATACCGCGCCGGCCGCTGTCACCCGAGAGAGTAAAAAAGAAAGGAACTTTTCTGTGCTAACTCCTGGGCGTACGCCAGGGACAAAAGCGCCGGACTTTCGTAAATTTTCAGCTACGTCCTTAGGGTTAAAAACCACGGTAGTATATAAATAGGCAAAGCCCACCACGAAAATAAAGTAAGAAATACTATAAGATAAACCATTAACCTGAAATAGGCCGGAAATGCGCTGGCCAAAATTAGCTAAGCCCTCAATTTGAACTTGGGTTAAAAAACGGCCAATCAGCTGGGGCAAAGACACTAAAGAAAGAGCGAAAATAATCGGCATAACTCCGGCACTATTAATTTTTAAAGGCAAATAGCTTTCCTGGCTGGCCGCACCCGCTCGAGCCCGACGAGCATAACGAACAGGTACTTTTAAAAAGGCTTCGTCCACCAAGGTGATGCCCGCTACCAGGCCAATGCTCATTATAAAGAAAATCAGTAAGCCAAAAATATTTGATTGGGAGGCAACCGAAAAGGATTGATAAAAATTAATGGGATAACGGCTCACAATTCCGGCGAAAATAAGCAGAGAAATGCCATTGCCTATCCCATACTGGTTAATTAGCTCCCCGAAAAACAAGAGGAGAACTGTTCCTGCCGTCATCGTCAAAACAAAGCTAAGCAAAAGAGGAAAAGACAAGGGCTCTATTATTCCCTGACTTTTAAGCAGAGCATACATTCCTATTGACTGAAGAACGGCCAAGGGAATAGTCGTTAGCCGAGTATACATGGTCAATTTTTGCCGGCCGTATTCTCCTTCTTCTCTAAGCTGTTTAATTTGGGGAAAAACAAATCCTAATAATTGGAACATCACCGAAGCATTAATGTAAGGAGTAACGCCCAAAGCACAAATGGAAAAATTAGCTAAAGTACCTCCGGAAAACATGTCCAGTAAAGCCAGAAATTGATTTTGATTAAAAAAAGACTGTAAAACTTGCGTCTTTACCCCAGAGCTGGGAAGATGAGCTAGCAGCCGAAAAACGAAAAGAATAAGCAAAGTAAAAAGCATTTTCTTTCTAACCTGAGGAATTTTCCAAGAGTCAATATAAACTCTAAGAGCCAAGATGATCTTTTTTTTCATCTGTCAATCCGGCCGCCAGCCTTGATAATCTTTTTGGCTGCAGATTGAGAACAGGGTATTTTTACTTCCAGTTTTTTAGTAATCTCTCCATTGGCTAAAACCTTTACTTTCTTATCTTTTGCCCTTATCATTCCCTTTTTAATCAGGGTTTTAAAATCTACCCTTTGCCCAGTCTTAAAGCTTTGGCTAAGTTCGCCCAGAGTTAAGATTTTCCCCTCGTCTGTCTTTCTCATCTTTCCTTTGCCGCGCAAAAAAGGAAGTCTTTTTAGCCAAGATTTCTTTACTTTTGTTCCGCTAAAACCCAGGCGAACTTTCCCTCGAGCCTTATTGCCTTTACTTCCCCGTCCAACCGTATGGCCTCCTTTTCCTGAACCGTAGCCTCGACCAAGCCTTTTGGCTCGCGATTTAGTCTTAGTTTTAGGTAAAGAGCTTAAGCTAATCATCCTCTTAAGCTATCTAAACCTTTAAAGACCGCCTTTAGGTTAGCATTTTTATTGGCGGATCCGAGCATTTTAGCAATCAGGTCCTCAATCCCGGCCACTTGAGCAATAGACCTTATAACTCCTCCGGCAATAAGGCCGCTTCCCTTTCTGCCTGGCTTAACCACCACTCTTGCCCCTTTAAATTTAGCCATAAAGCCATGAGGAATATTTTGATTTTTTAATCTAATCTGAATCGCGCTTTTTCTTGCTTTTTTCATCGCTTTTTTGATTGCCCCGGGAACAGATTTCGCCGAAGAAAGAGCATACCCGACTTTCCCTTTCTTGTTGCCCACTACTGCTAAAACAGTAAAAGCTATTTGGTTGCCGCCTTTGGTTTTTTTAGAGGTTCTTTTAACTTCCAAAATCCTCTCTTCCCATTCACTGTTTCTTTCTTCTTTTTCAAAATTATTAGCCATTGCTTTGTCTTAAAATTTATAAGCTCAGTCCTCCTTGACGAGCTCCTTCTGCTAAAGCTTTAACGCGTCCATGATAAGCATAACCTGAGCGATCAAAAACTACTTTTTTAATTCCTAAAGACAGTGCTTTTCTAGCTATTTCTTCCCCTGTAAGATAAGCTATTTTGGTCTTATCCGTCTTGTCTTTTTTCTTCAATAAAGTCTTGCTGAAAACCGATAGCAGGGTTTTGCCGGTGGGTAAATCTACTATTTGGCCTAAAATATGACTATTTGAGCGGCAAACAACCAATTTTCGCCCCCTGTTGAGCTTTTTAATTCTGCCTCTGATTTTTCTGGCTCTTCTTATTCTTGTCTCTTTCATCTTTAAGCACCTGCCTCGCTTTTGGCTATTTTACCAGGTTTTAACTTAATTTCCTCATCAGAATAGCGAATTCCTTTGCCTTTATAGGCATCAGGTGGAGCAACTTTCCTTAATCTTGCCGCAAAAAGACCCACCTGTTGGCGATCTGGTCCTTTAATTGTAATTTTATTTTCAGCTGCTTCGGCTTTAAGGTTACCGGGAACTTCAACTTTGACCGGGTGAGAATAGCCCAAAATCAACTCCAGCCAATTATCTTTTAAATTTACTTTATATCCAGTCCCCACTACTTCCAGCTGCCTTTCCCAACCCTCGCTTACGCCTTTAACGGCATTAGAGAGCAAGCTTCTTACTGTTCCGTGATTGGCTCGAGTTTTTTTGTCCTCTCGATGGCGGGTAATAATCAGGGAATTATCTTCTCGTTTCACCTTAATCGCCAAAGGAATCTCAACATTTACTTCCCCCAAAACACCTTTTACCAGAATTTTATCTGGCTCTAAAACTACTTCAACTGAATCAGGTATTAAAACCGGTTGTTGTCCTATTTTTGACATTTTTTACCACAAAACAGCAATAACTTCCCCGCCTAAATTCTTTTTTCTCGCCTCTCTGCCACTCATTATTCCTCCAGGTGTACTCATAATCACCACGCCACCAGGAGCGGGAAAATAAGGAATATTTTTGCTTCCCGCATAAAAACGGCGTCCCGGCTTAGAATAAAGCTTAATTTGCCAAAATGGCCTTTTTTCTTTGGAAACTAACTCCACCGATAGCATATTCTTTTGCACCTCGGCTTTAACCAAAAAATCACTTTTGACTAAAAGATCGGCAACTTCTTTCTTTATTCGGGAAAAAGGAGTAGTTAAAGACATTTTCCCCGATAAGTGGGCATTTTTAAGAATAATTAAAAAATTTCCAAGTGGGTAATTGTTCATTTTTTTACCAGCTGGCCTTTCTTACTCCAGGCAATAATCCTTCCCGCGCAAGCTTTCTAAAGCAAAGGCGGCAAAGACCAAAAAAGCGCAAATAACCATGTGGCCGGCCGCACAAGCGGCAACGATTATGATACCGTACTTTATACTTTAACTTTTTTCCTTCTCTTACTATTTTTGCTTTTGACGCCATTTATTTTCCTTTTTCTACCAGTGGCAGGCCTAGAGCCAATAATAACTCTTTAACCTGTTTCTTTTTAGCACTAGAAACAACAAAAGTAATCTCTACTCCTTTAATTCTTTTAATCTCTTCTGTCGGCAGGGTAGGAAATACTGTTTGTTCAGAAATACCCAGGCTATAGTTAGCTTGAGAATCAAATTTACTGGTAGGCAAACCTCTAAAGTCTCTTAAACGAGGTAAAATTAACTTTACGATTATCTCAACAAAATCATACATTCTTTTGCCGCGTAAAGTTGACTTTAAACCGACAATCTCTCCTTTTCTAAGTTTAAAACCGGAAACTGCTTTTTTAGCCCGATTAATCCTGGGTTTTTGCCCAGTAATCAAGCCTAGCTGCTTGCTAAATTCCTCAATCAAAGCTGGATCATCCTTTTCTGCCGCTATTCCCATATGAACAACTATCTTCTCTAAGGCAGGAACTTCATGCAAATTAGAAAATCCTAATTTTTCTGCTAATTCCGGTTTTATTTTTTCTTCCCAATCTTTTCTTAACATTTTTTATTTACCTCTTTTTACGAGAGCAGGCTTTTACAACGTGAACAAATTCGCTGTTTTTGCCCACTTTTATCCACTAACCAGCTTATTCGAGAAGGCTTTTTGCATTTCGGGCAGAAAATCCCCAACCTAAAAACAGGAAGAGGCTTTTCAAGATCAATAATTCCTCCCGGCTGATCTTTGCCCTGAGCCTTAACATGCTTTTTAACAACATTAATACCCTTAACAAGAGCCTTTCTTTTCTTAGTAATAATTGCAACCACCTCGCCCTTTTTACCCCTGTCTCGTCCAGTCAAAACAACTACCTGGTCTCCTTTTTTAATTTTTAATTTCTTCATTTTAAATGAGCTCCTTAGCCATTGCCGCTACTTTAGTAAATCCTTTTTCTCTAACTTCGCGAGCCACCGGACCAAAAATTCTGCTTCCTTTGGGTTCTTGGCCTTCAATAATCACTCCGGCATTATCGTCAAAACGAATATAAGAGCCGTCAGGCCGGCGCTCCGTCTTTCTAGTGCGCACAATTACAGCTTGCACCTTTTCTCCTTTTTTAACCATTCCTCTAGGTAAAGCCTCAATCACCGAAGCTACCACCACATCCCCCAGCCGACCCCACTTTCTTTTCCATCCACCCTTGACATGAAAAACTCGCAGGCTTTTGGCGCCAGTATTATCTGCGGATTTCAAAATTGTTCTCAATTGAATCATTTCTTTACTTCCTTATTTGCCACAACCTTTATCACTTCAATCACTTCAAACCTTTTTAGCTTACTAAGCGGCCTGGTTTCTCTTATTATTACTTGGTCTCCTTTTTTTACTTGCTTTTCATCGTGAGCATATAATTTCTTTCTTTTCTTTAGCACCTTCCGGTAAAGCGGGTGAGGGCCCACCCTAGTTATCTCTACTACTATAGTTTTATTGACCGAATCGCTAATTACTTTCCCCTTAAACCTTTTGGCCATTTATTTTTCTCCCTCTAATTCTTTTTGTCTAACTAAAGACTTTACTAAAGCTATCTTTTTCTTTAAGCGGGTAGTCTTTTTTACATCTTTTCCTTTATCTTGGGCTTTTTTCATCGCCGCTTCTAGTCTATCCTTCTCCAACTTCGCCAGCTTTCCCCTCAGCTGGCTAATTGAGCTTTGATCCAGCTCCCGTTTCTCTTTCTTTTTCATCTGTTTCCCTCTTTAAAGATTAATTTAGTTTTAAAAGGAATTTTTGCTGCCGCCAAAGTCAGAGCTTCCCGAGCCATTTTTTCCGGTACCCCACCCAGCTCAAAAAGAATCTTGCCCGGCTTAACCACCGCTACATGAGTATCAACCTCACCCTTGCCCGCACCCATAGGTGCTCCGGGCGATTTTTTAGTAATCGGCTTATCAGGAAAAGCCCTAATCCACACCTTACCGCTTCTTTTAGTAAACCCGGTAATTACCCTTCGGGCCGCTTCAATCTGATTGCTCTTAAACCAGCCGCGTTCTAAACTCTTTAATCCAAACTCGCCAAAAGCCAGTTTATTGCCTCTTTGGCTAAGCCCTCTCATCTTTCCTCTAAACTTTTTCCGATATTTAGTTCTTTTTGGTCCTAACATTTTTGTTTTCTTTCTGGTTAATCTTTTTCACCCCGATTAATGTAAACTTTAACCCCTACATAGCCTGAACGAGTCAGCGCGGGCACCTCCGCATAATCAATCTCGCTTCTTAGAGAATTTAAAGAAACCTTGCCTCTTGGATATTTTTCAGTTCGCGAAATCTCTGCTCCGTTCACTCTTCCCGATATAACAATCTTTACTCCTAGTGCTCCTGCTGCCATAATTCTGTCTAGGGCATTGCCCGCAACTTTCTGAGCCCTCATTCTTTTTTTCAGCTGATAGGCTACTCTTTGAGCAACCAAACGAGCTGACAAATCCGGGTTTTTAAATTCTTCCACTTCAAGTTCTAAATTTTTCTCCGGATTGGGAATAGAAACAATTTTTAATAAATCTCTTTTAAGCTCTTCTAGGCTTTTCCCGCCCCTGCCAATAACCAGGCCAGGCCGGCTTACCAGCAAACCAATCTTAATCTTCTTGTTCATTCTTTCTATTTTTACAGACACAAGGCCAGCAGCAGCAACTCTTTCGTTTAAAAACTTACGAATCTTTAAGTCTTCCAAAATTAAATCTGAGTAACTGCCCTTTTTGGCAAACCACTTAGATTCCCAATCAAGATTAGTGTTTCCTTTTGCCAAACGAAAAGCAATTGGATGAGTTTTTTGCCCCATTACTGCCCTTCCCTTCCTATCAGTATTATCCGCACATGGCTCATTCTTTTTTGTCTTAAACCTTGATTGAAACGAGCTCCGTGAAAACGGTCAACTCTTTTTAATCTTGGTCCTTGCGTAACAACGATTTCTTTAAAGTGGATACTTTCTTTTTCTAAGCTGAAATTATTCTGGGCGTCAGATAAAGCTGTTTTAATTGCCTTTTTTAAAAGCCTGCTCCCTTTTCTATTCCATAATTCTAAATATTCTAAAGCCTCAGCTGGACTTAGGCGCTTCACCGCTTCGGCAACCAAACGCAGTTTTCGCGGCGAAATTCGCAAATATTTAGTTTGAGCTGCTACTTCCATCAGCTTTTCCTTTCTCTTGTCTGTTTTAGTGTTTTTTTTGACTTCTCCTGCCATTTTATGTCTTTTCTACAAT
This sequence comes from Candidatus Shapirobacteria bacterium, assembly GCA_043817235.1. Classification (GTDB taxonomy): domain Bacteria; phylum Patescibacteriota; class Microgenomatia; order UBA12405; family BS750m-G30; genus JBDRHA01. The sequence goes on from JBDRHA010000011.1 coordinate 75,492, forward strand.
TCTCTTAACCACTCGGCCATGACCGTGAAAAGTTCTAGTTAAAGCAAATTCACCCAGCCGATGCCCTACCATTTCCTCAGTCACAAAAACCTTAATAAATTTACGGCCATTGTGAACCAAAAAAGTATGACCAATAAATTCCGGCGGAATTTGGCTAGAGCGTGCCCAAGTTCTTAGGGGCTCTTTTTTATCTTTCTGAGCCTTAACCTTAATTAGCAATTTCTCATCAATATATGGTCCTTTTTTTAATGACCGGCTCATTTCTTCCCTCGCTTTAATATTAACCGATTAGAATATTTAACTTTTTTTCTGGTTCTTTTTCCCAAAGCTCTTTTTCCCCAAGGAGTTTTCGGCGACTTCATTCCTATTGGAGAGCGCCCCTCTCCTCCGCCATGCGGATGAGAATCGGGGTGCTGAGCTACTCCTCTTACTGTCGGCCTTATTCCTCGACGACGCTTATCTCCTGCCTTTTTAAGCTTCGTGCTTGACCAACCGACCTGGCCAACCTGGCCAATAGTAGCCCGAACATCCGAAGAAAACTTTCTGATCTCTCCTGAAGGTAATTTTACCACAATATGGTCTTTTTCTCTCGCCTGGACAAAAGCAGCTCCTCCAGCGCCCCGAACCATTTGACCACCCTTGCCCGGTTTAATTTCCAAATTATGAACAGGAAGCCCCAAGGGAATGTCTTTAAGCTTTAGAGCATTACCTATCTTAGCTTCCGCTTTTTTTTCGGCCGAAATAATTTTATCGCCAACTTTCAGGCCATCGGGAGCCAAAATATATCTTCTCTCACCGTCAGGATAAATAATCAAAGCCAGGTCAGCTTGGCGGTTAGGATCATATTCAATCGCCTCAACTTTACCGGCTATCCCTATCTTATTCCGTTTCCAGTCTATAACTCGCATGTAGCGCTTATGCTCACCGCCCCGGTGACGAACGCTAATCCTGCCTTGAGCATCTCTGCCGCCAGTTTTTTTTCTAATCTTGGTTAGTTTTTTAATCCTGCCCTTAGACATTTTTAATTTTTTCTCCTTTTTTAAGCCAAATCATTGCCTTTTTGCTTCTTTTTAAAACAACTTTTCGCTTTTGGCGCCATAAATTTTTAGTTTTAGGTGCAAGATTAATAATTCTTACCTTCTGAGCCTCGACGCCCAAATACTCGCCAACTGCTTTTTCAACCATGCCCTTTGTAGCCTGAGGGTGAACATAAAATGACCAAATCCCCTGGTCTCTTAAACCCATTGCTTTTTCCGTCAAAACCGGTTTTTGAACAACTTGACTTAAGTTCATTTTTCCAGCCAGTACTTTTCCAGACTAGATAAAGCATTTTCTTCAAAAATTAACCAGTCACTATTTAAAATCCGATAAGCATTAAGTTGATTGTAATATGCCATCTTTACTTTAGGTAAATTGGCAAAAGAACGGCTAATGTTTTCTTTTCCTTTTTTACTTATCAGTAACAAAACCTTTTGGTTGTTCTCTTTGATCGCCTTTTCCAAAAAAAGAGCCGCGGCTTTAGTTTTAGGTTCAATTTTCTCTAAAGAGGCGGCAATTATTCGTTCTTTTGCCAATTTATCGGAAAGCAAGGAAAATAAGGCTCTTCTGCGCATTTTTTTAGGCATTTTTAATTGCCAATTTTGGCTGCCGGTAGGTCCATGCGCTACCCCGCCACCAACAAAAATAGGAGCATAACGATCACCATGCCGGGCCCGACCCGTTCCTTTTTGCTTCCAAATTTTTCTTCTTGAACCACTTACTTCCCCTCTAGTTTTTGTTTTAGAATGAGCCCTCCTTTGATTAGCCAAATAAACTCGTATTGCCTGGGCAACTAATTTTGGCCTTACTTGTTGACCAAATATCTCAGCTGATACATTTATCTTATCTATTTCTTTCCCTTCTAAAGAAAATAGCTTTATTTTCAGCTTTACCTTTCGGATCTTCTCTTTTTGTATTACTTTTTTACTCATTGTCTTTAAAATCAAATAGTTGATCAAATTTATTCAATTTTTTGCCCTGTTTTTCCAAAATCAGCCAAGAACTATTATATCCGGGAACAGCTCCCTGGACCCAAACTTCCTGTTTTTCCGGATTTACTCTTACCAAAACCAAATTTTTTACTTTACACTTTTGATTGCCAAAGTGGCCAGGCATTTTTTTTCCTTTAAAAACTCTGCCTGGAGTTTGGGCTCCTATAGCTCCCGGCGCTCTTTCCCGATCAGACTGTCCATGAGTCTTTGGCTGGGTAGCAAAACCCCAGCGCTTAACAGCACCGGCAAAGCCTCTTCCTTTGCTTACTCCTGAAACCGCAACCAGCTCCCCAGGCGTAAATACCTCTTCCACTTTTAGTTCTTGTCCAGACTTCAAATTACTGCCATCTTCAATTTTCACTTCAGTAACATAAGCTAGATTATCTTTAATGCCCGCTTTTTTAAAATGACCTACTTGAGGTTTTTTCTTGCTTTTTTTCTTCCCTGAGCCAAGCTGAACTGCTTGATAACCATCTGTTTTATTCGTTTTCACTTGGATAATAAAATTTGCAGGCGCATGAAGAATACTAACTGGCCACAACCTACCCTCCAGGTCATAAACCTGGCTCATCTTGAGTTTTTTAAATAACATCCCTTTTACCATTTTTTATCTTCAGAAAAAAACAGGGCCTTTTTTCGGCCCTTTTTTCCACCTAAATCATTAATCCTTTATTAATTATTACATCTTTATTTCTATATCTACGCCGGCTGGCAGCTCTAAGTGCTGTAAGCCGTCAATTACTTTCAGGTTTGCATTGTAGATATCAACCATTCTCTTGTGGATCAATATCTCAAAATGCTCCCGCGCGTCTTTATCCGTATGCGGGCTGGTAGTAACCACAAATAACCTTCTTTTGGTGGGTAAAGGTACCGGACCAGTAACCCTAGCCCCACCGGTTACAGCAGCTTCCACGATCTTAGCCGCTGCCTCGTCAATAATTCGGTGATCGTATGATTTTAAACGTACTCTAATTCTATTTTTAAGCATCTAGCTAATTCGCTCCCGTTAAGCTTTATTTAATGATCTCGGTTACAACACCAGCACCTACGGTCAAGCCGCCCTCTCTTATGGCGAAATGCTGTCCCTTTTCTAAAGCTACAGGCTTAAGCAGGGCAACTTTAAGATTGGCATTATCGCCAGGCATAACCATTTCTACTCCTTCGGATAATTCAATTGAGCCAGTAACATCCGTTGTGGTCACATAAATCTGAGGCCGATAGCCGGAGAAAAATGGTGTATGTCTCCCACCCTCTTCTTTTTTCAAAACATAAACCTCAGCTTTAAACTCCTGATGGGGAGTAATGCTTCCGGAAGCAGCCAGAACCATGCCTCGCTCAATGTCTTTCTTTTCCACCCCTCTAAGCAAAACTCCTACATTATCTCCAGCCTGACCGGCATCTAATTGTTTATGAAACATTTCCACCCCGGTCACTACTACTTTGCGAGTTTCGCTCAAACCGACAATCTCTACCTCGTCATTAACCGCCACTTTACCCCGGTCAATTCGGCCGGTAACTACTGTGCCTCTCCCTTTAATAGAGAAAACGTCTTCAATAGACATAAGGAAAGGCTTATCCAGATCTCTCTTGGGAGTAGGGATGTATTCATCAATCGCATTAAGAAGCTCCTCGATAGAATTCTCCGCTTCGGAATCTCCCTCTAATGCTTTAAGAGCCGCGCCTTTAATAATTGGAATTTTGTCCCCATCGTACTGATACTTTTTCAGCAAGTCTCTTACTTCCATCTCTACCAGATCCAAGAATTCCTTATCTTCAACTAGATCGACTTTATTAAGAAAAACAACAATATTAGGAACCTCTACTTGATGAGCAAGTAAAACATGCTCTCGAGTTTGAGGCATGGGGCCGTCTGGAGCAGAAACAACCAAAATTGCTCCATCCATTTGAGCTGCACCGGTGATCATATTTTTGATGTAGTCAGCATGGCCAGGGCAATCAATATGGGCATAATGTCTTTTCGCTGTTTCGTATTCCACGTGGGCAACAGCAATAGTCAAAATTTTGCTTTCATCCCGAACTGCCCCTCCCTTGGCAATTTCACTATAAGATTTCTCTTTCGCCATATTCTTTTTTGATAGATACTTTAGTATTGCCGCTGTTAAAGTAGTTTTACCATGGTCAACATGGCCAATAGTACCCACATTAACATGGGGTTTAGTTCTTTCGAATTTTTCTGCCATTTTTTTTAATCCTCCTTAAAAAAATAATCTTTTTTTCAAAACAAAATTTAACCTATAATTAATATCTTTCATATTTTACAATCAAGCATCTTTTTTTTCAACATTCGCCAACTGGGCCTGAATGTTTTGAGGAACCTGCTCATAATGAGAAGGCTCCATGTAAGCTGTTCCTCTACCCTGAGTTAAACTCCTGACTATTGTAACATAACCGCGGATAGAAGCAAGGGGAACCAAGGCATTAATCAGCTTTACCTTCCCCCGCTCTTCTGTTCCCAAGATCTGAGCCCTTCTTCCAGATAAATCACCAATTACTGCTCCCAAAAATTCTTCCGGGGTGGTTACTTCTATTTTCATAATAGGTTCCAAAATCACAGGCTCTCCCTTTTTAGCTGCTTCCTGGAAAGCAATAGACCCGGCAATTTTAAAAGCCATATCCGAAGAATCTACATCGTGATAACTTCCGTCATAAACTGCAGCTAAAATATCAACCAAAGGGAATCCAGCCACTACTCCTTTTTCTATCGCTTCTTTTGCCCCTTTTTCAATAGCCGGAATAAAATTGGACGGAATGGCTGCACCTTTAATCTCGGAAACAAACTCAAAACCCGCTCCCCGCTCTCGGGGCTCAAGCCGAATTAAACAATGCCCATACTGCCCCCGTCCTCCCGTCTGGCGAATATATTTTCCTTCTCCTTGAGAAACTTTAGTAATCGTCTCCCGATAGGCAACTTGAGGCTGGCCAACATCTACGCCAACGCCAAATTCCCTTCTCATTCTTTCTACAATAATTTCTAAGTGCAATTCTCCCATCCCGGCAATAATTGTTTGGCCGGTATCTGGATCTACTTTGGTGTGAAAAGTAGGATCTTCTTCACCTAAGCGATTTAAGGCTTTACTAAGTTTTTCCTGATCGGCTTTAGTTTTTGGCTCAATAGCCAAAGAAATCACCGGCTCAGGAAATTTTATTTCTCCAAAAACAATCGGGTGATTAGAGTCACATAGCGTATCGCCGGTTTTAGACTCATTTAAACCTATTGCCGCCACAATCTCCCCGGCATATGCTTCTTCTATCCCTTCCCTTTTATTGGCATGCATTAATAGCAAACGACCAAGTCGTTCATTTTTTTGCCGGGTAGAATTGTAAAGCGTACTGCCGGCCCTCACTGTACCCGAATAGATCCGCAGATAAGAAAGCCTGCCCACGTGAGGATCTGTTTGAATTTTAAAAAGCAGGGCAGAAAAGGGGCTTTGTTTTCGTGGTTCTCTCTCTTCTTTCTCCTCTGTTGCTGGATTAATTCCTTCTGTGGGAGGCAGATCTAGGGGCGAAGGCAAATAATCAACTACTCCGTCTAAAATTGGCTGAACCCCTTTGTTTCTTAAGGAAGAGCCGCAATAGATAGGCACCAACTTATTCGCAATAACCGCTTTTCGCAAGCCAGCCTTAAGCTCCTTTAGATTAATTTCCTTCTCCTCTAAATAACTAGCCATCAGCTCCTCGTCATGGGTGCAGATATTTTCAATCAGCGCATTACGATATTTTTTTAGCTGATCCTGATACTCTTTGGGGACTTCGCTTTGAGTATATTCCGTACCCAGCTCATTTTTATCCCAAATAAGCATCTTTTTTTCTAAAACCGAAATTACGCCGCGAAAGTCATGCTCTTGGCCCACCGGGAAAGTCAAAATTGCCGGTTGGGTAGAAAAACGATCTTTAATCATCTCCAAAGTATTGCTAAAATCCGCTCCGATTTTATCCATCTTATTGATAAATACTATTCGGGGAACATGGTAGCGGTCCGCTTGGCGCCAAACTGTTTCAGATTGAGCCTGAACACCTTCTTCGGCATCAAAAACCATAATTGCTCCATCTAGAACCCGCAAAGACCGCTCTACTTCAGCGGTAAAATCAATATGTCCCGGCGTATCAATAATATTAATTCTCGCCTCACGCCAAAAAGTAGTTACAGCCGCAGACATAATAGTAATTCCCCGCTCGCGCTCCTGATCCATCCAATCGGTAACCGTATCGCCCTCATCAATATTGCCCATTTTATAGGATCTTCCTGTATAAAACAGAACCCGCTCAGTAGTTGTAGTTTTACCGGCATCAATATGGGCAATAATCCCAATATTCCGAACCCGGTCTAAAGGAACTTCACGATTTTTGATAACCTCAATTGGTTCAGCCATAATTTTTTACCACCTTAAATGAGAAAAAACTCTATTCGCTTCCGCTATTTTTTCTACTTCTTCTTTTTTGCTCATTGCTCCACCTATTCTATTAGCCGCATCCATAATCTCAGCGGCTAGTTTTTTTTCAAAAGTAGAATATTCTTTGCTGGGTCTTGCTCGGCTATAGCTTATCAGCCAGCGCAAAGCTAAAGCCTCCGCTCTTCTTCCTTTCAATAATCTAGGCACCTGGTAAGCAGCTCCTCCTATTCGCCTTGAGCGCACTTCTAATTTAGGCTGAAGGTTGCCAATAGCTGTTTCTAGTGCTAACAAAGGTTCTTTTTTGGTTTTTTCTTTAACTATATCTAAAGCTCCATATACTTTTTTTTGGGCCAAGCTTTTTTTACCATGTTTCATCACCCCGTTGATTAGGCGAGATACTAAAACCTGCTGATAAAGGGGATCAGGGGTGATCTTTCTTGTTTTGGCCTTTCCTCTTCTGCTCATTTTTAGGCTTCACTGCCAGGAGCAGCCGGTTTCCCTTCGCCAGCTATTTGACCGGCCTTAACTCCGTATTTGCTCCTGGAGCTTTTCCGGCCAACCACTCCTCCGGCATCATACTTTCCTCTAATTAAGTGATAGCGAATACCAGGCAAATCCCGAACCTTTCCTCCTCGAACCAGAACCACTGCATGCTCGGCAACATTATGACCAATGCCCGGAATATAGACAGTAACTTCTCGGTTGTTGGAAAGCTTAACCTTAGCCACTTTTCGCAAAGCGGAATGAGGTTTAGTAGGGGTCATCGTTTTAACCAAGGTTACCACTCCTCTTTTTTGAGGGTTAGCTCTCTTGCTGGTTTTATTTTTTAACGAATTATAAATTCCCCGCAAAGCAGGAGTTTTCACTATTTTCTGGCTTTTTTTACGGCCACGCTTAACTAACTGATTATAGGTTGGCATTTTCTTCTTCCGTATCAAATGATATTTTTGCCCTTTCTTTAGTAGTGGGAATTAGGCGCCCAATAATAACATTTTCCTTTAAACCAATCAAATGATCCTCTCTTCCCAGCAAACAACCTTCAGTTAAAATATTAGTTGTCTCCTGGAAAGAAGCTGCAGACAGCCAAGAGTCGGTGGCCAAAGCGGCTCTAATCAAGCCTAAAATTTCCTGCCTGCCTTTGGCCAATTTCCCCTTGCTTTTCTTTATCTTCCGATTTTCCCGGGCAAAAACAGGTTCTTCCACATAGCTGCCTAAAAGAAAATCAGAATCTCCAGAAGAAACAACCCGAATTCGGCTGCTCATCTCTCTAATAATTACCTCAAAGTGCTTATCATGAATAACAATTCCCTGGGATTCATAAACTCCCTGGATTTGCTCTAACAAATATAGCTGAGCCTCTTTTAAGCCACACAACCTCATTACATCCCGAACATCCAAAGAGCCTGTGCTTAAAGCTTCGCCTTTTTTAACTTTTTGCCCACTTTTTACCCGAAGATTAGCCGAAGCAGGAAGCAGATATTCTTTTTCTTCTTTTTTCCCGCCTTTGCTGCCAGTAATTTTAACCTTAATATTATTCTGTGTCTTGTTAATGCTCACTTTCCCGCTAATCTCGACTAAGGGGGAAGCCGCCCTAGGCGTTCTCATTTCGAATAATTCCTGCACTCGCGGCAATCCTTGGGTAACGTCTAGCCCTAAAACACCTCCGGAATGCTTGGTTCTTAAAGTTAGTTGAGTACCCGGCTCGCCGATTGACTGAGCAGCAATCACTCCTACTGGCGTTCCTATTTCCACTTGCTTACGGCTAGACAAGTCCCAACCATAACAGCGACTGCAAACACCATATCGCGCTTTACATTTAAAGGGTGAACGAACAACTACTGATTCTATCTTTTTCTCTTTAATTAATTGAGCTTTTTGCTCATCTATCATTTCTCCGGCAGAAATTAGTTCTTTTTTAGTTTGCGGATCAATAATTTTTTTTGCTAAGAATCGGCCACTAAGGTGGTAGGCAAAATTGTCTTTTCTTTGCCCTTTATTCCTGACGGTCAAACCTCTTCGCGTGCCGCAATCTTCCTTGCGCACTAAACAAGCATGAGAAACGTCTACTAGTCTGCGGGTTAAATAGCCGGCATCTGCGGTTTTTAAAGCTGTATCTGTCAAGCCCTTTCTTGAACCCCGAGCTCCAGTTACATATTCAAATACAGATAGCCCCTCTCGAAAGCTGGATTTAGTCGGCAAAGCAACGATATTGCCCAGAGGATCAACTACTAGCCCCCGCATTCCGGAAATTTGCTTAATCTGATCTGGGCTCGCTCTTTTTTCCCCAGCTCCCCCCATAATCCTAATGGGTGAATCAAGAGAAAGCGAATTCCAAATTAAAGAAGCAATAGTTTCCGTTGTTTCCAGCCAAATATTTCTTACCAGCTGGTTTCTTTCCCCCTCGGTAATTAAACCTTCGTGATAATTTTTTTCAATCGCTGTTACCTGCCGATTGGACTCGGCAATAATTTTCTCTTTTTGAGGAGATGAGCCGCAGTCAAAAATGCTCAAAGAAATTCCCGACAAGTTCATTCCCCAAAAGCCAAAATCCTTGAGTTTATCAATAAGAGCAACCATTTCTTTGCGAGAATGATTTTTGAATGCCGCCATCAAAATCTCACTGACTTTTCTATTATCAATAGATTCATTAATAAACCATAAACTCTCAGGAAGAAGTAAATTAAGCATTATTCTGCCCGGAGTAGTAAGAATCCATCCTTCCTTTTCCAGGCAAAAGCCAATCAGCTGTCTTAAGCCTAGCAGATTCCCCTCAAAAGCAGAAATGACTTGATCCGGCTCAAGAAAGCAGGAAAGCTCCGGAAGCACCTCTTCCTTTTTCCTTTTCAACTTTACAAGATCAGCTTCTTGAACAGAAGTTGCAAAATAGCAGCCCACCACCATCTCCTTGCTCGGAGTATTGATGGGGCGTCCATCTGCCGGCTTAAGCAAATTTCGAGTAGAGACCATCTGCTTTTTAGCTTCTTTCTGGGCTTGGCTGGATAAGGGCAGGTGAACACCCATTTGGTCACCGTCAAAGTCAGCGTTAAAACCCTTGCAAACACAAGGATGAAGCCGAATAGCTAGGCTATCGGTTAAAACCGGTTTAAAAGCCTGAACAGAAAGCTTATGTAAAGTAGGTGCACGATTAAGAAAAACATATTTTCCCTCAACAGCTTCCTCTAAAATCTCATAAACTTCAGCAATTCGATGATCAAGAAGGTTTTTGGCACTCTTAATATTTGGAGCCAGCCCCCGAAGCATTAATTCTCGCAAAATAAAGGGCCGGAAAATCTCTAAAGCTATTTCCCGAGGCAAACCACATTCATTCAGCTTAAGCTGCGGGCCAACCACAATTACGCTCCGTCCCGAATAATCTACTCTTTTCCCTAGCAAGTTCTTTCGAAAACGTCCCTTTTTGCCCCGAAGCATATCAGATAAAGAGCGCGGTGGTCTCCTAATCGCCATTCCCCGACGATAGGCCTTGGTTACATCAATAAGCATATCTACCGCTTCCTGAAGCATCCGCTTTTCGTTGCGCAAAATTATTTCCGGAGCGCTCAGAGAAATTAGTCTTTTTAAACGATTATCTCGATTAATAACCCGGCGGTAAAGATCATTAAGGTCAGATGTGGCAAATCGGCCGCCAGTTAATTGAACCATCGGACGTAATTCCGGCGGAACTACGGGCAGGGTTTGCAAAATCATCCAGCTAGGATCCACCCCAGCTTCAATCATGCCATTAACTACTCTTATTTTTTTCAGAAGTTGTTTCTTCCTTGGCTGACTGGAAGTAGCATCTAGATCTTTACGCAAATTTTTAACCAGCTTTTGCAAATCAATCTCTTTTAAAGTCTCTAAAATGGACTCCGCTCCCATCCCTACCTTTAAAAATCCATCTGCTCTAAACTCTCTAAAATGAAAAAGCTCTTCTTCTGAAATAGTATCTTGGCTTTTTAACTTCTTTATTTTTTCCCTAAGTAAACGATAAAGTCCCTTTAAGCTTTCTCTTTCCAAAATTATTTCTTCCTCAATTCTTTTTCTTTTTTGTCGGAAATTTACAGATACTTCCTGCTGGGCAATAGTCCGCTGATCCTGATTTTTGATTCTCTTTTTTAAATCATCCTTCTCTTCTTTTTCCTCTTTTGCCAACTCTTCGCTTTTTTCTTTAAGCTCCTTTTTAAGGATATCCAGCTTTTTTTGAATCCCTTCTTTAAGACTAGACAAAGACTTACTGACTTTATCCGGATAAATATTTACTACTAAATAGCGAGCAAAGTAAATAATCGCTTCCAGCTCTTTCTGAGGAATTCCTAAAATAGAAGTTAAGGGAAAAGGGGAATTTTTCAAAAACCAAACATGGACTACCGGAACCACCAAAGAAATATGGCCCATTCTTTCCCTTCTTACCCGCGAAGAGGTTACTTCCACTCCGCACTTTTCACAAATAATACCCTTAAATCTTATTTTTCTATACTTACCGCAATAGCATTCGTAATCTTTGGTCGGCCCAAATATCTTTTCGCAAAACAATCCATCTTTTTCCGGCCGCCAAGTGCGGTAGTTAATAGTTTCCGGCTTAGTAACCTCCCCGTGTGACCAGCCAGCAATTTCCTCAGGTGAGGCAAGTTTAATCCGCAAACCTTTAAAATCAACAATATGCTGATCAAATTCCATTTATTTTTCTTCTAACTCCTTTTCGCTTTCAGCTATTACCTGGGTAGGAGATATTAGGATTCCCAAGCCAGCTAATTCCCTGACTAAAACCTTAAAAGATTCCGGCAATGTTGGGGCAGGAATTTCCTGCCCTTTAATAATCGCTTGAAAAGCAGCGGCTCGGCCTTCAATGTCATCAGATTTAAGAGTGAGCATTTCTTGTAAAGAATAGGCAGCACGGTGTGCCTCCAGGGCCCAAACCTCCATCTCTCCAAACCTTTGGCCACCCATTCGTGTCTTTCCTCCCAGTGGTTGCTGGGTAACCAAAGAATAAGGACCTGTAGCCCGAGCATGAACCTTGTCTTCCGCCATATGATGAAGTTTCAAGATATAAGCAACGCCTACAGCTACCTTTTGTTCATAAGGTAAGCCAGTTTTGCCATCAAACAACTTTACTTTTCCATCTACTGGAAGATTCGCTTTTTTAAGTAAAGAAACCAGCGTCTCCTCGTTTAATTTTTCAAAAGAAGGAACGGTATATTGTTCACCTAATCTTTTCCCTGCCCAGGCCAAGTGAGCCTCCAGTATTTGGCCCAAGTTCATCCGGGCAATTACCGATAGCGGAGAAATAACAATATCTACGGGTGTGCCATCAGCTAAATGCGGCATATCTGCCTCAGGCAAAACTCGGGAAACCACTCCTTTATTCCCATGCCTGCCAGCGACTTTATCTCCTTCTCTAATTTTTCTTAACTGAGCCACAGCGACTTTAATAATTTTATTAACACCTGGATCAAGCTGATCTCCTTTTTCTCGGTCTAAGATTCTTACCCCAATAACTATCCCGCCCTCACCATGAGGAACCCGTAAAGACGTATCTTTAACATCTTTTGCTTTTTCCCCGAAGATTGCTCGCAAAAGTCTTTCTTCGGCCGAAAGCTCCTTTTCTCCTTTTGGCTCCACTTTGCCCACCAAAATATCGTTTGCGGTTACTTCAGAGCCAATCATAATAATCCCCTCTTCGGTCAGTCTGGCCAAGTCATTTTCGGCAACTCCCGGAATATCTTTAGTAAGCTCTTCTGGACCTAGTTTAGTATCCACCAACCGAGCCTCATATTCACTAATATGAATAGAAGTTAAAATGTCATTTTTTACTAATTTATCGGAAACAACGATAGAATCTTCATAGCCCAACCCGTCAATACAAGCATAAGCGATAAGTAAATTTTTTCCTAGGGCCAGCTCGCCTGACTCCATGCTTGGCCCGTCAGCCAGCAAATTCCCTTCTTTTACTTTCTGACCTACTTCTACCAAAGGCCGTTGGTTATAACAAGTATCGTTGGGGCTCGTGCGCTGATATTTAAACAGGTGATAAACATGCTTGCCTCCCTTTACTTCTACTTCAGGCCCTACGTTTACTCTTTTATTGCCGGGTTTAATTATCACTTTTTTGGCATCTACATAGTCCACCACGCCAGGTGCCTGACAAAGAGCAATTCTATTCATAGCCCGCGAAGAAATAAATTCCATGCCAGTGCCAACAATTGGCGCCTCTGGCTGAACCAAAGGTACGGCCTGGCACTGCATATTCGCTCCCATTAAAGCACGATTAGCCTCATCATGAGCAACAAAAGGAATTAGGGAAGCGGATAAGCCCAATACCTGCTGAGGAGAGTAATCGATTAGCTGTATCTTTTCTTTCGGAACCTCAATAAATTCCCCCTGGTAACGAGCCGGCACCCAGTCCGGCTTCAGAAAGCCTCCTCTATCCTGAGCTACTCCGGCATGAGTAATGTAATAATCAGATTCGTCATCCGCCGAAAGATAAACCACCTCATCTGTTATTTTAACCTTAGCCTCCCTCCCCTTTTTAATAAGCTTAATTTTCCGATAAGGCGTCTCTAAAAACCCATATTCGTTTACTCGGGTAAACAAGGATAAATAGGTCATTAATCCAATATTAATTCCCTCCGGCGACTTGATCGGGCAAACCCGGCCATACTGAGAGCTATGAATATCTCTGATAGAAAAAGTGGCCCTTTCCCGAGAAATACCGCCCGGACCAATAACCGTAATCTTTCTTAGCAAGCTAAGCTCAGCTAGCGGATTGGTCTGGTCTAGTATTGAGGAAAGGCGAGAAGTCTTGAAAAAAGAAAGCAAGGCGGATAAAAAGGGCTGGAAATTAAGCAAAGAAGAAGGCCTAACTTTGTCTTTAGTACTAGCTAAGCTCATTCTTTCCTTAATTCCTCGCTCAAAACGGGAGGCAGCGCGGCGCAGTATTGTTTGACTTAAAATTTCGCCAACCGACCGCAATCTCCGATTACCCAGGTGGTCAATATCATCCAGCTTTCTCTCCTCGCCTTTCTCCAGTTTAATTAAATATTCAATCGTCTTGATAATATCCTGGGGAACCAAAACCCAATAACGGGGATCATCAACGGGAAAAGTTAACCCCAGCCTTTTATTTATCTTATAGCGGCCGACTCGGCCGATTTCATAGTTGGCAATATCAGAAAAAACACTTTTAAATAGGTTAATTGCATTTTCCAAAACAAGAGGCTCACCTGGTCTCATTTTCCGGTAAAATTCCAAAAAAGCTTCCTCACGAGTCTTGGTAGAATCTGCCTCTAAGGTAGGCCTAATAAAGTCGGAAAACTTTTTAATTAGCTCCTTTTCATCGACTAATCCTAAGCACTTTAAGATAACCGTCGCCGGAAATTTCCGCCGGCGGTCAATGCGGGCATAAATTATGTCTTTTCGGCCAATTAAAAATTCCAGCCAGGACCCCCTCAGAGGTCTAATTTCCGCTTCAAAAAGAGATCTCCCCGTCTTAGGATCATCCGTATCCGTAAAATAAACTCCGGGAGAGCGCACCAGCTGATTAACAATTCCTCTTTCCACGCCGTCAATTACAAATGTTCCTTCTGGAGTCATTGTTGGGATTTCTCGAATAAAAACATCTTCTTCAACAACACTGCCTGTTCTTTTATTAGTTAAGCTTGTCTTTATATTCAAAGGAAGACTATAAGTTAAGCCTTTTTCTCTTGCCCGAGAAGGGCTTATTTTCGGTTCTTCTATTTCTAGATCTTTAAAGTGAATTTCCCAATTGTTGCCGGTATAATCAGTTATCGGAGATAAAGAAGAAAATATTTCCCTTAACCCTAGGTCTAAAAACCACTGCCAAGACTGCTTTTGGACTTCAATCAAATCTTGAGCTCTGGGTAGTTTAAGCTGATTTCCTTCATAAATGCGCTTTGGTTTAGTCATTTAAAAAATTTGCAGACCACTAGTGTAAGTCCGCCTGTCAATTTGTGCCTAACCGGCATTATATCATACTAAAAATTATTGTCAAGAAAAATTATAGATATTTTCTAATATTTTCTTGGTGCTCTTCTAGTGTTTTGGAAAAATGTATTTCTCCTTGCTGGTCTGAAATATAAAACCAGTAGTCTGAAGTTTGGTAACTAACTACTGCCTGCAAAGAAGACAAGGAAGGGTTGCAAATAGGCCCTGGTGGCAAAAAAGTATTTTTGTAAGTATTGTAAGCTGATTCCAAAGATAGGTCTTCCGAAATTACTGTTGGCCACCAGCGACAGTCTTGGCTTATTACACATTCCTTGCCAGCCTTGACATACTGAACCGTAGCATCAATCTGCAAGGGCCAGTTATTCTCCAAGCGCTTAATCAAAATTCCGGCTACAATCCTTCTATCCGCATCACTTTTAGCTTCTCTCTCTACCAAGGAGGCTAAAACAATAACATCTTTTTGGCCTAAGCCTCTTTCTTCTGCTTTTGGCCATAAGCCCTCAGTTTTCTGGCCAAAATTAGCAGTCAAGATCTCTACAACTCTTTCGGCCGAAGCTGTCTCGGGGACAAGGTAAGTGTCAGGAAAGAGATGGCCTTCTTTTCCCTCGGAGGCAACCAAAAAATCCTCTATCGAGATAGGCATCTTTTGGGCCAAGATCCAAGCGATCTCTTCTCTGCGTAAACCCTCAATAATTGTTACCCACTGATCCAATCGGCCTTGAGTGAGCACTAAACCTATTTGCTTTAAGCTCATGTTCGGAAGAAGACGAAAACTGCCTGCTTGCAATTTGCCGTTAAGGTCGTAGATCTCCACCGCAAGCCAAAAAGCATAACGATGACGGATTAAATTTTCTTTTTGAAGACGAATTCCAATTTGACCGCTTCCTTCTCCTTTTTTTACTACAAAAACCTTTGACCCGCCCGAATAATTGGGGTCAGCCGGTTGAAAATAATACCAAGAAAGTGCGGCTAATAAAATCGCCAGCAAAAAAACTGCCACAGCAATACCCCATAAATAAGCTTTTTTCATTTGCGCCTCTGGCAAAGACAACTAAACTTCTTCAAAAAGAGCGCGGCGATAGTGCTTAGATTTTTTTTCAAAAATAAAAATCCGCCCGCAGCCACAAGTAGCCTTGGTCATCCCCTGCTTATTTTTACTTCTAACCGCTTTATTTAAAGGCCGACCACAGCCCACACAACGATTCTGAGAAAGCAGCCATGCCTGAATTGGCGAAATAATATTTTTAAACATCCCATCCTCCCTTTTTTTTGAAAAACCAATATTGTTTTAATAATAAAGCCGCAGCCACCGAATCCACTGCCTTTCTTTTTGGCTTAAGAACTCTAGCCTGATAAGTTGTTAAAGTCTCATCTTCTAAAACCACTGCTAATTTTAATATATCCCGAAGCTCTTTAGCAAATTTTCTACTTAATTGAGCTGATTTTCCTTCAGAAATTCCAACAATGACCTTCTTTACTTCCTCATTTTTTACCATTTCTTTAATTAGCTGCATTGTTTTTTGACCTAAATTTTTTAATTCTGGGCGGGTTTCAATAACTCCATTGTCTCCAATAGCCAGTCCAATATTTTTCGTTCCCGGATCAATTGCCAATACCTTCACTCTTCCACCAACCTTGCTTTCACTACTAGTCGGCGCAAATAAGTTCCCGGAGGCGTGCAGGTAACCAAATAAAGCTCTTTGCCTTCGTAATACTGGGAAAGAATGCTCAGGTCGCTGGGAACAACCTCAAAAATATCTACCACTTGATAAACATATCGGATACCGTCGTAGTGAATAATAATAGAATCCGGACTAGGGCCAGTTTTTAATCTATAAAGATCGGTAAAAATTGCCATATAATTATCCGGATCCATATAGGTAGTAGAATGGCCGAAAATAACCGGGCGGCCAAAATTTTCACCCGGAGAAGCAGTATTAACATACTGAACAAGTTCCTTTTTAAGATCCTCTCCGCCTATATGGACAATCGCATTTTTAATTTTTAATGCCGGAATATCTAAAGAATAGTATTCTATCTGCTCGTTTGCTATCGGCTTACCATCCGACTCTTCAGCAAGCCAAGAGGAAATCAAAGTATAGTCTTTTGCGTCTTTGGCTAAAACTAAAGGAACCGAATACCAAGCGCTGTCCTGAGAGACCGGACTATAAATAGGAGTAAAACGAGGAGCATATTTTATCTGGTAACTAGCCATAGGGTAAAGGGCTGCTCCTACAAGAAAAGTACCCAAACCAAAAATGAAAGCGGAAAGACCTTTTTTATAAAGCGGCGGCCAGCTTTCTCTTCTGCCTAGTCCTTCTTTTTTCTGGTAATAATAAAGGCTCATAGCTAGTGCTCAACCCTAACAATAATATTACTTTCTTTTAACGGCAGCCAAGGAAAAGAGGAAAAGAGTTTTATGGGAGTATTTAGCTCATAGCGATAAACACGGGGTATTTTTTTCAATCTTTCCAAAACTTGACTTCGAGCCAGTCCTTTTAAATCTGATCTTAGCGCTTTCAGGTCAGGCTGAGGATAAAATTTTGCCTTAATAGTTACCTTCCCTAAAAAGCCGCTCTCTGTTTCTTCAATAGGAAGAAATTTAATTTCCAGCTCGTCGGAACTTAATTCCAAACCCTCAGGAACCTTGGGAGCCAGTTTACTTTGAGCGAAGGCCGCCAAGTCTTTCTGGTCTATGGCTAAACCCGAAGACTTAAGAGCCAGCTGGCCGGAAAAATCTTCAGCCTCTTCTCCCTCCTTTTTGTCCGCTAAAAAAGAAATAATTTCCGTTTTTGCTGTTTCTGTTACAAAAATTTGGCCTTCTTGTACCTGCTCGGCCAAACCTCGTTCTATTTTTGCCTCCAATTTCTTTTCCAAATCCGCCTTTAGTCTAACCAAATCATCCGGTGAAACTGCGCTCACTTCTCGGCTGCTCCCTCCGCTTAAAGCTTCTTTGTTGCGAATCAAAAAATCACCCTCTTTTTCTCCTTCAATGCTAAAAAGACTATCCGAAGCCAAGTTATACTGACTTCCAATCTGTAAAGCTTCTACCGCCGCCGCCTTCTCTCCCCACCGATCTACCCCAGAAACCAGATCCGGTGTTTTAGAGGCTACTTTTGCTTCTTCAAGAAGAGAAAAGGTTAAGTCATTAGGGCCAATAATTTTTGTTCCCTGATCAAAGCCCGCCTGCTTGTCAGTTCGGTTATAAATCACTACCTTGCCAGAAGCTCTTTCTCCAATTAAATTTGTTCCTGTAGCTACTTCCTGCCCTTCTGCTTCCTCTTGATAAGAAAGCTCGCTGGCTATTAAATAATCCTCGCCTACTACAGCCTTAGCGCTTAGCGAGACTTCATTTTCGCTTTCCAGCTCTTGAGGAGTTAAGTATAAAACCACTTCTTGCTTTAAGCCAAAAAAGCCAAAAGCAAACAATCCGCCCATAAGCAAAAGCAAACCTATTGCCAAGACAATCCTCACTTTGGACAAGGAACGAGGAAAGATGCTGCTCAAAAAAAGAAATTTATTTTTAAAAGGGAAGTTAATATTTATTTTATTGATCTTAGGCGATGGTGATAATTTTTTCTCCTCTTTGTTCTCTTCTTCTTTTATTTCTTTTTCCGAAGAAAGGTCCTGGAATGAAAACCCAGCAGGAAGGGCTTCTGTTTCAGCTGGCTCCTGATATCTTTCTTTAATCTTTTTTGAAGTCGTCTTTTCTTTTTGCTCTTCTGATTCTTCCAGCTGAGAAGCAATAATTTCTTTGAGAATCTCCCCCAGCTGCGGCCAATCTAAAACCTGGATATCGGGCAAGTGCAAGAAAAGGTCACCTCTGTCGTCTACCCAAGGATAGGAAAGCATATCTTCCTCAAGCTCCTGACTAGCTTTTCCCCAAATAATAAATTTGGGCGGCAAAACTCCTTCAAATCCCAGCTGATCCAAACCTTCTCGTATTTTTTGAGCGCTAACTGTAGCCGAACTTAATTTAAGCCTTTTTTTCACTTTGCCCAAATGAACCAAAGAAAGACGAAAGCCGTTTTTAAGAAGAAGAAGGGAAATAAAGCTCGGAGGAACTTCTTCTTTTTTTTCAAAATGAAAAATTAAAGACTCGTCATCAATCACAAATCCTCCTGCCGGCCAGCGATATTCCCGGCACAAGGTTTTAAGTAAATCTGCCTTACTTTCCATTAGTTTTTGGGCTTCCAAAGTCCAAAAAGGCGATATCACAAAAAAAGTTCGCTTAATGCCAAGTTCTTTTTTTTGAAGACGACTGCCTAAACTTCCGGCCACTGCTTGCTCAAAAGAAGCATAAGTTTTTCCATCCCAATCTTGCTCTTCGCCTAGCCCTTTAATTCTTAATCCCTCTTCTTCCAGCTGATAAATAAGGGCATTAACCGATTCTTCTTGGATAAGTAAAACTAAAATGTCTTTTTTTTCTTCCATCTTAAATTATTCTAATATCGCATAAATTCTCCTCTTGTCCTGGCCCAAAGATTCCTGTTTAGATATTTTAAATTTCCCCAAAATTCCTGTCTTTCGAACATGCGGTCCTCCGCAAATTTCCTTTGAAAAATCGCCAACTGAATAAACTTTAACTTGACTAGGATAAGAAACTCCTGGCACCCTTAATGCTCCCTCTTTCAATGCCCTGTCTAAATCAACCACCTTCATTCTTACTTCCAAGTCCTCTTTAATCTTTTGGTTGACGATCTTTTCTATCTCCCTCACTTCCTTTTCGCTCAAAGCCCGATCAAAAGTAAAATCAAAGCGCAATCTTTCCTCAGTAATATTGGAGCCCATTTGCAAAACTTCTTTTTCTAAAACCTCCCGCAGCACTTGCAGCAAAAGATGGGTACAAGTATGATAAGCAACTACTTTTTCAGAATCCCCAGAAAGCCCTCCTTTAAACTTCCCCTTGGCCGCTGTTTGGGATTTCTTTCGATGAGCCTCAAGAGCTTTTAAAAATCCTTTTTCATCTAACTCTTTTCCAGCCTTGGCTGTCTCTTCAATAATCATTTCCAAAGGGAAACCAAAAGTTTCGTAAACAAAAAAGGCTTTTTCACCTGAAATTGTTTTCCCTTTAGTTTGAGAAATAATTTTTTCAATTTCTTGTAAGCCCCGACCAACGGTTGCTCTAAATCTTTCTTCTTCTTTCTTAAAAACAGCTAAAATATCTTCTTTTCCCTTTTCCAGCTCCGGATATTCACCGCCATAATTATCCTGATTAGTAAAAACTGCCTGAGCTACTCTAGAAACAAATGGCTTATCAACTCCCAATAATTTCCCCTGTCGAACCGCTCTTCTGATTAACCTTCTCAAAACATAACCTTGCTCTTTATTGCCCGGCTCCACTCCGTCGGCAGCAATAAACACTGCCGATCTTAAGTGATCGGCAATAATCCTCATTTCCCGCTGATGTTCCCCGTTAACATAGATCTTGCCCGACAGTTTTTCAATTATATTAATTAAAGAAGCAAAAACAGAAGTTCTGTAATCATCTTCACCGAATCCATTTAAAATTGCGATCATTCTTTCCAATCCCATACCCGTATCAATATTTTTTTGTTTTAATTTTTCATAACTCCCGTCCGCTTTGCGATTGTATTCCATAAAAACATTATTCCAAATTTCAATATATTTGCCACATTGACAAGAAAGGTTACAGCCAGGAGAGCATTTCTTTTTTCCGGTATTGATAAATATTTCTGAATCGGGACCACAAGGTCCAGTTGTTCCTGCAGGACCCCACCAATTTTCCTTTTTTCCAAAGAAACAAATTCTTTCCTGGGGAATCCCTAGCTTTTTCCAAACTTTAGCAGATTCGTTATCTCGAGGCGCATTTTGATTCCCCCCAAAACAACTAACAGAAATTTTTTGCGGATCAATTTTTAAGTTTTTAGTCAAAAATTCATAGCTCCAAAGCAAAGATTCCTCTTTCCAATAATCTCCCAATGACCAATTTCCTAACATCTCAAACCAAGTATGATGAAAACCATCACCTACTTCAATAATATCCACTGTGCGAACTGCTTCTTGAATACTTACGAGCCTCTTTCCTAAAGGATGAGGTTCACCGAGCAAGTAAGGAGCAAGCGGCTGCATGCCTGCAGAAATAAAAAGAGTAGAAGGGTCATTTTCCGGAATAAGGGGAGCGGAGGGAATAACTTTGTGTTCTCTATCTTTAAAAAATTTAAAATATTTGTCCTTCAGCTCTTTGGCAGTAATTTTCGCCATACTTAATTATATACAAAGCCAAAGCGTCTGACAATCAAGCAAAATTTCTATTAAGCTCCTTTATGAGTAAAGAATTTTCTTTTGCGAGGCTCTTTTATTTTCTCTTTTGCATCCCGGCTCGCTTCTTCCAGTTTTTCTTTTAATAAAGCAATTAGCTTTTCTTTATCTTTTTCTTTTAACAAGAAACCAATGGTAAAACCAATTAGCGCTCCCAAAAAAATTCCGGAAAAATTCTCGCCCAGTTTTTTTTCACTTTTTTCTTTAGAGTAAAAATATGGACAACACTGTGCAAATTATTTTTATTGCCAGCTTATCTTTGCTGACAATAATCTTTGTAATTATCGGAATTTGGATAGTGCTGGTATTAAGGGAAATCAGGAGTACGATTAAAAATTTAAATCAGACGATTGATAATCTGGAAAATTTTACGGCTAAACTCAGCGAGCCGGCGGAGTTTTTAGGCGGGATGATTAAGGGACTAGAGCGGGGTTTAGAGACTATTTCTTTGGTCAAGGGTTTTTTTGGTAAAAAAAAGAAGGAAAAATCAAGAGGGTTAATCAGGGGCAATTGGGTTCAATTACTTTTTCGCTTATCTTTCCGGTCGGGCTTTGAGAAACTATCGTGATGTCTTCATCCTGATAAGAATTTACTTCTTTGCTAAACTCTCCCCTTGGAGAAACCAGTACAGCCTGTCCATCTATTTTTACCGCCGCTTCTTTACTGGTTTTTCCTTCCACTAAAACTTTCTCAGACCCGCAAGAAGCATGGACCGAAAGCTTTGGGGGTGAATTAAAAATTACGTATTGCCTAACTAGATAAATAACCGCCAAAACAATCAAGAAGCCAGCCACTAAAGTGCTACTTGTTAACAGCGGCGCTTTTTCCAAAAATATATTTCTTTTTCTAATTTCTAAATTAGCTGCCGCTTCTCCTTCCCAGTCTCTACGAAATATCCTAACCAGCCTTAAGGGTGAAAGACCTAAAAAAGCAGCATAGTCCCGAACATAAAGCTGAGCATAATCATAATTTGGGAAAACTTTCTGGTTTTCCTTCTCAATTGCCTCAAGGTATTGGCGGGGAATTTTAGTTTCTTCAGCTACCTTTTTTAAGGAAATGTTTTTCCCCAGCCGAGTCCTTTTAAAAATCTCGCTTGCTCTGTCCATTATTTGTCTCGCTTAACTTTCAGCCTGGAGCTCAGGCGGAAGATTGGCGACTAATATTTCTCTTGGCTTAGAACCTTGAGCCGGCCCTACTATTCCCGCTATTTCCAACTGATCTAATATTCGCGCCGCCCGCGCATACCCAACCTTGAGTCGGCGCTGAATCAAAGAAGCTGAAGCCTTTTTCTCTCCAATAATCAATTGAGCTACCTTAATAAAAAGCTCATCCCTTTCTTCACCATTAACTACATAAGTTTTTGTACCGGATACCGGAACCGGCTGAGTAATTACTCTTTCGTCGTACACTGTCTCGCCCTCTTTTTTCAAAAATTCTATTAGTCGTTTTACCTCTTTGTCTGAAACAAACGGACCCTGAATCCGGGAAGGCTTAGCTTGATCAGGGGGAATAAAAAGCATATCCCCCCGGCCCAGCAGCTTCTCTGCTCCAGGGGTATCTAAAATAACCCGAGAGTCAGTCATGCTGGCCACCGCAAAGGAAATACGCGCCGGAATATTGGCTTTAATTAAACCGGTAAGAACGTCCACCGAAGGGCGCTGGGTTGCTAATAATAAATGAATGCCGGTAGCCCGAGCCATTTGGGCAATCCGGCAAACAGAATCTTCTACTTCAGCCGGAGCATAAAGCATAATATCTGCCAGCTCGTCAATGAAAATAAGAATATAAGGCAAACCCTCTAAGCCCGATGTTTCATTATAGCTTTCCACATTCCGCGCCCCCACTTCAGAAAAGAGTTTATAGCGCCGATCCATTTCCTTAATAGCCCAATTAAGAGCAGAAACCACTTTTTCCGGTTCGTGAATTACCGGCGAAAGCAAATGAGGCACGCCGTTATATAAATTCATTTCAACCCTTTTGGGGTCTACTAAAATCATTCTTACCTCATCCGGGGTAGCGCGCATAAGCAAGGTAGCAATCCAGGCATTCATTAAAACACTTTTTCCTGATCCCGTTTGCCCAGCGATAAGAACATGGGGCATTTTGCTTATATCTGCCACCCGAAAATTTCCGGAAACGTCCAAGCCCAGAGGAACAGCCAATTTTGAAACAGATTCAGAAAGAAGATCGCTTTGGAGCATTTGTCTTAAGCCCACCATCTGTAACCCCCGATTCGGAACTTCAATGCCTACGAATGAGCGGCCAGGAATAGGCGCTTCAATTCTTATCTGGCCAGTAGGAGCAGCCAGGGCCAGGGCCAGGTCATTGGAAAGGGCAGTAATTTTAGAAAGCTTTGTCCCCAAAGCCACTTCCAGAGCATACTGAGTAACAGCCGGCCCTTTATTAATTTCCCCCACTCGAGCCATAATACCAAAAGAATCAAGAGTTTTTTCAATTACACTGGCATTTGCCTTAACATCTCCCCGATCCGCTTCACCCCCTATCGCATCTTCCAATACATCCAAAGGAGGATGACGCCAAATCTTATTTTTCAAAGAAGGAGTTGGGCTAAGCAGCTCTTCCTCTTTCTTGCTTTCTTCAAGATTTAGCTGCGGCGGACTAGCCTTAGTTTCATTTTTTTGGGTCACAAAAACCGCCTTTTTGGGCATCAAGGGGCCAGAGAAAAGTTTACTTTTTATTTGCCAGAAAATATCAAGGCTAAATTTTATCAGCTGATCTAAGGAGGTATTAAAAAGGATAACTAAACTAATTAAAAAGCCAAAAAATAGCAGAAAAAAAGCCCCAAAGCCGGTAATTAACAAGCGGAGTTCCTGCCACATCATTTGGCCAACTAAACCGCTTTGGGATAGACCAGCTAAAGAAAGAATGGCTAAAAAAGAACCTAAAAGCACATATAGCTGCTTAAACGGAGTGCTAAAACGAGACAAAAAAAGGCCAATTGCCAATAACCAAAAAGGAACTAAGATAGAAACAGGACCAAGAAGAGCGATTAATTGCTGATTAATCTCAATTAAAAATAGTCCTTTTTGCCCAAATGAAAAAATCAGAATAAGGCTAGCCAAAATAAACAAGGAAGAAATAATAGAGAGCAGAGTTTTCTTTTTCAAGCCGCCGAAAAAGCCTGGTTGTTTTTTTGCCTTACGTTTTTTTGCCATTGTTTTTCAAAAGAAAGCCTCCCTTTATTTTAGCCAGCTAGGGGCCGGAGTTGCAAACTAAGTTTAAAATTGAAATCAACTAGCCCGCCTTTAGTAAAAGTTGGAAATGTCCCTTCTTTCGGAAGAAGAATTCTCTCCGACGAGTATCCCATCTTTTCCGCCAATTTTGCGTACTGCCGACGGTGGCGCCATTCCCCCCCGATAGGCAATAAGAAACGGGGCGAAGTTAAACCGATAAGCAAAGCCAGCTCCTTTTGGTAACCGTGACCAGAAACATGCAGCTCTTCACCCAGCTCCTCATAAACTACCTCAGCACCCTGTTCAATTAGATTATTGATTATCTGAAAAATAGCCGCCGAGGTGCCGGGTATATAGTCAGGAGAGGAGAAGATAAATTTATCTCCTTTTTTAACCTTAACACGATGCTCTCCAATTGAAACCCTGTCTAGACTGGAACCCGCTTGGCCAAGGCTGCCGGCGATCAAAACAGTTAATCTTTGATCAGGGATTCTTTTAATTCTTCTCTCGTCTATAATCGTGTTTTTGCCAAGATGCAAATAGCCCAAGGAGCGAGCAATCTGAAGATTCTTGCGAATTGAATAACCAACCATGGCAATTTTCCGGCCTGTTTTTATACTCGCCTCTATTGCTTTTTGCCATCGGTAAAAGTTAGAAGAAATAGCTGTAACAAACACCCTCCCCTTGGCTTTGCCGATCTCCTGCTCAAACATTTCGTTAAGGACCGACTCTGAAGGAGAATACCCTTTTTTCTCTGCACCCAAACAATCGGAAAGTAAAGCTAAAACCGGCTCCCTGCAAAGCTGGCCAATTTTTGCCAACTCAGGCTTAATCCCATCCGGAGGAGTTAAATCAAATTTAAAATCTGCACCGTGATAAAAATTACCAACTGGCGTTTTGATAAAAAAGTGATGAGTCTCCGGAAGAGAATGAGTTACTCGAATAGGAGTGAGATCAAAACAGCCCAAAGAAAAAGACTCGCTGGTATTAATTAACCGAAAACTAGCATTAACATTACTCTCTTCCAGTCTAGAATTGCACAAAGCGGCAGTCAGCTTCGTAGCCCAAATAGGAAAGGGGCCAATTTTAGGCAAAGCACTGGCTAATGAGCCAATATGGTCCTCATGGCCATGAGTTAAGACCAAGCCCAAGATTTTTTCTTTTCTTTGTTCTAAATAGCTAATATCCGGCCCAAGGCACTCTACCTCCGGATTATCTTCCTGGACAAAGCTTAATCCACAATCAACAAGGAGAATCTGGTCATTTTGCTCCTGGCCATTAGGTAAATAATGATAAGCAAACAAATTTCCGGTTACCCGGCTAAACTCTCCTAAAGCAATAATTCTTAATTTATCCATATGTTCACCAGGTAGGCAAAAACTCTTTAATATTTTCCATATTTACCCCAACGCTTCTACTTTTTCCTTCAACAATAATTTTCGCTGTTTTTCTCACCATTCCCTCTATTGTTCTTTTCAAAGTTCTTACTCCCGCATCATAACCCAAAGGGCGAACTATCTTTGGCCAGCACTCCTCGGCAATTATTAATTCTTTTTCGTTCATTGTTGCTTCTTTAAGAGCCCGGGGAAGAAGATATCTCCGCCCAATAATAATTTTTTCCTCATCAGAGTAAGAAGGCATCTGAATTGGTTCAAGCCGATCTAAAACCGCCGTAGCAATCCGGCGGGTATTATTAGCCGTAGCAATAAATAGAGCAGAAGATAAATTAAAGGGATGGTCAAGATAATAATCAGTAAAATGGGAATTTTGCTCTGGATCAAGCAATTCGACTAAAACCCCCATAATTGTATTCAAGGCCTCGTCCGCTACCCGATCAATTTCATCCAGTAAAATCACCGGATTTCGGGAGCCAGCTTGAGCTATTTTTTTGATTACCTGACCAGGCTCAGCTTCCAAATGAACCCGAGACTGACCCCGCAAATACAATGCATCGCCCAAGCCGCCAAAGGGGATACGAATATACGCCCTCCCCATGGCCTCAGCAATAGCAGCAGCAATCGTTGTCTTCCCGGTTCCTACTAGGCCCACAAAACACAAAATTGGCGCCCGAGCAATATCCTCCACTCCTCTTTCTTTTTGCAAAGCCAGCACAGATAAGTATTCCAGTACCCTTATTTTAACTTGGTCCAAAGCATAGTGACGATCGTCTAAAATCTTTTTGGCCTTTTTTATATCCAGACTATCCTCTGTTTCTTTTTTCCAAGGGAGAGCCGTAACCCAGCCGATATAAGACTTAACTCTCTGCAAATTGTCAATAAAATTCCCCATTTCCCAACTTAAGCGGAGCTGATCTACCATAGATACCGCTTTTTGCGAAAGTTCTTCGGGCAACGATGAAGAGTTAATCTGACTAGTCAACTGATTTAGCTCTTTCTCCAATAATTCACTTTTTTCCATTTATTTTATTCTCAATTTACTATACACAAGATGGGGAAAAGCCGCAAGCTGCTAAGCAGCTGCTAACGCCGAGGACTTCTTGTTCTTCTTTTCTGCTCTCTTGCCAAATATTGGCTTTTACGGCGCGGATCAAAAGGAGCCTTTCTTTCTGGTCTTTGGTTAGGAGAACCGGGAAGCGGGCTAACCGGCTCTAAATTAACTCTCCCCATCTGGTCAATTTCCCGCACTCTCACTTGTAGATTCTGGCCAATTTTTAAAACATCGCTAGGGTGACTGATATAGCCAGAGCTAATCCTTGAAACATGAACCAGGCCCTCGCGCCCGGGCAGAAACTCTACGAATGCCCCAAAATCCTGAATTCTTTTAACCTCGCCCGGCAGCTCCTCGCCAACCTTAACCTCCCGAGTCAGCCCATCAACTTCATCAACTGCCTGTTTTACTTTTTCCTGATCTACCCCGGTAATAGTTACTGAGCCATCGTCTTCAACATCAATTTCGCACTGGGTTTGCTCAATAATTCGGCGAATAGTTTTGCCTCCAGGCCCAATCAATGTCCCGATTTTTTCGGGCTTTATATGCAAAACGATAATCTTGGGAGCGTACACGGATAACTTAGATCGTGGATTATCTATCGCCCGATGCATCGCCTCAAGGATTTGCTCCCGAGCTGTTTTTGCCTTTTTCAAAGACTGGGAAATAATTTCTAAAGATAAACCTTCTGTTTTGATATCCACTTGAACAGCGCAAATCCCCTTTTGAGTTCCGGCAACTTTAAAGTCCATATCTCCATTAAAATCTTCCTGGCCAGCAATATCAGTTAGCAAAACAAAATCATCTTTAAGAGAAATCATGCCAATAGAAATTCCCGCTACCGGAGCAGAAATAGGAACTCCGGCATCCATTAAAGCCAGGGTTGAGCCACAAACTGAAGCCATAGATGTTGACCCGTTTGAAGACATAACTTCCGAGACTACTCTAATAGTATAAGGAAATTTCTCTTCATTGGGAATAACTGGAAGCAAAGCTCTTTCCGCTAAGGCCCCATGCCCTATTTCCCGGCGATTAAACCCACCCATTCTGCCGGTTTCTCCCACAGAATAAGGAGGCATAAAATAATGATGAATATACCTTTTAGACTCTTCTCCTGCAGGGCTTTCAATAAGCTGCTTCAATGAGGGAGCTCCCAAGGTAACTACAGAAAGCACCTTGGTGAAACCGCGCTGAAAAGTAGCAGAGCCATGCGTCCGAGACAAAATTCCGACTTTGGCCGACAAAGGTCTAATTTCTGTTAAGCCCCTGCCCCCAACCCTTTTGCCTCCCAAAACCATCTCTCTGAATTTCTTTTTGAATAAACTCTGAACAATATCGCGAACAACTAATCCTTTAGCTTCTTCTCCCAAAGAAAGTCTTGCTTCTTCTGTTATTTCTGCTAATTGATCAATGACAGGAGAAGAAATTTCTGCCTCGTCACTTTTATTTTCTCCCAAGCCTTCTACTAGTTTTTTAATTTTACTACCTGCTTCCTTTTCGACTTTGCTTATCAAAATCGGGTCCGGATCACTAGACTGATAAACCATCTTTTTGCTGCCGTATTTCTCTCTTAACTGATCCAAAAAATCAATAATCAGCTTGCCTTGATCCACGCCAAACTCTACAGCCTTAAAAAACTTTTCTTCATCTATTTCCTCGGCTCCCGCTTCCAACATTACTACTCCTTGTTTTCCGCTAGCCACCACTAAATCCAAATCAGAAAATTCCTTTTCCTTTTCTGTGGGGAAAGCAAAAAGAGAGCCGTTTTTAGCCCCAACCCGCACTACGCCCACCGGCCCGTTCCAGGGAATATCAGATAAGTGAATAGCGGCCGAAGCGGCCAGTAAGCTTAAATCTACTGAATCATTCTCGTGATCAACCGAAAGAAGAGTAACCACAACCTGAACTTCATTCTTAAATCCGCTTGGGAAAAGAGGGCGCAAAAAGCGATCTATTAGACGGGCAGAAAGTATACTCTCATCGCTAGGCCGGCCTTCTTTTTTCACCCAACGGCTTCCCTTTATAATCCCCCCCGCATAAAGACGTTCAATATACTCAATATTTAAGGGAAAATAATCTAAATCTGTCGGGTTTCTGCTGGCAACCGCAGTCACTAATACCGCCGTGCCGCCGCAGCTAATTATTACCGACGCATTAGACTGAAGAGCTAGATTTCCTATTTCAAAGGTAATTTCTTTATCTTTTAACTTAAAGACCTCTGTTTTATTATTATCCATTATTTTCGTAGTTTTAGAGATTTGATGAGCTTTTCGTAGCGATCTTCACTCCTGGAAGCTAAATAGCGAAGCAATCTTCTTCTTTTAGCAATTTTAGTTAATAAACCTCTTTTGGCAGCCGTGTCTGCTTTATGCTGATCAAGATGTTCTTTTAGCTTCTCAATTTCCTCAGTTAAAAGAGCAACCTGAATTTCCGGCGAACCGGTATCAGTTTTTGCCTGAGCATATTTTTTAATTATATTTTCTTTTCCTTCTTTGCTAATGGCCATTCTTATTAAAATTATCTAAAATAAGTGCGATTAAGATTTTACCAGAAAAAATAGAAGTTTGCCAACAAGGGGCTATTTTATATCCGTGGAGTGGTTGCACCCCTGAAAATCTTGGGCGAGGGCAAAGATCCTTCTTTTTTTTCTACTTTATCAATAGGCACCTGGCTGGCAAAAGATGCTTTTGGGCCACCGTTTCCTTGGACTACTTTTAAACATAAAGCGGCTGTTTCTAGGGTTTTATAAGTAGTTAAATTTGCAAAAGAAACAGTAGCCGACTTAATCCCCTCATATAGGTTGCTGGCAATATCCCGTTCAAAAGGAAGCCCCAGGCCTTGAATAACCCTTGCGGCTATTTCTGAAAAACTAGTATTATTTTGTCCGATAGAAATTTTGGCCCAGTCTTTTTCCTCTGCTTCCCTGCCCAGCCAAATCCAGTTTCCCTTTTGACAAAACTGGGAAAAGTTGGAGAAGTTGCTTTCTTCGCCTATTACAATTCCTACCTCAAAGTTTAAGTCCTGAGAAATAATCTGAACTTGATTAGTATTGATGGACTCAGCTTCCGGTTTCACTTTTACAATAAGCTTTAACTTGTCTCCCTCTTCTTGAGAAGAAACCTTCTCTATCTTGGAAAGAGGGTAGTTAAAAACTACCTGTAAATCTTTTTGGCCAAAATCCGTTCTCGCTCTTTCAATACCCCGAATACCGCTGGCGTTTTCCCCAGGCTCCTGGGAAACAAAAAAATCAACCTTTTTGCCACTCTTTTCTAAGCTCAAGGCTAAAGAAGCACCCGCAACTAACTGATCATATTCCTGGCCGCCAACTAGAATGGCCACTTTGTTTGCCTTGGCAATTAAGGGATTAAGATCGGTAAATGATTTTTGAATTTCCATCTCCTAATATCTTTATTTATAGGATATTATAACATCTCCAATTTTAAAGTCAACTAAGGGAGAGAAAGTAACCCCGAATTCCTGACCCTTTTTAGCCAAAGAAATATCTTCTTTTAAGTGCTTCATCGAGGAAATCTTTACCTCTTCTTTTAGAACAGTCTCGCTCCGCTTGATGGCTACTGTCTGCTGGCGATTAATTTCTCCTTGAGTTACACGACAGCCGGCCACTCTCTTTTTGTCTATCTCAAACTCCGCTACTATTTCTGCCTGCCCCGCTATTTCTTTTTCTATATCCGGAGAAAGCAAGCGCAATACTGATCTGTCTACATCTTCTAAAAGCTCATATATAAGAGCAAATTCTTTTACTAAGACCCCATTATCCGCCGCTAGTCTTTTAGCCGAAGAATGAACTTTTACCCGAAAAGCAATTATCTCTAGACCACTGGCTTGAGCCAAAAATACATCAGAATCAGTTACCTCGCCAATACCCGAATGAACTATCTGAACGTCGGAAGGCAAATTATTTAAGATCGCCTCCAGCGTGCCTTGAGCGTCTGCTTTTATCAACAAGGTCAATTTTTTCTCTTTTTTAGCGAAAATGTCTTTTTCTCTCTCCTCCTCTTTTTTCTTCTCTTTTTTAATATTAATTTCCTTGCCAATTATGCTTCCTGCTTCTAGGGGCTCCGATAAACCCAAAACCACTACCGGGTCAGAGGGCACTGCTAAATCTACCGGCCTTCCCAAATCATTGAATAAAGCCCGAACTGTAACTGAGCTGCCATTAACTATAAGCTCATCTTTGACCCTTAAAGTTCCACTTTTTACTAAAACAGTATTAAGCGCGCCTCTTCGTGAATCCTTAGAAGATTCAATAACTATGCCCTGAAAATCCGCCTCTTTATCAGCCTCTAAGCTTGCTTTTTCAGCTAAAGAAATAATTTCTTTTAGCAACTGCGAAACACCTTCTCCGGTAAGGCCGGAAACCGAAACCGCCGGAACCTCACCCCCTGCTTCCGCTAACTCTATATCCATATCAAGCAGCTGCTCTTTAATTTTCTGAGCCTCAGCTTTTGGAAGATCAATTTTAGTAATCGCCACTAAATAAGGAATTTTAGCTGCTTTAATATGAGAAAAACTTTCCCGAGTTTGCTCTTTCACTCCTTCGTCAGCAGCTACTACCAAAATTGCCAAATCTGTAGCTTGGGCGCCTCGAGAACGCATTTTGGCAAAAGCCGCATGGCCAGGAGTATCAATAAAAGTAACTTTTTGTGACTTTCCCTTGCCCGAAGCAAACTCTATCTGATACGCACCAATATGCTGAGTAATTCCTCCAGACTCTCTCTTGGCTAAATTAGTTTTGCGGATTTTATCTAAAAGTGTTGTTTTTCCGTGATCAACATGCCCCAGAATGGCAACAACAGGTGGTCTAGTTTCATTCATTTTTTCGCTTTCTTGGTGGTTTTCTTACCTAACTCAGCCTCAGACACTACCTTTATATCATATCCAACCAGCTCTCCGGCGGAACGAATATTCTCTCCACCAGAGCCAATCGCCAAAGCCAGCTGGTCATCGGGAACAATTACCCTAGCTTGCTTATTTTCTTTATCCAATTCTAAAACTTCCCCACCTTCGGCCGGAGAAAGAGCGGAAAGAATAAATTGAGAAATGTCATCTGAATAGGGAATAATATCTATTTTTTCCTCACCCAGCTCTCTAATTACTTCCTGAACCCGAATTCCCTTTTGGCCTACACAGGATCCAACCGGATCTACGCCTGGCTGTTCAGAATCTACCGCCACCTTGCTTCTTTTCCCCGGCTGACGGGAAATTTTTTCTATGTAAACACTACCCAAAGATACCTCCGGCACTTCCCGGCGAAAAAGCTCTATTACCAGTTTCGGATCCGCTCGAGAAACAATAATTTCTTTTTTTCCTTCATCTTCACCAATTTCTTTAATCAAAAAAGTCATCCGTCTTCCCGGCTGATAGTCTTCAGTACGCACTTGCTCTCTTTTGGGCATCACTGCCTCTGCTTTGCCTATTCCCACGATAACTCGATTGTGCTCAATTCGCAAAACAGTGCCGTTAGCCAAACTGCCCAACCGGCTCTCATATTGAAAAAAAAGAGCTTCCTTTTCCGCTTCCCTAATTTTTTGCATGATCACCTGTTTGGCGGTTTGAGTGGCAATCCTGCCAAAGCCCGGAGGAGTAACATCTTTTTCCTTTTTCCCTTCTAGCAAAAAAATCCGAGCTCCTCCGGTATCCGCATCCAGCTTTACTTCATAGTCTGCCTCAAGATCAATATCCTCACCCTGCTCATTGGCGTCCTTTTTAAAAGCCGCTACTAAGGCAAGCTTCACTGACTCAATTACAGCCTCCGGATCAATTTTTCGCTCTCCGGCTATCTGGGCGACAGCAGCGGCAAATTCAGTTTTCGGTAGCTTTCTTATAGCCATTTTTTAGATAGATTATTCAAAAAAAGGGCGACCACAAGCGCCCCTCTTTCTTTAATACGATAAGTCAATAATGGATTAATTTTAGCAACTTCAGCTTAGATAGTCAACTTATAAGGAGCATTCAGAGTCCGCCCGGCAATAGCCCCGACGGCATTGAGGACAAGGGTCTTGACCTTGAGATATAAGATCATCACAGGCACATGTTCCGGCTTTGTGGTTATTCCATTGATTGGCTTCTAAATAGCACATTGTACAAGCCGGCCTAATGCAACAGCGATAATCACCAGCGGCTGCTGCTTCTTCAATGGCTAGCTCTATTTGTCTATTTATAGAATCTGATTTTTCTTGCGAGGAATAACTAAGGCCAAAAAACAAAATAGAAAGAGTTAGCAAAACAAAAGAAGAAACAATAATCTTTTTTTTCATTCGCTTAAATAATTCTGAATTATTTGCTCAAAAACTGAATAGGGCTGAGCACCGTTTACGAAAGTGCCACTTACTTGACCGCTCTCATCTAGCCGACCAATAACAAAAGCCGGAGTACCGTAAATTCCAGCTTTAGCCGCATCAGTTTTATCTTTTTCTACCTCCACAGCAAGATCTTTATTGTCTAAACAGTTGATTAATTTTTGGCCGTCGATTCCCAAACTCTTGGCCAAATTAATTAATTTATCTTCAGCCATTCCTTGCCCGTTGCCGGCAGTATTTTGGTATAGTAGATCATGATAGAGAAAATAAACCTCGTCTCCGCTTTGCTCCTGAACACATTCGCCAGCGATGGCTTCTTTTAAAGCAGCCGGGTTATGAAAATCCAGAGGCAAGTCGCGAAAAACTAAAATTGCCTTACCCGTGTGAATATAATTCTCTTTAATTTGACCAAGAGTTTGCTCGTAAAAACGCTTGCAGTAAGGACACTCATAGTCACTAAATTCTACGATTGCTACTTTCGCCCCGGATTTATCTCCCAAGACTGGGTCATCATCCAAAGAAACTGTCTTTTGGGGAGAAGCAACAGAAGTTGGTGAAGAGCTCGATATCTGTTCGTTCTTATTCGGCCTAGAAAAACCCTGTAAGCCAAAAAAAATAGCCAAAGAAATCATTGCCCCTACCAAAAGAAAAGTTAAAATATTCTTGTTCATCTTTTATTAACGATTAAAAAGATTAGCAACCTGCAGTATCTCCTTCGTCATTTTTTGCTTTCTGACTTCGTTTTTAGATTGCATGGCTTCTTTGAAACAAGTATTAAGATGATTTCTCATTAACTGCTGATGAGCTGATCGCAAAAGGCCGATAACAGCTAAATTCTGCTGCATGAGATCAATGCAATATTGATCCTCTTCCATCATCTGAATAATCTTTGCAATATGACTTTTGGCTTTTTTAAAATTAGTTAACACTTTTTGATTATCGTTTTTCATTAGCTTTTTCTTACCTGCACCTCAGGTCTAGGTCTCTAAAGAATACTAATTTATTAAATCTTTGTCAAGGGGCAAAATATAGTAACATCTGGGAAAAATCGATTCCGTCGCCGAAAAAGAAAAACAAAGAAGGGTTTCCATCATCATGTATAGTAGCTAAACTAGTCACATATTCTATATTTTTGATCTCAATCCCCACTTCTTCTTTAACTTCTCTTTTTAAAACTTTTTCCAAAACGTTATACCAGTAAAACTCTGTCTCTTTAGGAAGATCAATATAATCACTAATTTCTAGCTTTCCTCCGGGTACTGTCCATTTAACCAGGAAATCTTTTTTTTGAAGGAGCCCGCCGAGTAATTAAATATTTGCCATCTCTAATCAATCACAATCGCTGTGATTACTACCTCATGCAATCGCTCATTATTAACCTTACTCATTTAAGAAGTCTACAAAAAAACAAGCCTGCAATTCTAATTTCTCTTTTTTGATAATTTTAATTGCCTTTTTCAAACACCAATGCTCCGGCCGACTTAATTTTTTTTAACATCTGCTGAATCTTCTTGCTTTTAATGCTACTTCTTTTTCGCTTTTTTGGACTTCTTAGGTTTTTCTGGTTTTTTGTTGTCTTCCAGCAAGCCTATGATCTTGGCAAGATTAGCATTAAGGGCCTCTATGTTTTGGGAAAGCTTGTTTATGCTTTGCTCATTTGGACCTCTTGGTAACGATGACCTATTTGAATCCCGGCCGCCAAAATCTCGCCTATAAGAGCCCCTGCGGTCAGGCTTTCGCTCGTCTCCTCCGCCTCTTTTTTCAAAACAGTCACTGCAGTAAATGGGCTTATCTCCACTAGGCCGAAAAGGCACTTGGCAATTTCTGCCGCATTCATCACAAACAGCATCATGCATTGCTGGCCTTCCTGAGTCTCTTCTGTTTCCTGATCTATTATTATCCCTAAAATTTCTCATCAATATATCTTTCTATTTGTATTTGTAAATTTGTAAATATAATATTCTAATAGACTGTAAGTATACGCGGTATAAGTTCCAATAGCAAGAGTAAATAGAGCATTGACTTTTTTTAGTCCAACAGCTATCATATTTTTAATGAGCGAAGTTGGAGAAGCGCCTCCTCAAGAAACATTAAAAGACAGGATAGATGGAACTTGGGATAGAAGATACAGTTTTTATCATCTTTCTCCAGATTCTAGGCTCGCTTTCTTGCCGGGACGAAAAGAAGCCAAAGACAGAGAGGCAGCCGTCTATGCTAGCCAACGAGCAGCCAGAAAAATCTGGACGCTAAAAAGTACACTTCCAGAGGAGTCAAGAGACAGAAGAATAATAGAGCTTGCCGGGGATTATGGAAAGGAAACTTGGGGATTACTCGGTTCCCCAAGCATGATTATAGCTTCAGGGAAACCAATGGCTGAAGACCTGGTAAGCCGGGGGTTTTATACTGACTCTGGCAAGGCTCTCCATGACCTTATTGACCCACATCTAGCCGAATTGTCTTTAATCGGAACAAGGCAATTACCGGAAAATTCTCTAAAAAGAAGAATCGCAATCGGAAAAAGAAGAGCCGAGCTTGTCGAAGCTTCCCGAAATCATGATTCCAGGGTTCAGGCTTGGCTTAAGGAAAAAATGAAAAAAAGAGTCCGCTGATAAAAAACACGAGAGACATCTTTTGCCCCATAATATTAAAACAAGACGATGCAAATACAGACTTTTGTCTTAGGAGAACTGCAAACTAATTGCTACTTAGTTTTTGAGGAAACAGGCGAGGCGGCTGTGATTGATCCGGCAGATGAAGCAAATTTTATTTCCGAACAAATTTTAAAGCAAAATTTAAAACTTAAGCATATTATTGCCACCCATGGACATTTTGACCATATTTTAGCGGCCTGGGAATTAACTTTAGCTTTTGATCTGTCGTTATCACTTCATCCTAAAGATAAATTTATGGCTGATTATATGCAAAAATCAGCTCAATATTGGCTCAAAAGAAAAATAATTGAAAAGCCGCCGGAAAAAGTAAAAGATTTAAAAGAAAAATATATTCAATTCGGCCGGCAGAAATTAAAAGTTATTCTTACCCCCGGCCATACACCAGGAAGTATCTGTTTGTATTCCCCAAAAGAAAAAGTTCTTTTTACCGGCGATACTCTTTTTGCCGATGGAGTTGGCCGCACTGATTTGCCTTATGGTTCGGAAAAAAACCTATCTATTTCCTTAAAAAAATTAGCAAAGCTTCCTGAAAATACAAAAATTTACTCTGGGCATGGACCGGCAGGCGCACTAAAAGACATCACACGCCGGGCGTGACCCAAGCCACACCTGGTGTGTGGCAATCTCTGTTTGGAATTGCTGGTTCCGCGCAGGATTGCCGCGTCAGTCGCTTCGCTTCCTTCCTCGCAATGACAATGTTAACAACTCGCGATGACATTGATATCTCTAATAACTCTAAAAAGTCTTTTTTAGATTATTAATTATTCTTCTTTGTTCAGCTGTTAATCTTTGGGGTATTTTAGCTTTAATCTGAACATATTCATCTCCCAAAGATCTAAATATTCCGCCGGTTTTTAGGCCCTGACCACGCAAGCGAATTAAACTTCCGGACTGAGTTCCTGGCCTAATTCTTAATTTTAGTAAACCGCTTATGGTGGGAACTTCCACCGCTCCTCCTAGCACCAAAGTTGGGTAATCAACTTCCTTGCTCACAATAATATTCTGCCCTTCCCTTTTGAAAACCGGATGAGGCTTGACCGAAATAATTAAATTAAAATCCGAAAAACGAATTCTCTGGCCATTATCCACTCCAGGCGGAATTTTAATTTTGCGTCTTCTTCCTTCAATGCTCACCTGCTTTTCCACTCCTTTAATAGCTTCCATAAAATCTAACTCAACTTGATAAGTAGGCTGAGCCCTTTGGCCGGAAAAAGGAGAGTCCCCGCCAAAAAATTGTTCAAAAATATCAAAAGGATTGGAAAAATCAAACCCTTCCGGCGTTCCTCCTCCAGAAGTAGAGTAGGTATAAGTAAATGGGCCTTGGCGATAAGAATGAGCCCCCTCTTGAGAAGAAGGCACTTCTCCGAACTGATCGTAAGTTTCTCTTTTTTTGGAATCAGACAAAATCTCGTAAGCAGCGTTGATTTCCTTAAATTTATCTTCTGCTTCTTTGGTTTTATTGCGATCCGGATGCCATTTTAAAGCCAGCTTGCGATAAGCACTCTTGATTTCTCCCAAGCTTGCTTTTTTATCAACGCCCAAGACGTTGTAATAGTCCTTTTTCATCAAAAGGCTCTAGTTAACTATTTCTCCTTCTTCCGCTTCCTTTTTTTCTTCGCCGTTTTTTGGCTCTTCCTTCGGCGCTTCTTCGCTTGGCGCTTCTGCTTGAGACTCTGCGCTTTGGGCAGCTTGATGTGCTTTAGAACCAATAGCCTGCATCAAAGAAGACAATTCTTGACTTTTATTTTCATAGTCTTCTTTACTTGTTTCTTCGTTGGCTAAAAATTCTTTACTTTCTTTAACCGCTTTTTCCAAATTTTCTTTGTCTTTTTCTTCCAGCTTATTTTTCATATCAGAAAGCATTTTTTCCGCCGCAAAAACAGTATTATCTAAAGTATTTTTAGATTCTACCTTAGCTTTTTTCTCTTCATCTTCAGAAGCGTGCTTTTCCGCTTCCTCCTTCATTTTTTCCACTTCTTTCTCAGATAAATTAGTGGCATTTTTAATACTAATTTGCTGTTCTTTGCCGGTTGCCTTATCTTGAGCCGAAACATTTAAAATGCCATTACTGTCAATGTCAAAAGTAACCTCAATCTGCGGCATGCCGCGCGGAGCCGGAGGAATCCCGTCTAAAATAAACCGGCCCAACGACTTGTTGTCGGCCGCCATTGGCCGCTCTCCCTGAAGAACATTAATTTCTACCTGAGTCTGGTTGTCTGCCGCTGTAGAAAAAACTTGTGACTTTTTTGTTGGCACGGTAGTATTGCGGTCAATCAAAGAAGTGCGCACTCCCCCTAAAGTTTCAATTCCCAAAGTTAAAGGGGTAACATCCAAAAGCAAGACATCTCGCACTTCTCCTCCCAAAACTGCGCCCTGAATAGCTGCTCCCACCGCTACCACCTCATCCGGATTAACCGATTTATTGGGCTCTTTGCCAAAATATTCAGAAACCAGTTTTTGAATTTTGGGCATACGAGTCTGGCCACCGACCAAAATTACCTCATCAATATCACTTGGCTTTAGCTTGGCATCTTTTAAACAAGCCTCCACCGGCTTCATTGTTCGCTCAGTCAGATCTTGGGTCATCTGTTCTAGCTTAGAGCGAGTTAACTTTTTCTCTAAGTGCAGGGCCTTATTGTCCCGCTGAACCAAGAAAGGCAAGTTAATTTCTGCTTCCTGAACGGAAGAAAGTTCAATTTTCGCTTTTTCGGCTGCTTCTCTGATTCTTTGCATCGCCTGAAGATCTTTAGATAGATTAATGCCTTCGGCTTTTTTAAACTCTTCTACCAGCCATTCCACAATTTTTTGGTCAAAATCATCGCCTCCCAAGAAAGTGTCACCGTTGGTTGCCTTTACTTCAAAAACGCCGTCGCCAATTTCCAGTATAGAGATATCAAAAGTCCCACCGCCTAAATCATAAACAGCGATCGTCTCGTTTTTCTTTTTATCTAGGCCATATGCCAAGGAAGCGGCCGTTGGCTCATTAATAATTCGCTTGACGTCCAAACCAGCAATTTCTCCGGCTTGCTTGGTCGCTTGGCGCTGAGAGTCATCAAAATAAGCGGGAACAGTAATTACCGCTTCCTTAACTTCTTCGCCCAAAAAAGCCTCGGCATCTGCTTTTGCTTTTTGCAA
Organism: Candidatus Shapirobacteria bacterium; assembly: GCA_043817235.1. GTDB lineage: Bacteria > Patescibacteriota > Microgenomatia > UBA12405 > BS750m-G30 > JBDRHA01. The sequence continues at coordinate 113,944 of JBDRHA010000011.1, forward strand.
AATTTTGGCTGATATTTCTTGAGGCGTATAGGTTTTATCGCCTACCTTAACTGCCGCCATGTTGTCCTTGCCTGAAACAACCTCGTAAGGAACCATTTCCTGTGTCTTTTGAACTTCCTTATCTTTGTAGCGGCGACCCATTAATCTTTTTATTGAATAAATCGTACTTTTGGGATTTAAGATCATCTGGCGCTTGGCCAAATCTCCTACCAAACCTTTTACCGGCTCCACTACCGAAGGAATTAAGTTTCCGCCCTCGGCCGTGGGAACAACCTTTGGCTTCCCCGCCTCCATAATGGCCACACAAGAATTAGTCGTTCCTAAATCAATACCGATTATTTTGCCCATTTATTTTTTCCCTCCTTGGCCTACCCGAACTTTGGCCGGCCTAACCACCCGGCCATCAAGGGTATAGCCTTTATTTAATGTTTTAACAACTAAATTTTGTTTTCCCTCTCCCATTTCTACACAATCCATAAGCTCCGGATCAAACATTTCTCCTTTGCTTTTAATTTCCTTAACCCCCTCACTTAGCAAAACTTCTTTAAACTGGTTTACGGCTATTGCAAGTCCTTTATCCTCAAGATGAGATTCAGCTCTTTCCAAATCATCCAAAACCCCCAAAAGCTTATCTATCAACCGCAAAGCCGAATTCTTTTTAAAATGGCTAATTTCTTTTTCTATCCGACATTCTAAATTGCGATAATCAGCCAAAGCTCTTTTTAGCTGCTCTTCTAAGCCAGTCACCCTGATTTTTAAATCTTTATTATTACTTTTCATTCTTTTAATTTTACCGAGCAATATGAGAAATAATATCCGCAAAATAATTTACTAAAGGAACCACTTCAGAATAGCGCTGGCGGGCCGGGCCCATTACCCCAATTATTCCCTTATATGGTCCAGTTTCGTATTCTTGGAAAATAAAACCGCAGGGTTCGAGCAGAGCTTCGCCCAGGTCATGACCAATAAGCAATCTTGCCTCGCCTTCGTCAATCGGCGAAGAAACAATAGAATCCATAATTTTCAGCCAATAATCAGACCGGTCAATAAGTTCCAAAGCCATTCGGGTCACATCAATATCCATAAATTCCGGTTCATCAAGAAGGTGAGCCATACCGGAAAAATACATGCCGCCCTGGGAAGTGGCGCTTAAAGCCATTTTTCGCGATCGTTTTGAAAGCTCTTTAGTAGCTTCTTTTAGCAAAGAATCAAAATCATGCTTTTTTTCTAACACTTTTTCTTTTACTCCCACTTCTTCGGAAACAGAAAGTTTTTTGGGAGTCATTAGTTCCCGCACGTAATACTTTAAAGCCATGGAAGTAGGCATTCTGCCCGAAGAGGCGTGAGGCTTGCTTAGGTAGCCAATCTGGGCCATCTTGGCCATTTCATTTCTTAAAGTAGCCGGGCAAACACCAAAATTATATTTCTTTTCCAGGCTTTCCGAGCCAACTGGCTCGGCTGTATCAATAAATTCTTCTACAATCGCTTTCAAAATATTGATTTGTCTTGGTGTTAAATCGGCCATATTAGCAAAAGATTAACACGACTGCTAATTGCTGTCAAGGGGTAATTTTCATTAAAGCCCAGAAAAAAGAAGCAAAAAGAATAAATAGGATAATGCTTAGCTGTTTATACCAAATAAAAAGCCCTAAAGTTAAGGTTAAAGAAAGCCATAAAGAAAGTTTAAATCTTCCCCAAATTCCAAAAAATAAGAAAAAGAAAAACAAGAAAAAGAAAAGAAAGAAAATTAAAATTTGCCACCAAAAATCAGGAGATATTTTAACAATCCAAAACACTAAGGAAATTAAAGAAAGCAAAGATAAAAATGAAAAAAGAATTTTTCTTTTGATCACTGTTATTATTTAAGAAGAAAAAAAGAAGAAAAGCAAACTGCTCAAGGGAACCGGGGGCTTGTTTGTCAAAAATCGACAAAAACAAAGCCGCCCGGCTCCCCTTGCACCTAAAAATGCTACAGCCTATTGACTATAGCATTTCTCCCAGGAATCCATGGCCCACATGGCGTCATCTCCGCCGCATGGTTTCCAGCCGTCTATCAGCTTCTCTGCATAGACATCCGCCATCGAGCGGGCCGCGGGATCAGCGGCAGGTGAGAACGGCGCTAAAGTAATCGCGCCTTCTGCCAAGCCATGATTCCACCTGAACCCTACGAAACCTCCCTCCAGAGTTTTCCGGACGGCCCAGGTGTATATGTCCGACCAATCGATCACCACGCTGGTGAGAATGTGGTCGTTGGGCGCCACGCGCTCGGCCCAGTTGGAATCGTAGCCGATCACCCAGACATCGGTGTCCACCAGCGCCGTACCGGCAGCCGTGCTGTCCTGGTGCACTGCCACCACTCTCGCCCCCTCTTCTTTGAGCGCCAGCGCCCCGGCGGTCTCGTCGCCTAAGTTCTCCCAATTGTTGATATACACAGTGGAAATGCTGACCGGCAGCCCTCCCCCCTTCTCAGCCCAAGTGTCGGCGAAGCAGGCGGCGCACGCCCCGTGGTTGGAGGCTACCTGAGGATTCTCCGCATAGGCGCCCAGCATGCCAAGCTCAGGCTCATCCACAATAGCCGCCGCGGCAGCGCAGGCCGCACAGAATCCTTCCCACGATTTCGGGTACATGGACACCAGGTTCGTGGCCACCGGCCCGCGGATGCAAGCGAAATTCACGTCGGGGTGGCTTGGCGCCACGTTTTCCTGCAGATCTTGGCACCAGTTCTCGGCGGTGACAAAGACCAGCCTGGCGCCTTTGGAAATCATGTCCTCAGCCACACGTGAAGCTTCTGTGGCGCTAAAATCCGTAGTCGCCGTCCAGGAAAGGGTGTTGACTACCACCTTACCTGTGCCATCCACAACTCTAAAGCCTTCCCCGTCCTCTTCCACCTGCATACCCTGGGATGGATCGTAGACAGCTTCCAAGGCCTGCCGCAGACCCTCCCGGTGCGCGGCCGACCAAGGGATCTGAACCGGCGAGATGTAGATCATTCCGATAGTAGTCAGATCCACAGTCTCTGCTGCATCCGTAGGTTGCGACTGCGGCTGGGCGGTTAGCTGCACTGGCGGCGCTACTAGCGGAGCCGTGCACGCGCTGAAGACGCAGGACAGGGTGAACAAGAAAAACGTTGCGGCAAGGGCCACCAGGTGAACGCGTTTCATCTTGTGTTCTCCTTTTCTTTTTTTTTGAGTACTCGGGACAACAACGCCGGCTTGCCAAGCCTTTAGGCAATTCCTCCTTTTAAGGTGCATAAAAAAAGAAAGGTTTTTTAGGGAAATCGCAATTGACTTCCCCTTGCCTTTCTTTTAATTCCTCTGTTTTTGAGAAACAAAAGAAATCCTATTATTATATACTAAGACTCATTTTACTTCTCGGGAACCGGGGGCTTGTTTGTCAAAAATCGACAAAAACAAAGCCGCCCGGCTCCCAAAAGCACCTTAATCTGAAGGCTACTACGGAGCGCCCACCACCCCCTCTACGAACCAACTCATGGAAAGCATGTCAGCGTCGCTCATGCACTGGCCGGAAGCGATTGCTAGAGCACCGTCCTGGCTATTGATAGGACCGCAGAAGACGTCCCACTCGCCACTGAGGATGACCTGCTCGCGCTCTTCCACCAGGTCCGCCACATCGACCGGCACACGCTCGCTCAGATCAGCCAGGGCCACGATGCCATCATTCATGCTGCCCCAGTACTGGTGCGTCTCCCAACTTCCATCGAGCACGGCCTGCACCTGCCGCACGTAGTAGGGACCCCAATTCCACATGGGGCTGGTCAACACCGTGTCGCCCACGAACTCACGCATATCCGAGTCGTAGCCGATGCTCAAGGCCCCGCGGTCGGCGGCGGCCTTCTGGGGTTCGGTGGTGTCCTGATGTTGAGCGATGATGTCAGCGCCCACATCGAGCAGCCCTTCGGCGGCTTCCTTCTCCAGGACCGGGTCGAACCAGGTGTTGGTCCAGACCACGCGCACCTCGGCTTCGGGATTGGCCTCGCGCACACCCAGGGTGAAAGCGTTGATGCCGCGCACAACCTCAGGGATGGGGAAGGCGGCGACATAGCCAATGATGTTGGAATGGGTCATGCGGCCAGCCACCAGACCAGAGAGGTAGCGGGGCTGGTACATACGGCAAAGTAAGTAGCGGCGTTGTCCAGCGTCTTGTAGCCGGAGCAGTGCATGAAGACCACGTTGGGGTACTCGGCGGCGACGTTGACCGTCGGGTCCATGAACCCAAACGAGGTGGTGAAAATGACGTCGTAGCCTCGTTGGGCGAAGTCGCGGATGACCCGTTCGGCATCCGGGCCTTCGGGCACGTTTTCGATGTAGGTGGTTTCGACTTGATCGCCGAAGGTTGCTTCGACCTGCAGTCGACCTTGCTCGTGGGCCCAGGTCCAGCCGAGGTCACCGATAGGGGCGACGTAGACGAAGGCTACTCTGAGAACCTCCGCCTCAGGGGCAGGAGCCGCGGGCTGAGCCACTGGCGGCGCGCAACCAACTATCAACGCTAGAATCACGACAACTAGCAAAGCCAAATTCTTCTTCATCTTTCTTCTCCTTAAGAATTATTGAGATGAGACAGAGGTGCGATGTTCTGCACCTCTGTCTTTGCGAAACTCCTACCGCACGACCTCCCTGCATTCCCCGGTGGTCACGTTGACGAATCCGGAGGGGCAGTCCTCGAAGGGAGCCACGAGCACCCACTTCCAAGGCTGGCAGGTCAGGGTTTGGAACCGTGCCGATTCGGCACTTTGGAGCGCGGCTGAACTATATGCCGGGCTCTCCACTGGCAGGTAGGAGAGCCATTCCAGTCCGGCGGCGGACTCCCAGAAAGCCTCGAAATCCTCGGCTACCTCATGCGCGGGTCGCGACGACATGAGCCCGCCGATCTCCAACTGGACATAGTCCACTACCTCGCCACCCGAGACCAGGACATAGCCGCCGTTGATGGAGGCCAGGTAGTTGACGGCCTGAGCCATGGCCTCGTCGCTGGTGCCCATCACCTGGACGTTGTGATTATCGTGCGCCTCGCTCAGGGCGAAGGCCGTATCCGGCGTGGCCGGACCGACGTCGCGCCAGAACATGCAGGCCACCGGATCTGCTAGCGCATTGTAGCGGTCGACGATGCAGAACTTGCTGACCTTGTTGGCGACGTCGCGCTGGACCGCTCCGTCTACCACCGGCAGCTCGACTTCTGGGTAGGTGGGAGCGAAGTAGAACTGGCTTAAGACGGCGGCCATGGCCGTATTGCCTTCTGCCGCCACCACGAAATCGTCTGCCGTCACCTCGCGGCCGATGTTGATGGTGTCTTGCGCCCATTCTGGCCAGTCGACGGTCGGAATCTCGTAGACCAACTGGCCATCCACGCCGACGAGCTTGCCGGAGGCCCAGACTCTGTTGATATCGACGGTCTCCGGGTTGCGCAAGAGCACGACATGGGCATACCGCCCGGGGGCGATGGAGCCCACCAGGTGCTCGAGATGCCAGTGACGTGCGGCCGTATAGGAGGCCGAGGCGTAGGCTGCCTCTACAGGGACGCCCAGCTGGATCGCCGTCCTGGTGTTGTAGTCCATGGTCCCCAGCTCCAGAGCCTCGTCCACGCTTCGGTCGTCCGTGGTCCAGGACATGTTGGACCAGTCCTTCAGCCCCATCTTGATAAGGTAAGGAATGACCTTTCCCATGGAGCCTGTCCTGATTTGAATGAAGACCCCGTGGCGAAGCTTGTCCAAGACTTCGGCGCCTTCGCGAATCTCGTGATCGGATGACAGCCCGGCGGCTGCGAAGGCATTGATCTCATCGTAGGTGAACATGCGGCTGCCGTGGCCCTCGATCACCCCGTCTGCATCCCAGGTGGCTTGTAAGGCCTGCCACATGCGTTCGTATCCGGGCATCTCTGGGTTCCACACCGATGGCCAGTCCATGACCTCGCCCAGTCCAATCACCCAGGGGTGGCTGTTCATGAGCTCCGTGACCGCATCGTAGTCGTAGTAACCCCCGGTGAACTCGAACGGCGTCGGCGGGATGGCCGAGCCTAGCTGTGGGAAAATGGTTAGTGGGCTGCCATTCTGGTGGGGAAGCAGCCACAATTCGGCGTTGTGGTCGCCATCCACGTTGCCAAACTCGTGCGATGCTTCTGCGATCCAGGTTGTCCCCTGCGGCAGAACCACTTCGGCTTCGCGGTCCGGCGAAAGATGGCTGGACTCGATGTGCTTGTGGGGTTCGCCGAACCCCGGCACCGCGTAGAGGCCGTAGGCGTCCACCGTTTCCGCGGCCGTTCCCGACCAGGCGCCGCGGGGACCCACCCAGGCAATCCGCTCGCCTTTGATGACGATGTCCTGGCTGGGCATCCAGGTTAGGGTGTGGACGTCGAGGACCGTTGCACCGGAAATGATCAGGTCTGCTTCGGCCCTGCCCAGAGCGACCAGCACCAGCTCCTGGCGGACCTTCACTTCATCCGATGGGAAGTCTTGCCGGTCGAAGTCGGCTGCGGCAGGCAATGCCCCTGTCACAAGCAGTGCTGCCAACAGCATTACACTTAGCAATGCTTTGTGTTTCACGTTAATCTCCTTGTTGGTTGGTATATGGTGAATCGCGGTGTTGGCCAAGAACGCTTGGCGTTAACGCTGTCCTCTGCCTTCATCTGGTTGACTGCCAGATTAAGACAGTTCTTGCTTTTTTAAAAGCAAGACGAATATAGGAACAGCAGGAAGAAAAAACCACTAAAAATATTAATCTAATAATCTTTTTTTCCCGCTGTTCCTTTAGCCTTCAAATTGTTAAGGTGCTTTAAAAAAGTTCAGAGAAAAGCGCTTGAAAAAATCGCTTTTGATTTTTTTAGCTTTTTTCTCCAGTTTCCCTTTTTGGAAACAAAAAAACCCGGGATATATTTATCCCAGGTTCAGATTTTTTCCAAAACACAAAAACGGTATTTGGTATGTGGCGCCCTGTTTCATTTATTTTATCTCCGGCAGGCCTTTGAGATACTATATTGTTTAAGCAAATATAGCTTTTTTCTAAAAGCTCGTCAAGACTCAGATTTGAAAATCGGCAAAGAAACTAGATATTCAAACGGCTCAAGTTCTTCAAATAATTTTTCTCCTTGTTTGACAATCGCCCCAAAAACGACTATATCTGCTTCACACTTTTCCATTAATTTTTTCATCATTCGCATGGTCACACCGGTAGAAATAACATCGTCCACGATGGCTACTTTTTTTCCTTTGATTAAATCCCGATCTAAGCCGTCAATTACTAGAGGCTTAACGTGTTTAGGAAAATGCGGCAAGGGTTTTAAAACCAAAGGATTAATCATATGCGGCTTGCGGCTTTTGCGGCAAATAACATAATGCTTATGGTTAAAAATGTTAGCCAGCTGATCAATTAAAGGTACTACTTTTACTTCCGGCCCCACTAGATAATCAAAATCATATTTTTTTAGTTTCTTATAAAGCGCTTTGGCCGTCGCTCTAATCAGCAAAACATCTCCGGAAATGTTCAAACTGGCAATTTTAGTGTTCTTGCCAATTCCGATTAAGGGCAATTTTCTTTGTAAACCGCAGATTGCAAGATCATAAAAATCTCTCACCTAAAAGTATAACTTATTTTCTATAGTATAATAAAGAATGACTCCTTGGATTCCAGTGATTATCGTGGTAATTAGTCTTGTTGGCGTAGGAATTTATATTGAAAGAAAATTTAAAAACTTAAGCTCCCAGGTTAAGCCAGACGAAACTTTAATAGAATGGCTCAAAAGCCAGCAACAAGATTGGCAAAAATCCCAGCAAGATTTTAATCAGACTTTGCGCTCTACCAACCAAAATATTCAGCAGGTTTTAACTGCCAGCACCCAATCTTTAAATAAAAGACTAGATAACGCAGCCCAATATATGTCTCAAGTAGCCAAAGAAGTCGGCCAAATGAGCGAAATTGGAAGGTCAATGAAGCAGCTCCAGGAATTCTTGCAAAGCCCAAAACTCCGAGGGAATATTGGCGAGGAAGTTTTAAAAGACTTAATTGGCCAAATGTTTCCAAAAAACAGCTTTCACTTGCAATATCAATTTAAAACCGGAGACAAAGTTGACGCCGCCCTAAACACCGAAGCCGGAATTTTGCCCATAGATTCTAAGTTTCCTATGGAAAACTTCCGCAAGTCTACTTCTGCCGAAAACAAAATAGAAAGAGCAAAATTCAAAAAAATATTCGCCTCGGACGTGAAAAAACATATCAAGGCTGTTGCCAAAAAATATGTTCTTCCGGAAGAAGGAACTTTAGATTTTGCCCTGATGTATGTGCCTTCGGAAGCTGTTTATTATGAAGTAGTGAATGAACCAGAAATAATAGAATTTGCCCGAAAGCTAAGAATTTATATAGTTTCCCCCAGTACCTTATATGCCGTTTTGCAAACTATTTTACTTTCTTTTGAAGGAAAGAGAATTGAGCAAGAAGCAAGGCAAGTTTTTCGCTTATTGCGCGCTATTCAGCAGGATTATCAGAAAACCGAAACGGAAATGTCGGTTCTTGGAAAACATATTGGCAATGCTTACTCGAAAATGAACGAGGTCTTCCAAAGATTTTCTTTGCTGGGCCAAAAAATCAGCAGCGCTACTCAGCTTCCCCAAACAAAAGAAACCAAAAAGATTAAGAGCTGATGATAAAATTAGCTGATGACAATTAAGTTAAACCCTACCCAGAAAGAGGCGGTCAAACATGAAAAAGGCCCGCTTTTGATTATTGCCGGAGCCGGAACTGGAAAAACAACAGTAATTACCGAGCGAATCAAATGGCTTATTACCAAAAAAAACATTCTTCCTTCTCAAATCCTAGCTCTTACTTTTACTAATAAAGCCGCTTTGGAAATGGAAGAGAGGGTGGACTTAGCTTTACCCCTGGGCTATTCTAATATGTGGATTTCTACTTTTCATTCTTTTGGCGATAGAGTGTTGCGAGATGAGGCAGTGCATATCGGTCTTGATCCGAATTTTAAGCTCCTCTCCCAAGCCGAATCTCTGCTTTTTTTGCGAAAAAATTTATTTAAGCTAAAACTAAATTACTTTAGGCCGGCCACTAACCCGACCAAGTTTTTAGACGCCTTACTTACCCATTTTGCCCGGCTGGCAGATGAATACATCAGCCCTCAAGAATATTTAAATTTTGCCCAAAAACAAAAAGATAAAGCCGACACCAAGGAAGAGAAACTGGAAGCAAAAAAAAGCTTGGAGCTGGCTAATTGTTTTGCCCAATGCCAAATCTTGAAAGAAAAAAACGGATTTATGGACTTTAGTGACCTGATCAGCAACACCTTAGCTTTATTTAATAAGAGGCCAAATATTTTGCGAAATTATCAGGAAAAATTTAAGCATGTTTTGGTGGACGAATTTCAAGATACAAATATTGCCCAAAACGAACTAATCAGTTTGCTTACCCTAAAGAAAGGAAATATTACAGTGGTAGCTGACGATGACCAATGTTTACCTGCCAATACTCTCATCGAAACCCCACAGGGACGAAAAAATATCAAAAATATTAAGACAGGAGATATGGTAATAACAGGCGTTGGTAAAGGCTATGTTTCTGCTAAAAAAGTAACTAAAAAATTTACTTCTAAAAAAACAGCAGACTTTCTGTCAGTAACAATGGAATGTGGAAAAAACCTAACATTAACAGCAAATCATCTAGTCTTCTGCTATACTCCACGTTTTTATACTAACAAAAAATGGTATTACATCTATCTAATGGAAAATAAAGATTTGGGCTGGCGATTAGGAGTAACTCATGATCTTGTCCAAAGGCTTAAGTTGGAAAGAAGCGCGGATAGGATTATTGCGATTAAAGCCTGTAAAACTAATCAGGAAGCTCATTATTGGGAATCTTACTATTCATTAAAATATAAAATACCTACCGTTTGCTTTAAAGAAAGAGGAAATCTTATCGCCGGCGAATGGCTTAAAAAGCTTTATTCGGCAATTGACAGCAAAAAGGGAGCAATTAATTTAGCAAATGATCTTCAAATTGAACTTAGCAGACATCATTATTGCCTAGATGCAGTGAATCGAGGAAGCAAGAAAAGAACGAAAGTAAATCTCTATTTATGCCTGAGAAAACATCGAATTAAGAAACATTTAAAAAATAATATTCTCATCAATCCCAAGATAGTTCATCAAGTCGGAATCACCACCTCAAATAAAAGAGTCATTAATATTGTCAGATCTTTAGGACTAGATATGACGAAAGGCAAAAAGAACACCAAAGCCTTTAGAAAGCAGTTTAGCTCCTTCATTGAAGCCGGAAAATTTGCGCGATATCTTGCAGACAGCACTAAGGCAATTTTGGACATTAAAACTGCAATCGCAACTAAAAACGGTATTTCTAAACAAGCAAGAGTTATGCCTGCAAGCAATCTCGTCGAGGGCATATATTTACCCATATTAAAAAATAATAATATTGTTTACGACGAAATCGTCGCAATCTCTAGAAAAAGAAAAACACAAACTGTTTATGATTTAGAGATAGAAGACAGCCATAATTTCATCGCCAATCAAATCGTTGTTCATAATTCTATTTATAAGTGGCGCGGAGCAGCAATTTCCAATGTGCTTCAATTTAAAAAGAATTTTCCAAAAACTAAGATAATTACCCTTAATCAAAACTATCGCTCTACTCAGGAAATTTTAGATCGCGCTTATCAGCTCATCCAGAACAATAACCCGGACCGGCTGGAAGTTAAAGAAAGAATCAATAAAAAACTCAAAGCAGTTCGCCCAATTAAAGGAAAACCAATAGAACTTATTTTTACTCCCAGAGCAGAGCAGGAGGCAGAAGAGGTGGCTATAAGAATTAAAAAACTAGTTAGCCGGAAATATGAGCCAAGAGATGTTGCTATTTTAGTCAGAGCCAACAGCCAAGCCGAATCTTTTACTCGCGCCCTTTCCCGTAACAATATTCCCTATCAATTTTTAGGCCCAGGCCAGCTTTTTCGCCAGCCGGAAATTAAAAACTTGATTTCTTATCTTAAGATTCTTACTAATCCGGAAGATAATGTAGCCCTTTTTCGCTTAAGCAATTTGCCTGTTTTTAAAATCTGGGCACGCGATTTAGCTTTTAGCAATAGCTTTGCTAAAAAGAATAACCTATCCCTTTTTGAAGCCTTTGAAAAAATTAGTCAAAAAAAGAAAAAAAATGAGGAATTAAATCTCCCTTCATTTGCCAAGGTTAGCCAGAACGGAATAAAAAAATTGGTCAAAATAGTTTATCGCCATTGGAAACTTGTTTCCAAAGAGTCGGGCGGCCAGCTGCTTTACTATTTTTTAGAACAAACCAAGCTCTTAGAACAGTATTTAAAACCGGAAACAGAAAATCAACAGCTGGCCGCCCTAAATATTGCCAAATTTTTCGATAAAATAAAAAGCTTTGAAGCTCAAAATAAGGAAACCCTAGCAGGGGATTTATTAGACTGGATTACCCTAAGAATGGAAATGGGAGAAAGCCCGCAGGCCTCAGAAATTGATTGGACAAACTATAATGCTGTAAATATTATCACTATTCACTCGGCCAAAGGCCTTGAGTTTCCGATTGTCTTTCTGGTTAACCTGGTCAACCGCCGCTTTCCCACTGATAAAAGAAGGGAAGCTATTCCCATCCCCCAGCCACTAATCAAGGAAATCCTACCTAAGGGAGATTACCACCTACAAGAAGAGCGCCGGCTTTTTTATGTCGGGCTTACCCGAGCCAAAGACCAAGTCTTTTTAACTGCTGCCAAAGTGTATCCAGAAAGAAAGCTGGAAAAGAAACTTTCAATTTTTGTGAACGAAACCCTAGGCGATCAAAAAGAAAGGTCAATATTAAACGAGAAAAGCTCATCCTTAGCCGAATGGGAAAAAGAAAAGCAAGTGGAAAAAGCACCTGTTCTAAATCCACCCGTGAGCTTTCTTTCCTATTCTCAAATTGATGCTTTTGACATTTGTCCCCGGCAATATCAATATAAATACGCCCTAAGAATAACTACTCCCCCTTCGGCTACCCAAACCTTTGGCAGTATCGTCCACCAAACCTTAAAAGCTTTCTGCCAAAAACAAATTGCCGCAAACCACAAGCTTAAGCAGGAAGAATTATTAAAATTACTTTCCCAAAGCTGGATTTCCCGGGGATTTAAAAGCAAACTGGAAGAAAAAAAAGCCAAGCAAAATGCGGCTAAGATGTTAAAAAATTACTATCAAAAGGGCTTTAATTATCAAAACGTAGACCAGGTTATGGCCCTAGAACAGTCCTTTAATTTTAAAATCACACCCGGTTTAAAAATTGGGGGGATTATTGACCGAGTAGACAATTTGAAAAACAATCAAATAGAAATTATTGATTATAAAACAGGAGCCAGAATACCCAAGCAAAAAGACGTTGACGGAAACGACCAGCTTACTCTTTATGCTTTAGCGGCCAGCTCGCTTAAAGATCTAAGCTTTTATCGGCCCTTAAACAAAATTATTCTTTCTCTATATTTTTTGGATCAAGGGAAAAAACTAAGCAGTAAGCGCACACCCAGCCAAATTGGTAAATTTAAGGAAAAAATAATTAACCTGGCTAAAGAACTGGAAAAAACCAACTTCCCTTCCCAGCCGAACACGCCTTTTCCTTGTGATTTCTGTGAATACAAGCTTCTTTGCGACGCCTGGCACTAAATTGATGCCCCAGAATATCTTTTTAACGAAAAGTTCCAAAATTTATGGGAGAGCCAAAGGGAGAGAATCGCAAAAACAAAAATATAGAGTATCCAATTCCAGGAAAATATTTTTAAGAGCACCCGGGCAGGAGTAGTCACAATAGCCACTACCGGAAAAAATATCCATAAAAAATAACCAATCAATCCGTAATAGATATTACCTGGCTTATCAGCAAAATCAATAAGATGAGTAAAAAGATGATTGGCATTGGATAAGCGATCAGTATAAAAAGTCATACAAACAATCATAAACCAAAGACTGTAGCAAACAATAACTCCCCCTGCTAATAAAGCGATAAAAATGAAAACCTGACCAAGAGATACGGATAAGCCCTGTCGCATCAGTCCAGTTACTATTAAGATAGGAGAAAATAGGAGTCCAGAAAGAGAATTATTTAAGTTAAATCGATTTATTGAGGCCAAAAACTGGGAAGAAACAGGCTTAAGCAAGATTAGATCAAGCTGGCCCTTATTAATCATTCTGATTAGCTCGCCAAAATTGGAATAAAAAGCACTGTATAAAACTGATTGAATCAAATTATGAACGCCTAATAAGACTAATACTTGATTGATATTCCAACCCCCAACAAGATTTGTATGGCCATAGAGAATGTCAAAAAATATTAGGGTAACAAGAAGCCAGCCTAAATTAACTAAAGTCCAGACAAAAAAATTAGAGCGATATCCCATTTCTCTGGCTAAATTAATCTTAAAATAGTGTAAAAATAGTTTTATAAATCGCTTCATTTTTTTTTATATTCCTACCCCAGAAAATTTCTTCAGTCCCCTTTTCCATAGAAAAAAAGCCAAAAAACAACTCCCATAAGTTCGGCTCGACAATTTTTAAGTTCTCCAGTTAAGATTTGAATAGGAACATAAATTAAATACTTAAAAGGTAAGAAACCGGCAAGGGCTTGCATTTTTTGGGGCATGATAAATAAGGGGAACATTTGGCCGGAGAACAAAGCTCCCGTCCACCAACGCAGATTAATAAGGCTGGTTGCTTCTTGAAGCCAAAAAGCAAAAGCGCTGGTAATAAAATTTATCATTACCGATAGGCAAAAACCTAAAAAAACAAAAATCAGATATAGGGGCAAATTTTTGAAGCTTACTTGAGAAAGCGGCATAAAACCGGAAATAAGGAACAAGACCAGAACTGAAAATAAAAAAGCCAAAGGATTGCGAATTAACTTATAAGACAGTTCTTCTATAGAAAAACGAGTAAAAATACTTATCGGCTTCGTTAGTTGGCTTGCCAATTCGCCATCTTTGATATAGTTAATCAGCCAAGTATCAAAATGCGCTCCTGTCGCGCTGTCCGTAAAAATCATAATAAAATAATAAGTTACCATTTGAGCTAAGCTTATTCCTGCTATTGAGGTCTTATTCTGATAAATAGCTTGCCAAACAAAAATAACAGAGAGCACAGGAATGGAATCCATAATTACCCATAAAAAAGCTTCTGTTCTGTAAGTAACAGCATCTTGCCAGCCAATAACCAAATAAGCCCAGGCTTTACGAAGCTCTTTTAACATGGAGTTATCTTTTTCTAAGCCTTAGTATTTTCCACCGAGCTTTTTCCGCCAAGTTATACAAACCATAAAGTGGCTTATTGATCACCAAATCCCAAGAACCGACCATTTTTACCAAATCCCCTCCATAGCCCTGCTTAAAACGATGGAAGCCATACCAGGGGTGAGAAGAAGGCGCGCTTGGCGGCAGCCCTCCCCACATGTCAAATTTCTGGCAACCCTCCCTTTTTCCAATTTTAATCGCTTCCCAGCAAATTAAGTTAGAGGCCATTAAGTTCCGAAATTGACTTGAAGAAGCGCCGTAAGGATAGTAAAGGGTATCTTTCCAGAAAAAGAGCATCCAGGCCGCTAAAACATTGCCCTTATATTTTGCCAGCAAAATCTTCGCTGCTTTCCCATTGCCCAACTGATCCCAAAGTTTTTTAAAATAATCGGGACTATGCATATAAAAGCCCTGTCTCTTTACTGTTTCTTCAAAAAGAAGTTTCGTGAAGATTGTTAATCCAATAGGAGAGCTATCTTCACTCACTCTTACCCCCCTTTTTTTCGATAAACGAATATTGTAACGAGTTTTATTATGAAAACTTTCAAGAAGCTCACTCTCGCTATTTTTAATATTTAGAATAAAAGTATAAGGATCAAAAGTTGTTTTTGCCGATGGGCTTAGGCCTAGTTTAGCAAAGTTAAATTTTGTTTCCCGAACCCTATCTTCCTGAATTCTTCCCTTGTTGTTTTTCCAAATTTTTTCAATTTGATTCGGTTCAAATTTAACAAAAATCGCCTTTTTCTCCAGAGCTATTTTTTTTATTGCCCGAATCATAGCCTTATTTGGCTTTTCTCCCCGAGGAAAATAGCCAATGGTAAATTTACTTTTAGGCACAGGGTGGAAAAAAACCTGAAAAGCGGAAACTAATCGTTCCTTTTGCCAAACCCCGAAACGCTCAACCTGCACGCCGTAACTTTCTCGCAATTCACCCCATTCAAAGCTCTGCAAGGGATGGCTAACCCGCTGATTATATTGATTTTTACTAACTTTGCTTAAAACCTTTATTGTCATTCTTATAATAACCCTAAAAATATTCTATCACTCTGTATCTAAATCCCAGCTATCATCAAAAACTTCCGTCCCTTCAAAGCAAAGCAAATTCTCTGATATATCCAGTAAAAAGCGAGAAGGTTCATTAAAACTCATTTGGCCAAAATAAAGCCGCTTGCTGGCAAAACTCAAAAAAAGCCGCTTTCTGGCCCGGGTTAAGCCAACATAACAAAGCCGGCGCTCTTCTTCTAATCTTTCTTCTTCTTCTAAGGAACGGGCATGAGGGAGCAGGCCTTCCTCTAAGCCTACAATAAACACAGCCTCAAACTCTAATCCTTTACTGGCATGCAAGGTCATTAAACGAATGGCTTGGCTGGCCCAATCTTTTTTTTCTTTTTCCTGGACAAAATATTCTTGCTGAACTAAAGTCACATTTTCTAAAAATTCACCTATGTCAGGAAAAGACTCGGCTACAGACAAGAGTTCATTAATATTTTCTAATCTCCGGCTGTCTTCCTCCTCGTCCGGATCATACTTTTCTAAATAAGTACTCTTTTCTAAAAGGGCGCTAAGCAGACTTTTGCTCTCCCATGTCTCTTTTCTTTTTTCTTTAATAAAATCTTTAACCTTATTCGTTCTTCTTATGCCCATATTTTTTACTAATCTTTCCAAAGAAACATCATCTTTAGGGTTATAAAAAAACCGAAGCAAAGATAAGGCGTCTTTTACTTCTTGCCTTTCATAAAAGCGCACCCCACCAATTAGTATATAGGGCAAGCCCCGCCTAATTAAAACCTCTTCAATTACCCGCGATTGAGCATTAGTTCGATACAAAATAGCAATTTTCGTCGGGTCTGTACCTTTAAAATCCACCAGGGTCTTAATTTTATCTGCTACCCAAGCCGCCTCACCGCCTTCGGAAAGTGCCTGATAAACTACAGCTTTTTCTCCACCTTTATTCTCTGTTCTCAATCTTAAAACCGGGTGCTTGCTATTTTGCCGAATAACTTCAAAAGCTATGTCCAAAATATTTTGAGTAGAACGATAATTAACCTCCAAATTAACGGTCTTGATTTTTGGAAAATCAGATTTTAAATTAAGCAAATTCCGGTAATCAGCTCCTCGCCAAGAATAAATCGCTTGAGAGGCATCGCCAACTACGGTTAGATTTTGATATTTTTGAGCCAGCAGCTTGGTAAGCAGATACTGAGGACGATTGGTATCCTGATACTCATCTACCAATATATACTTATACCTTTCCTGAAATATTTTTAATACATTTTCTTTTTCTTCCAAAAGACGCACTGCTTGACAAAGTAAATCTGTAAAATCTAAAGCATTCATTTCCTGCAGCTTTTTTTCATATTCAAGATATACTTTAGCCACTACCTTTCGATAAGGATCATAAGCCTTTTTGCCAAAACTTTTGGCGTCCAGAAGTTCGTTTTTTGCTTGCTCGATAATCGCTTTTAAAACCACTGGCTTAAAACGTTTATCAGATAAATCAAATTTCTTTAAAATATTTTTAAGTAAAGATTGTGAATCTCCCTCGTCAAAAATCACAAAATTGGGAGATAAATTGATTGCTTTGCCAAAAGAACGAAGCGAATATCCACCAAAAGAGTGGAAGGTTCCGGCAAATAAATTCGCCTTCTTATTTTCGCCCAAAAGACTCAAAAGCCTTTGCTTCATTTCTCCGGCCGCCTTATTGGTAAAAGTTAAGAGCAAGAGCTCATTTATTTTTGCTTTTCCGGCGGCCACCAGCCAAGCCGCCCGATGAGTTAAAACCCGGGTCTTGCCGCTGCCAGCACCGGCCAAAACCAAAAGCGGCCCCCTGTCATGCGTCACCGCTTGCTTTTGAGCCGTATTTAAATCTTTGAATAAATCTTCCACTCTATTATTGTAACAGTAAATTAGGTTTTTAATTGGCAGTTTATTGATACTATGTTTCGATGTATCGATACATCGAAACATAGTACTTGCATGTTTAAAATTCTCATGATTAAATGTTTTGATGACTCAAATTTCCAAAAAATTCGTAAAGCCAGAAACTCTTGAAAAAACTTTTGACCTTCTGTTGGCTTCTTTACTAAAAAGCGGGGGCAAAGCAGATACCAAAGAATTTCTTGAGGACCTCTTAACACCGACAGAAAAAGTCATGATTGCCAAAAGAATTGCAATCGCTTATCTTCTCCTCCAGGAAGTTGATCATAGAACTATTTCTGAAATGCTTAAAGTAAGCACGTCTACAATAAATCGGATATCGTTTGTTCTTAATAGGCAAGGAGCTGGTTTCAAAAGAGTTCTGAAGAGATTACTAAGAGAAAAGAAAATTAATAATATTCTTGAAGAAGTCGGCGAACTGCTGTTTAATTCATTACCGCCTAAATACGGCGATAAAAGAGCCTGGGCCAAAGAAAAATTTGTCAGAAAAATGACCCGCCAATCACCCTTGAGCTAAAAATTCATCTGTTTCGATGTATCGATACATCGAAACGGGAATTAGAGCTTTAGCTTATATAATCTCGTTCCGCCGTTGGAGAAAACGATCTTGCCCCAATCGTTAAATCTATTTTCATCCAGCTGGGGATATTTTTCTTTTTCCAGTTCTCCGACAACAACATATTCTACCTGATACTCTTCTAGCAAGTCCTTTGCTAAAATTAAGTTTTGACCTTGATAAATCTTTTCAACTTCAGCGGCTCGAGAACCGGGAAGATCATAGCCGCCCCGCCAAAGCCATTCATGCACCAACCACCCTTCTATGGTGGGCAACCCCGTCAAGGCAGAAACCCGATCGTATAAGGTATAACTATCACCTACCGCTTCTAAGATATTAGGTTGATTTTTAATATTTTTCTTAATCCATAAAACCAGCTGAAAATCTCCCGGATACTGTATTTTTAAAAAATTTAAACCAAAAAGACCCTGATAACGAGAAGCTTTTAGCTCACCATAGTATCCACGGACGGCAAAAAAAGGATAGATCATTTGCGCGCTAAATCCTAAAAGAAAAAACAAAAGGAATAAACGAGAAAGCCAGTAGAGCTTACTGTCCTCTAAAAAGCCTTTTACCTTTAGAACAATAAAGCCGGACATTGAGGCAAAAAGGACAAAAGACTGATAGACCAGCTTAAACATTGTGTTGGCCCGGTGGTATTCAAAAATATAGATATCTTTTACATAAATAATCTCCGGAATAATAATCAAAATCAAAGCCCAAAAGGAAGCCGAGAAAGTCAGCCACTCTGCCGGACCCCGATAGGGACTTTTAATAAAGATGAGCCAAAAACAAATACTCAAAAACCAGAAAAAACCCCATAAAACAAAAAACTGCCACCACAATGTATGAGCATTTACCAACCCTATTCCCTGAGTCATCGGCGAAAAGCTGCGGGCAAAAAGCAAGGAGGTCAGCCCGGTAATTAGCAAAGAAATAATTCCCCAGCCAATTATTTCTTTTAAAGCCTTTAACCTTTGGGTAGATTTTAGCTTTCTCCCCAGCAACCAAAAGCCAAGCAAAAAAAGAGCCAGAAAAACCCCATAAATAGGCAAATCCCAAGAATTAGTCATGTACATTAATCCCAGCAAAAAACCGGGCAAAATAAAATTTTTAATTTTTCTTTCTTTTAAAACCAACCCCAAGGCCAAAAGGCTGGCCAAAAAAAGCAAAACCGCAGGCAGGTTATTCAAGTGCCCGTGCAGATCGGCTACTACAAATGAGTAAGAAGGAAATTCGTGTATTGTTTTGTCGTTGGGATTATTGGGGTTGTATCCTATAAAACGAGTAGCGTCAGGGTACCAGTAACGAGAAGCCCCATTTTTCAAGATGTAAGTTACAGCATGCAGGTTTCCTCCAAGCGCAAGCAAAAAAGCAGAAATAAATGCCGCTCCTATAATCGCTTTCTCTTTTATTTTTCTGCTTCCTTTTTTACTTTGGAAAAAGACCAAGTTCGCTGTCAAGCAAAAGCCGCTCCCGAAAGTAAGGGCAAAAAGGGTAGCAATCATCAGATTATAGGTAGTCGCCGAATCTAAGCCCGAAAGCTTGGTTAATACAGCTGCCTGAAGATGGCCAAAATAATAATAATTGATTGCCCCACCGCTAAACCACATGTCCTTGGGTGGAAAAAACTGGGAACGGAGCAAGGAGTTTACAAAACCATAGTCCATAAATTTCTCCAAGCCCTCAATATTGGGCTGAAAAGCACGAATAAAAGACCAAAAAAGCAGGGCTGCCAAAAATATTCCTTCTTCCAATAAAATTGTTTTTTTGATCTTCAAAAGTGCTTTTTTGTATTTAGGCAGTTCTTTTCTTAAGCGCCAGTAAAATGCTCCCGCCCAAGCAATCAAAATTAAGAAAATCGTTTCTTGATAAAAAGGAAGAAGATGAAAACTTGCCAAAAGAAAAACACTAAAAGACAAAACTAATATTCCTAAGGTTTTAGCTAAAATCCAACCCTTGTCCCAAAAACTAGCAAAGACTTTTAAAGCTAGGGGCAAGAATAGGATCCCCAAAAAAAGTAAAATCAGCCACCAGTAAATAATCGTAAAAAAGTCAATAAGCATTCCAGGTGAGGTTTTTTTTCATCTCTATTTAAATTAAGCAAGCTTAGCAGAAATTAATTAATAATAAACCAATTGAAAAACCACCAACAATATCTACTGGATAGTGAAGAGAGAAAACAAGCCGAGAAAAAACACTTAAAAAGAGACCAGGTGCCAATATCCAGGCAATGCTGACATTTATTTGAGCCAAAAAATAAAAAATGATCACTGCCCGCAAGGCATGGCCGGAAGGGAAGCTTCCCTTTGAATAGCCAAAAATACTTTTTGGTACTTTTGCCCCGGATTTTAAATAGGGCCTTGGCCAGGGAGAAAAAAACTTACCTGCCTGGTGAATAGCTTCCGAAAAAAGCATTATCTTCCAAAAACAAAATAACTGAGGGTAATTATTGCTAGCAACCCACCAAAGATTAAGCAAAAAAATGACTGCAAGAAAAAAATAAAATGAAAAAAAATGCCAAAAGCGAAAACAAAATCCTAAACATGACCTTGAAGGAGTCCAAAAAAATATTTTTTTAAACACAGTAAATTATACCAGGCGACTTCATTAAAAACTGAATTCTGTTATAATTTTTTCCCATGACTCAAAAAATAATCAGGGTCGGGCTTGATCTTGATGGCGTAATTATTAACAAACCCCCAGCTATTCCTAAAAGTGTTATTGAATGGCTAATCCAATCCCACACTAATCATCAAAAAAAATATCGCTTCCCAAAAACCAAGCTAGAGCAATGGGTAAGAATTAAAAGCCATCATTGGAAGCTGCGTCGGCCCTTAAATCAGAATCTTAAAATGGTCCAAAATTTAGCTAAAAGTAAAAAACATGATATTTATTTTGTTTCCAGCCGTTTTAGCTTTTTAAAACAGCAAACTAAAAACTGGTTTGAGCATTATTTTCCTAAGTTTAATTACAAAAAAGTTTATATTAACTTAAAAGATCAACAACCTCATTTGTTTAAAGAAGAAATGATTAAAAAACTAAAATTAGATTGCTATTTGGAAGATGATCCACGCACTATCAGCTACCTTAAAAGTAAATCCAGGTGCTTAATTATTCGCGTTTTTCAAGACGAAGATATCAATCTTTTTTTAGATAATCTAAAAAAAGCTTCCCCCAGCTTGAAGCAAAATACCGCTTAGCTCTTCGTTGCCCAAATCGCCGATACCAATAATAGTCATAATATAAACGAGAAGCTAAATAAGACCAGGGAACAATAAAGCTTTGCAACAATAGCTTTTCTAAACTCCAAGGCAATTTATGATAAATAAATCTCTGGCCCAAAGAAGCAAAGTTATCCGTTTTTTTAAACTTAAACTTGGGCAATTTCTTAATCCCCAAAATCTTAATTTTAGCAGGATCATTCTCTCCTAGTTCTAATTTCTTCCCTAATTGTAAATACTTTATCCCCAGCGGATTAAGGCCAATAATTTTGGCGGCCACTGAATCTAGAGCCACCTGGTCCTGGCTTCCTAAAATTAAATTCGCTTCTTTCCATTCCATCGCCCGCGGCCCCGAACCAAAACCTACTACCGAACCATCCATAAGGGCCAAAATTTGAGGATGAGTTTCTTTCTGAATAGAAAGAAGATCGATTATTGTTTCGTGAATAAAACGGTGAGCATGATGTCTTTTAGTGTTGAGCATACCAAAATAGTTTTTTATCGCTCCCGTATTTTGAGTAAAAACATGAGTTTTAAGAGTGCATAGGCTAATTAGATCCTTATTGAGTAAAATTTTCGGGAGCAAAATTCCCTGAGTAAATATTTTGTTCATAGCTAACATGCCTGCTTTTGGTTGATATCGAATATATTTTTCTTCTGTCAGGTAATGAAATTTTATTCCGTACTTTTTGCACACTTTATCCCAGCCATGATTTTTGACTCCTCTCTTAACATTAGTTACCACCGTTCGGTTTTCTACCGGAATAATTTCTTTTTTAGAATAGCCCAAGTCCAAAAGTGCTTTGATTGCCCCCTCTAGCTGCCAAGGAGGAGACGAGCAAGCAGGATAAACTTTGGTCCAAGATAAATTTAATTTAAGAACTACTGGTCTCCTTTTTTTTACCCATAATTTCTTAACCATTAGAGCACAGTCGTCTATTGCAGTATCGGGAGAAGTTTTTTTAATTAAAACCCAGCTCTTTTTCATTAATAGCATTCTAGCAATAATTATTGCTTTTGAAAAATTAAAACGCGGGGATGATCATAAACCGTAAAAGATTCATCTGCGCTTTGGTCATTAACCTCAAATTTCCAACTGCCAATTCTTAAGCTAGGATAAGAGGTAAATTCGGCAATTAAATTAAAACCCAGCTCTCCGGAAAATAAATCCCGGTAATATTGAGCAGTTTTGGGATAGCAACGCGCATATTTTTCACAATCTTCCAGTCGCGGCAAAGGCGTAAATAAGCGATTACTGGCCAAAATCAGATAGTCAGCCTTTTTTAGATTGTTATTTATAAGCTCCCACTTTTTCAAGCTATTATCCGATTCGTACAAAGGCATTTCTAGATATTGATATTTTTGCGCGCCAAACAAAGGCAGGCGATCATCCCAATGCTCCACGGCTATAACCGATCCAGGTGGGATATTTTCTTGAATCCAGTAACTGGCCTGAAC
Source organism: Candidatus Shapirobacteria bacterium (assembly GCA_043817235.1). GTDB lineage: Bacteria > Patescibacteriota > Microgenomatia > UBA12405 > BS750m-G30 > JBDRHA01. Next base: position 136,405 of record JBDRHA010000011.1, read on the forward strand.
CCGAGAGTGAGGACGAGAATAAATAGAGGCAAAAGCCAGCAGCCAACCTAGGTGAAAAACAAATAAAATTCCCAAAATAATTTTTCCCCAAATATTTTTAAAAACTTCCAAAATCTTGCTTAAAAAAACTACTCCCATAAAAATAAACCAAGGATACAAAGGCAAAAAATAGCGCATGAATTTTACGGCGAATCTGCCTACAACTAAAAAATATATCAGGCCGAAAATAACTACTATTAATTCTAAAGCTTCTTGATCATAGTCCCCTTTTGTTTTTAATCTCTTGCCAAAATCAATAAAATAAAAAACTGAGCCTATTATTGTCAGAATCCCCAAGCCCAACCCCATTCCCCAAAAAAACATGTTTTTTAAATAGTAAAAATAAGGTGTAGTGCCTACATACTGGAGTGTATATGGAAAAACATAGGCATTCTTCGTCATCTGTTCTTGAGCCAAAATCTGCTTTTTAAACTCGAAGAAGTCCAGCAGAGCATAGGGTTCAAAAAAAGCGAAAGTTAACATGGTTACCAATAAAACGAACCCTCCCCAAATTAATACTCCTTTGGCAATTCTCGTTTGAATTTTTCTTTGGGCTGTTTTCCTTAAAAACAAATCAGCGAGCAGGGCAACCCCCATACCCACCAGCAGTAAACCGGCGCTAATTTTAGTAGCCAAACTTAAGCCAAAAGCAAAACCAATTTTTAAAGCATTTTTATAATTTGGCTCCTGGTAAAAAATCAGAAAAAAATAAACGGTCAACCAGATAAAGAAGTTTAAGGTCGTATCCACAGCATAAAAATGGCTAAGCTGCAAGGGAAAAACACAGCTAGCATAAAAAAGGGCTGACCAAAGTCCTACTTTCTTGCCCCACACTTTTTGGCCGATTTTAAAAATTACGACTATTGTTCCTAAATCAAAAAAAATGGAAATAGCTCGGCCTAAAATGGGCAGATAAGAATAAGTAACCCAAAAAGGCCCGAAAAATATACTAATCAGCCAGGAAAAAAATTTCAGTAAATATAAAGGGAGGCTTCCATACGCAAAAAAATGAGGATTAAGCTTATCCGGAAAATGTAATTTCTCTATGACCATTACGATCATTCGCTCGTCCGGATGCAAATGAAAACCTTGATCCCAATTGAAGCCGCAAACTCTTACCAAAAACCCTAAAAGCAAAATTGCCAATAAAATATATTTTGTTCTGATTTTTGCTCTTTTAATTTTCATGCTTTTGATAAAGCCTTAAAGTTGGGTGGTCAAAAACTGTCCAGGTTTCTTCACTATTTAAATCACTCCCGACAACTAACCGCTCCCATCTAGAAAAAAGATTAAATTCTCTTATTAGGGAAAAACCGGATTTTCCGGAAAGCAGGTCTTGATAAAAGTCTTGAGTATAGGGAAGCTTTTGTTGCTGTAAGTTGGCAAATACTCGCCGCGAAGGAGAAAGAAAATAATCCGCTTTGGCTAAATAACTGGTTAATTTTTCCTGCTGACCAAAAGACTCTTCTAAGGTATAAAAATTAAAGCCTATGGTTGTAAATTTATTTTGATCTAAAGAAGGCAAGTCCACAATATTACCATTTTCAAACAAAATAACCGAGTTTGGAGCTAAATTTTGATTGATCCAATCCGTTGCTCTTAATCTGATATCAGTTGTCCAGTATATTTTGCTAAAAATCAAGCCGGGAATAAGGCTGATAAGCACCATAAAATAAGCTAATTCTTTTTTTGTTATTCGAGTAATCCGCCAAAAGGCTAAAATTACCCAAAAAGGCAAAACAGGAATCATAAAGCGCACCCACTTGGTATAAAGAAAAATATTAAAAAGAAAGTACGGCCACCAGCCAAGATGAAATAACCACCATTGTTTTTTAATTTTCCTTTTAATCAGCAAAAATATATTTAAAATTAGACCCCAGATGCCCAAGATAAAAAGCGGCCATCCTAAAACCCAAGGAAATATTCTTTGTAGTTGAAAAACCAATGGTTTAGTTAGCCAAAATTGGCGAGTATAAAAAGCCGTCAACTGGCCAGAAGCTAATTTGCTTTCATAAATCAAAATTCTTAGCGCTTCAGGCCAATTTAGAAAATAATAAGGGCAGAAGATAAAAAAGAAAATTAACGTTAAAATTATTAGGCTCCCAATCTTAACGAGCCAGATTTCTTTCCTTTTTTCTCTTATCCAGCTCGCAATTGAAGCCAAGGCTACGGGCAAAATAAAAAAAAGAGCGGTAACTTTGCTAGCCAAACCAATTGCCAATAAAAAAGCACTGACTAAAACATATTTATTTTTAAAGCCGTTTTGAAAAATTAAAAGAGACAGATAAACTAACCCTAAACAAATAAAAGTTAAAAGCGATTCAGTTGTGCCAAAGTGAGCGGATTGAATTAATCCGGGAACAAAAGCTAAAAGAGGAATAAGGAGCCAATTCATTTTTTGCCTTTCTTTTTCAAACAATGAATCAACGAGAAAATAAGCAAGGTAAATCGCGGCCAAGGAAAAAAGGGCGCTAAAAAATCTCAGTAAATAAACCGCTTGCACATAAGAAACGGTCCCGGAAATTCCCCCACTAATAAAATTTAGCAGAAGACCGGAAAAATAGGCTAAGTATAAGGGAAATTGACCATAAGCAAAAAAACGCGGGTTTAGATCAAAAACTCGCATTTGAGTAATGCTTCTGGCCATATTGCCCTCATCAGGATGGAAAAAATATCCCCCTCCCCAATTAAAACCCTGAAAACGGATTAACAATACGACTAAAAACAAAAGGAGCGCCAGTGAAATTTTCTTTTTTTTCTTAAACAAATCTTTCATCTTTATCAGATGATATACATGATGAATACGAGCATTGCCCCCCAAAGAAGTACTGTTCCAAGAAGGGTATAGTCGCCAGTAAGCGCTTTTTCTGGCTGTTCTCCATCGCGGGAAGAAAAAATTAGATAGGCATAGCGCATAAAGCCCATTAAAACCGGAATTAAGGTAAGCATCAACCATTTCCGCCCCACCAGGCTATCCCAAGAAGGACCAAGACGGTCGGCTAAACGAGTACCAAAATCTTCCCCGGGCGCAAAATAAGTAAAAAGGGCATAAGAAATTAAAGTTGAAACAGAAAAAATAGAAACATAAAAATTAAGCAAACTCTTTTGGTACTTATCTAAAACGGGTCGGGTTCTGTCGCCCTCAGTAACTAACTCCGACCTTCTTTTGCCGGCCGCCACAAAAAGAGAGAGAAAGATAACCGTGAAGCTAAGCCAAATTGATAAGTGATATCCCGTCGCCACTTCTCCAGCAAAAGCCCTGATAGAAAAAGATGCAGCGATAGTCAAGATATCCCACAACACTAACTTTTTTAACAAAAAAGAATAACCAACATGCAAAAGATAAAAACTTCCCGCCATTAGGAAAACACCCATGCTTAAAAAAGAAGCTAGTCCTAGGCCCAGAAAAAGAAGTCCCAAAGAAATAATAACAGCTGAAGAAATAGGCAAATCGCCGCGGGCAACAGGGCGGTTTTTTTTAAGTGGATGAAGACGATCTAGAGGTGCATCAACTATATCGTTTAATAAATAAGAAGAGGAGGAAAGGAAGCAAAAGACCACAAAAACCCAAAAACTGACCCAAAAGAGAGAAGGGTCAAAAAGATTACCGGTAAACAAAATAGGCGCAAAAACAGCCAAATTTTTAGTCCACTGGTTAATTCTTAAAGAACGAAGAACTATCTTTATTTTCTTAACTTTCATCTATCTACCTATTTTATGAGAAAAAGAAGCAAATTTCAATCAAAGAAGAAAGATGAAAAATAAGCCACTCGCTAAAACCGCAATGCCCAAGAATAGGCCAGCGTTTGCAAAAATTCCTTGCCCTGTTTGGGGAATTTGGGTGGGAGAAGAAAAAGTCGGCGAAGCCGCGGGAACACTGGGCGTAGAAGTGGGAGCTGAAGGCGTCAGGGTCGGAGTTAGGATCGGAGTTGTAGTTGGAGCCCGAGTTGTAGTTGGAGTGGGAGTAAAAATTGGGCTGGGAGTAAGCGACACCTGACCACCGGAGGGGGTAGCTGTGAAAGCAGTATCGTTGTCTGCCGCCAAAACCGTAAAATTCCTTTTTAAAGTAATTTTCTCTCCCAAAACACTGGTAAACACGGCCGTTAAAGTATGCTCTCCGGGTTCCAAATTGCCCGGCGGGGCATAACGCCAAAAACCTTGCTCGTCAACGTCCACTTTTCCCTGATAAATAGTGTCTGATTCAATAGTAACTTCCACTTGGCCATCCAGCGGACCAGTGCCAAAAACCTCCGGCCGAAATGTGGCTACTCCCTCCCCATTTTCAGGATTAATAATAGTAAATTCTTCACCCGCCCGCTGATAGTCTTGATCTTCAAGAGAAATTCGGCCGGAAGAAGCGGTTGGTGTAGCTTGTGCTTGGCTTGCTCCGCTTAGATCACGAAAATCATCGTTACGTCCTAAAGTAATGGGCAAAACCGGTTTATTATTTCGAGTGAAATTAAGCACTTCAGACTGGCCGAAAGGCCCACCTTCGACCCTAATTTCCTCCTCAACCTCCCCTTCTTGATAATTGGCGAGGTTTGTTAGGTCGGGAGCATAGGCAAAGGCAAAAGGAACCATCCAATAGCCGGAATCCGAAGTTAAACTAGATAAAGGGGCAACCTCGGGAATATTCAAATAAACGACTACACCACCAACAGCCTGATTCTGGAAATCTATAATTTGGCCATAAGCTAATCTATTTTCTAAAGAAGGGTCAGCTTTAAAAGGGGCAGTCCGGGTTAAAAAAGGCCTGCCTTTCTCTTTTCCATCTTGCCCATATGTCCGGCCATTACTGGTAATCATAAACTCGTATTCGGCACTAATTTGCAGGTTATTTATTTTTATATAGTGGGTATAAAACTCCCTTTTTTCCTGATCCTGATCAAAACGAATATCGTTATAAATTGCTTTTTGGGGAGAAACTAAATCAAGTGTTACATAAGCCGCTTGGGAGGTAGTAAAAGAAACCGTAAAGGAATCTCCGCTAATATTAGTTACCTGAACTCCTTGAGGAACAGCTTGAGTACCGGCAATTGAACCCCAGATAAATTTTTGGCCAAAAAAATTAATAATCAGTAAAAGCGCCAGCAAGCTTGCTATTCCTACAAACGTCGGAAAGCGCAAGGAGCCGGCGAATCTATTCTTGATTAGCTTCTTCATTAATTTCTCCGCTCGGCGAACTATTTAAACTGCTAAAATAAGCTTCTATCCGGCTCATTTCAAAATATTCCTTGTTTTTAATTTCCTCTAAAACCTCCACCTGAAGCTGGGGATTTAAAGTTTTAATTAGATAAGCAGACTCCTCAATCATCTGCCGAGAAATTAAGCGATGATAGCCATCAACACTAATCCAAACAAGGCAAGCCAAAAGAATAGCTAAGGCCACTCTTTTCCCTAAAAACAAAAAACGCTGGTAACGAATTAAAGCCTGCTTTTTTTTAAATTCGCTCGCTTGTTTTATTTCATTTTTCATTTTTGGGCGAACTATTAAAAAAAAGCAGGCTTCCGTTTATTTTAGTGTTAATCAGCTCTCCCTGAGCCTCCTCATCCTGCTCCATCTGATAATTGTCGATAGTTGTTCCTCTTCTTATTTGGAAAAGAGAGGATAAAAAATTACGGCTCTGGCTGTAATTACCTTGAAGACTAAAACTGAACTCAAAACCCTCGGGTAAGTTTTTAAAATCTGCCTGAGATAGCCTAAGATTGTTTATCTTCAATCCTTCTTGCTGAGCTAAGCCAGTCAATTGCACCAGTCCCTCTGTAAGTTGGGGAAGGTAAGGGTAATATTGATCTATTAAAAATACTTCTTGTTGTACCTGGGCATAAGTTGTTTGAGCCTCAATCATCTGGTCTATTTTCTTTTTCATTTTCAAAGACAATTCCTCCTTGTTGCGAATTTCTGAAACCAGGCCGGAAATAGCCTGCACTGTCGGCCTAATGGCAAAAATAGATAGCAAAATAACTGTACTTAAAGTTAGCAGCGCCTCCAACGAGCGCCAAATTTCTTCCTGATAACGATACTTCTCGTAAGTTCTGCTTACCTGGATCAGCAAACTCTTGCTGCCTTTAGTTAATTTATTTTCCTTTTTCATCTTTTTTAAAATTAACCATCAACCCAATTTCAATTCCGGTGGCAATTTTCTCTTTTTTAATTGATCCTACTTGAACTGACTCTATCTCTTCTTCTTTCAAAAGCTGATTAATAAAATAAGACAAGCCTTGTTCTGAGTAAACACCGATACTCAAGTTAGCGCTTGCTCCCTTCTCTTTGTTGGTAAAAGAAATATTGTGAAGAATTACCCCATCCGGTAAAGAACGAGCAACTGTAGTAAGCGGAAATACCAGGTCTTGTTCGCCATTTACTAGGTTTGCCGCTTGACTCAATCTTGTTTGAAACCGACGAAATTCCTCCTCAAACTCTAACGTGCTTTCTAAAATAGCCCTTTTTTGCCTTAAATCATCGGAAAGGTCAGAATTTTTCCTATCCAGCCAAAAACGAGAAAAAAAGGCGGCAACAACTACCAGCTCTACTAAAACCAAAATAGCCCGTCCCCAAGTAGTAAGCCAATTTACAATTCGTCCTTGAGGAGTTAAGTCAAAAGGAGCGGCCGAGAGCAGGGAAATCTGTTTTTTAGCCATTTACTAATTTCAGTATAATTAATCAAGCTCAGAGAGTCAAAGTTCTTTTGTAAGTGAGGCAGAAATAAGCTCCTTTGGCTTTTCAAGTTGTTCCTGACTAAGCTGAAAAATAGAGGGAAGGTGGCCCATTTTTTTTATTAAACTCAAAAGTATTTTTGCCTCTCTAACATCCAATTTAAACGACAGCCAAAGATAGCTCAAGCTCCCTCCTAAAAGCGAAAGCGCAGTCAAAAGCAAAAGCCCCCAAACCCGAGTTGTATTAAAATACATGTCTCCAAAGCGCATCAAAAACCAAAAAACCGGAGCAGAAATTAAACTAATAATTAATATTTTTAAAGTAAAACCTCCCAAGCGCTGCCAAGAGAATCCAGATAACTTTCTGGAAATAGCAAAAAGCAAGACCCCGAAACGAACAATAGCGGCCAAGGAGATGGCCATAACCAAAGCCGCAATGCCCCAGCCAAAAACATAAATACCGAATAAGCTAACCAGTAAGGTAACAGCCAAAGACAACAAGGAAATATACAGTGGCCGGCGCGTATCCTGGAGAGAATAATAACCCCGAGTAACAATTTGTGAACCTGACTGGGCAATCACAGCCGGAGATAAAATAGCTAGCACTCGCCCTGTTTGCAGCGTCGCCTCCCAAGGAAAACCTTTTGCCCCAAAAGCCAGGCGAACCAAGGGGATACGCAAGACCAGGAGGACAATGGCCGCCCAAACACTTAAATATAAAGACTGGAGCAAGGAATCCATAAACACCTTATTGAATTCTTCGCTCTTTTGGGAAGCATTTAAAGAAGATAAAGAAGGCAGAGCTGCCTGACCAATAGTTGCGCCAAATATTCGAGAAAAAAGCTGGCTTAGATGTTCAGCCAAATAAAGCAGAGAAAGGGAGCCAGCGGCAAAACCGGTGGCGAAAAACAAAATAACTGTAGACTCAATTTGAGACAAGCCCAAGGTCAAGCTACGGGGCAGCATTAACCTTAAAATTCGTTTAAATTCAGGAAAATGGAAAGAAAAATTGGGTTTTAGCCGAAAGCCCAATTGCCTAGTCAGCGGGTACTGAATCAGGAAATGGCCAGCCGCGCCAAACAAAACGCCAATAGCCGGACCATAAATCCCCAGCCACCCGGAAAGCAAAAGCACCCCCAAAATAATTCCTAGATTATAAATCAAAGGCGAAAGCGCCGGAATAATAAAGCGTCTATGAGCCTGTAAAATTCCTGTAGTTAAATTAGAAAAAAGAAAAAAAGCCTGAGCGAAGATCATTATTCGGGTTAAGTCAGCCATCACCATCAACTGCTGATAATTAAAGCCGGCTGTAATTAAAGAGGAAAGGAAAGGGGCAAAAATAAAAATGATCAGGGCCAAAGGAATAAAGGCTAAAAATAAAAAGGTTCCCAAAGAACGGGCAATTAAAAAGGCTTCACTCTCATCTTCTAGAAGTTTTTGAGAAAAGATAGGAATAAAAGCAGCTGACAATGCCCCAATTACCAACAGCTGGAAAACCAAGTCAGGAAGGCGAAAAGCTGCGTTGTAGGCGTCTAAATCAGAAGCGCAGCAAGCATAAAAGCGAGCATAGAGGAGCCGGTCACGTAAAATTCCCAAAAGAGCGGACAGACCAAAAGCAATTGCCAGAATTAGAGCGGCCGAAAAAATATTGCTTTGGCGTCGGGAAAGTAAATTACGACCATTAGCCAGTAGGTTCTTCAATCCCATGCAAAACTATATCACAAGCTAGTACTGACCAACAATAATAATTTGCCCTCTTGCCATTTTGCTGATAAAATAGCTCCATGCCAATTACCGAATCAGCAAAAAAGTTTTTGCGCCAGTCTAAAAAAAAGGCGAAGATAAACAAACTGCGCCGGGAAAAAGTAAAAAAGGCGATCAAAGAACTAGAAAAAAAACCAATTCCAGCTAACCTAAAAAAAGCCTTTTCTGAAATTGATAAAGCCGTGAAAAAAAAGATTGTTCATCAAAATAAGGCTAGTAGATGGAAAAGCCGACTTTCAAAGCTGGTAAAGGAAAAAACTCCTCGTGCTAAAATGGAGAAGAAAAAGAGCAAAAAATAATTTTGCTTTTATTTCTGACTAGCGGATGAACAAAAAGTATTATCTAACTACGCCAATTTATTATGTTAATGACGTTCCCCATATTGGGCATTTGAGCACCACCTTGGCTGCTGACTTTTTGGCCCGCTATCATCGACTTAAAAACTATCAAGTGTTTTTTTTAACCGGTACTGATGAGCACGGCCAGAAAGTAGCTCAAGCAGCCGAACAAAAGAAACTTTCCCCGCAAGAATTTACTAATCAAGTTTCTGCCCGTTTTCGCCAAGCCTGGAAAGAGCTTTATATCAGCAACGACTTTTTCATTCGCACTACTGATCCTCGCCATAAAAAAATTGCCAGCCAAATTATCCAGAAAATTTATGATCAGGGCGATATCTATCAAGATACCTATGAAGGATTATATTGTATTGGCTGTGAAAAATTCTTAACTGAATCAGATTTGGTAGATGGACATTGTCCTTTTCACCCGCCAGAAAAAACAGTTTCGCAAAAAGAAACAAACTGGTTTTTTAAGCTGTCAAAATATGTTCCTCAAATAATAGAACTTTTAGAAAATAAAAAAACTAATTACGCCTTTCCCGAATCCAAAAGAAAAGAGGTTTTGGCTAAATTAAAAACAGGCGTTCACGATATTTCTTTTTCTCGAGCCAATGTGGAATGGGGCGTTCCTGTTCCTTGGGATAAAACACAGACTGTTTATGTTTGGGTAGAAGCGCTACTCAATTATTATACCGCTACCCAATTTTTACCTAGAAAAAAGAATTATTGGCCGGCCGATTTGCATTTATTGGGCAAAGAAATTATTTGGTTTCATATGGTGATTTGGCAAGCCATGCTTCTTTCGGCTAAACTGCCTCTTCCCAAAAAAGTTTTTGCTCATAGCTTTTATATTATTGACGAAAAAAAAATTTCTAAGTCTTTGGGCAATATGATCAGCCCCCGAGAATTAATTGACCAATTTGGAGCAGAAGGCACTCGCTATTTAATTGCCAGTTCTTTTCCGGACAAAAATGACACCAATGTCAGCTTAAGAAAATTCAAAGAAAAATATAACGCTGATTTGGCTAATAATTTTGGCAACTTAGTTTCGCGGGTGGCCAAACTTACCAAAGATCTTAAAATTACTAATCCTAAAATTAAACTAAACTTCTATCCTCAAGTAGAAAACAATCTTAAAAAAGTTGACTTTAACAAGGCGCTAGAATTTATCTGGCTAAAAAAAATAGATAAACTTAATTTAATTCTTAATCAAGAAAAACCCTGGCAGCAAAAAGAAACAAAAGCGAAAGCTATCTTAATCAAAATAATTAAAGAAATTCAGTTAATAAATTATAATCTAAAGCCATTTTTGCCGGAAACGAGCAGCAAGATAGAAAAAATCTTTCGCCCGGGAAAACTAACTTCTTTACCTCAAAATCCCCTTTTCCCAAGAATTTAATTCCAAAAATTTATTTCGAGCCTTGCCCAGGGAATAAATACCCTATATTTTATTATAATATACTTCGGCATGTATAGTAAAATCGAAGGACAAAATTCAGCCCCCTTTATTCAAAAAGCAATGGAAGTAGCAGATACCGCCAATGGGATGATTAGTTCAGGCGCTAGACTAGAAGAAGATCCCAATGATCTTGAGGCACTTTTTACTCAAGCCGTATGCCAAGCAAAAGTAAGAAACGACCAGGAATTGGCAAAAGGAATTGTTGTATATAAAGAGCAGCTGCTATTTAGACTGACTAAGATAATAGAAATCCTAGAAACCGAGGGCGAAGATGCTCTATCTAATCTAAATCTAATAATGATTGGGTATTCTTGGGGAGTATTTTGAGAAACACTAACCCCGAGCTAGGTTTATAGACAATCCCTTCCTATAATAAAAGTCCGAAAATCGTCCCTATCCTACTTTAAAACTTCAGGGTAATAAATATCCGGCGAGCAAATTCTAAGAAGACCAGAAAACAATCAAGCTACTTTTATGCTGGTAAAGCTGATAATCCTTTAAAACCCTGTCAAATAATACCAGCCAATCTTTTTTAGGGAGAGTCTTGCCTGCATCAAACAAAGCATGATACAAATCTTTTACTGGCTCGCGCAAAAAGAGGTATTTAAAATTTCTGACTACTTCATTTAATACATTTTCCTTATCATCTAAGTGGTGGAGGGCAAAAGTAAAAGTGGCCATTTCTCCCTTAGGTATTTTCTTATTTAAGTCCATTTTCTTAACTCTTAACCCTTTTTCTCTAGCTCCTTTCAAAAGAAAATCGTTGCGTTCATAGCCCAAAACGCTCTTAGGTTGAAAGGTCTTCTTAATTCTTAAAGTATTTGAGCCGCAGGATTATACAGACTAAGCCGGTCCTAAAACCGTCCACGCCGGTAAATTAAATGGTACCCAATTTAACCAAGATATTTCTTGCATTTTATCAGGTTTAGAATTATTTAACCTGAAGGGTGGACACTAAAATCCTATAGGCTTAAAAGGCTTTTGGGCAATTATTTCGTACCAAACTCTGGGAAGAGCAGAAATACTAAGTTCACTGATTGCTTGTTTAAATGCCCTGCTTTTTTCTATGTCCGAAACGCTTTCTTGTCCCAGCACATCCTCAAGCGCTCCTCTAAAAAAAGCTGGATATTCTGCGATAGCTGCTAATGCCCTTGTTGTCAAATTTACAACTTTTTTTGCTTCATGAATGACTTCAAGACCAGTATTTTTTATCATTTGTCTATATGTTTCAGGGGAATGGATTTGCATTACTTGAATCTGTCTATCTCTCTTTCCTCCCAATATTCTCATTACTCGCAATTTCAATTTCCCCCATGACATAGGATCTTCTGAAATTCCTTCAGTTGTAAAAGCGCTATTAAAAGCTAGTAGTCCTCCTGGTTTTAAAATATTTGCCATGCTTCCAATAATCTTAATTTTATCCTCATCCTCTCTAATTTCATGAAGAGCATCATGTATACTAACCCCATCAACCCCCCTTGGTTGAATTCTTTCGCTAAGTAATTGCATAAGATCCTGGCCCAAGCCGGCGATAAATTCTATAGAGATATCTCTTGAGCCTAGAACCTTTCTCATGGCTATACTCAGAGAGGTTTCATTGGGATCTATACCTATAATTGCCCCTCTTTTATTTTTTTTAGACGCTTCTTCTTTAATAAGTTCAGGAACAAGTCCTGTGCCAGTAGCGACATCAACATGGTAAAAGACTGGCGGAAGCTCCGATACCAACTGCCTGACGAGATCTCTGTTAACTTCTCTATATTCTGATTGCCTGCTGAAATTTTCAAAATTTAAGCCATTGCCTACGGGAGGCTGTTCTTCTGACATTTTTTCTTGGTAGCCTACTGACGAACTCGCTCTTTCGGGGCTCATTAAAATTAATTATATACTTGTCTCGCTCAAATTTGTAATTTTTAAGCTATTCGCATGCCCCAATTTATCACATAGGGTAATTTAGAGAATGGTTTTAATGTGTTCTAAAATCGCTCCATCCGACAAATCAATATCAGCTGACAAGGGGATCGGGAAAACCCTATCTGTCCTCATTCTTTGAATCACTGGTATTATAAACCAAGCTTTTTCCCCAGAATTGTCTAATCTTCTTGCTTCTAAAAGACTTTGGAAGTAAAATATCGCATGTCAGCAGAAAAAAATCCAGGCAGCCAAGATGAAATTATAAGGTTTATGAGTGAACACTATAGAGGGCGGACTCCCCCCTCCGGCTCTTTAGATGCTTTAATCCAAGCCCAAGAAAAGGAAATATCTACTAAAGACGATCCAGGCAATCAACAAGATAAACTCCTGCTATAATTTTGCATGATTGACGCTCATGCTCATCTTAGTTTTCCAGACTATCAATCTGATTTAGACTTGATAATTGCCCGAGCAAAAGAAGCGGGAGTAAAAAAAATAATTTGCGCTTCCAGTAATTTAGAAGAAAGCCAGCGAGCAGTAGAAATTGCCCAAAAATATCCGGGTGTTGTTTTTGCGGGCATTGGGATTCACCCTCAACAGACTGACCCAGAAAACAAAATGCCTCTTGATAAGCAAATAAAAGCTCTCGAGTCGCTGGCTTCTCAAAAAGAAGTGGCTTGCCTTGCCGAATGCGGTTTAGATTACGCGCCCGCTCCCCCTCCAGAAAAAGATCGAAGTAAAAAAAATCAATATTATCTTTTTGAAGCCCAGCTGAAAATCGCCCAAAAACTAAACCTGCCAGTTCAAATTCACTCCCGCCAAGCTTATTTAGACACCTTAGCTATACTCAAAAGTTATCCCAAAATAAGAGGACTTTGGCATTGCTATTCTGAAGGAAAAAAAGGTATTGAAGCAATTATTAATCTTGGTTTATATTTTGGCGTGGACGGCAACTTAACCTACGACCCGGGCTTGCAAAATGTTTTTAAGCTTATCCCCCTGAATAAAATAATTTTAGAAACAGATTCCCCTCTTTTAACTCCGCTTCCTTTTCGCGGCCAAAGAAACGAGCCAGCATATTTATTTTATCTAGCAAAAACCCTAGCCAAAATGAAGCCTCTGCGCAGCAAGCTGCGCAGTTTCTTCTTTTGCTCGCTTTGCGAGGATTATAGCTTTCATCCACGGAGCAAGCTCCGAGGTTTTCCCGCTCGCAAAATAAAAAATGTCCCTTTGGCTAAAATCGACCAAATTACTTCCCGTAACACCAAAAATCTCTTTACTAAGCTAGCACAATAAGTTAATCTAATATTAGAGTGAAACAGATCGCCAGATTATTATTTTTTGTTGTTCTTGGTTTAATTTTTTTCGCTAAGTCAGCTTCAGCCGCAAACCGCTACTGGGTTGGAGGATCAGATGGCGCCAACACCAATAATACAGCCAACTGGTCAGCTTCTTCGGGCAATGCCTGCGGACTGGGCGGCGGGGCATCTGTTCCCGGTTCTTCAGATGTAGCTATTTTTAACCCAGACTGCACTAATGGCGCAACTATTAATTCTGCTCTTAATGTCGCCGGAATGGATATCAACACAGGCTATACAGGAACGATTGCCCAAGCTTCGGGGATAACTATTACTGTTGGATCAAGTGATTGGATCCAGGATGCCGGTGATTTTAACGGGGGAGATGCCTATATTGACGTTAATGACGACTTTACCTTAAATTCTGGGGCCGATTTTACTTCTACTTCAAATGAGTTAAAAGTAAGCGGCAATTTGACAATTAATTCCGCTGCTATTTTTACTCACAACTCCGGCATCATTACTTTTGACGGCAGTTTTTCAAAAGCCATGGCTTGCGGTGGTAAAACATTTAATGCCATTAATTTCAGTAAGGGCATCTACACTATGACTGTAGGAAGCGACTGCACTCTTCCTGTTGCCGGCACTGATCCGACTTCGTCCGGTATTGTTAACAATGGCTCTATTATAGTTACCGGTGATTGGACCATTAACGGTAATTACACCAGTAACACTGGTTGTAGTTTGACCATGTCTGGCAATACTCTTGATGTTCAGGCCTTGGTGCTTAACGCGGGCACTTTTCCGACGGGAATAACGACTCTTTATTTATCAGGCAATCTTGATAATAGCGGCAACCTTTTACCAAATAATATTGATCTGACCTTAGACGGCTTATCGAACACCATCTTAACAAGTTGCGGGACTGCTACTTTTAATTCGGTTAATATCGACAAAGGCAGTTTAGGTTACACGGTGACCGTTGCCAGCAACTGTACCCTGCCTATTGCCGGTACCGATCCTTCAAACACCGGCAAGGTGGTCAATAACGGGGAAATTATCATTGATGGTAATTGGAATATTGATGGCTATACGGCCAACAGCGGTTCTGTTTTAACAATGACCGGTGACATTCTTGATATTGATGGCGATTTAACACTGAATGCCGGTACCTTTCCTCAAGGGATTACCACTTTGTTTGTTGGGGCCAATTTGGACAATACCGGTAATCTTTTACCCAATAATCTTGATTTAAGCTTTGACTCATCAAATCACACTGCAGTTACCTGCGGCAATGCTACTTTTAATTCGGTTAATATTAGCAAAGGCAGCACCGTTTACACCGTGACTGTTGGCAGTGACTGCACTTTACCGTTGGCTGGAAGCAATCCTATTTCTGTAGGCAGGGTTATTAACAATGGTCAAATTGATGTCACCGGCACCTGGTCGATTACTGCTTTTACCAGCAACGCTAATTCGACTTTAACAATGACCGGCAATACTTTAGCGACCGTGGCTGACAGTCTTGTCTTAACCGCTGGCACTTTTCCCCAGGGAATTACCACCCTTTCGGTGGCAGGTAGTCTTGACAACAGCGGCAGCCTTTTGCCTGATGGAATTGATTTAACTTTATCTTTTGGCCACGGTAATTTAAACTGTGGTAATGCGGCCTTTAATTCCATTACCGTAAATAAATCCATTATTTATACTACTACCCCTGTCAGCAGCTGCAGCACGGGTAATTTTAATTTAATCTCAGGTAGTTTTGCCAATCCGGCTTTGGCTTACACTTATAATCTTACGGGTAATTACTCGCAAACAAATAATATTACCACTGCGGGTGGTAATTTGACTTTTAACTTTACCGGTACCGGCGCTCAGGCATTGTCCATGATTGCCGGTACTTTTGCTTCTGTTTTTAATGTTAACAAGTCCAATAGTACCTTGTCTTTGTCCACTGCGTTTAGTACCTCGGCCCAAGCCTGCACGGTTCAGGAAGGCACTTTTGATATCAATGGCAATGCTTTTACCTGCGGTTCGGCTTTTACGATTGAAGACGGCGGTATTTTTCAATTTGAAGGCGATGAGTCTACCACCACGCCCACTTTAAATTCCGGTTCAAAAGTAGTTTACAAAGGCAATGGCGACTCTAGCCCTGATTCTTACTCATTGCTTGAATGGGATTATCATCACTTAACTATTAATATGACGGATAGTGATGATATAGTGACTGGCAACGGAATAGACGAGATTAACGTAATTGGCAATTTAGCCCTTGACGGCGGTATTTTTACTGGCCCGATTCTTTTAAACGTGACCGGAGATTGGAATGACGGCTCGGGTAGTTTTAGCCACAACTCCGGTACCGTGGTTTTAAACGGCTCCAGCCAGGCAATTACTGGCACTACGACTTTTAACAACTTTACCAAAGCAGCTTCTGCAGCAGACACCCTGATTTTTCCGGCCTCTAGCCGCCAAACTTTTATGGGAACCATGACTTTAACCGGACAAGAAGACAACTTGCTTTCTTTGCGCTCTTCTACGCCTGAAACTCAGTGGGAAATAGATCCTCAATCAGCCCGAACTATTCAGTATTTAGACGTGCAGGATTCTAACAATGTTAGCGCTACTCCTATCACTACCTCCGGATTAAACATTACTGACTCGGATCGCAATACTGGCTGGACTTTTAATTCTGCCCCGGAAGCAACCGCTCCTTCATCTGTCTTTCAGTCTACAGATGGAAGTGGACATATTACTTTCTCTACCGCAATTTCTGACTCGGATAGCAATGATACTAAGCTCAGGATAGAATATTCGGACGACGGCGGGAGTAATTGGCATGACCCGGATTTAGTTTCTGCTACTCCTTCTTCAGGAACAGTAGACCTTGATGATGATAATGCTTACCAGGTCGGCAGCGTTGACAATATAGATACTTCTGGAGGAAATATTACCTTGACCATTGTTTGGGATACTCAGTCGGCTAATAATGAAAATGGAAGTTTAGATGATACTTCTCAAGACGATATTCAAATTAAAGTAATTGCCAATGATGGAATTATTGATAGTTCAGCTGCAACTAGCAATTCTTTTTCCGTGGACAACCAAGATCCTTCGGGTGGAAGTCTTAGTATAAACGCGGGGGCAGTATATGCAACTTCTACTGCGGCTACTTCAATCATTGCCGCTACCGGCGCTTCCCAAATGATAGTTTCAGAAAGCAGTAACTTTACTGACGCCTCTTGGGAAGATTACAATACAAGTAAAGCTTTTACTTTATCTTCCGGCAACGGCACTAAAACTGTTTACGCGAAATTTAAAGATGCTGTCGGCAACGAATCTGGAACAGTTTCCGATAACATCATCTTAGATACCATTGCTCCCCAAGATTCCAACTCCATTAATGATGGAGCGGCTTATACTAACTCCACTAGTATTACTTTAACGATCAGCGCTTTTGATGCTACTTCCGGTTTAAATCAAATGATAATCTCTGAGAACGCTGATTTTACTGGTGCTTCTTGGGAAGACTACGCTATGAGCAAAAGTTTAACTATTTCTTCAACCGAAGGAGCAAAAACCGTCTACTTGAAGTTTAAAGATAACGCCGGCAATGAATCAGAAGTTTTTTCTGATACTATTACTTTGGACAGTACGGCTCCGACCGGAACAATAAACATCAATAATGGAGCTGCCTACACCGGCTCCGTTAGTATTACTTTGGCTATTTCCGCCAACGATACTCTTTCGGATGTAGCCCAAGTTATAGTTTCTGAAGATAGCAGTTTTACTGGCAATTCCTGGGAATCGTACACTACCAGCAGATCTTTTACCCTTTCCGGTGCTCCTGGTCAAAAAACTGTGTATTTAAAAGCAAAAGACAATGCCGGCAATGAATCCGGCACATATTCAGATACTATAATCTTGGACGATGCTCCACCTTCGAGTCTTTATCTAGATTCCCCCAGTCCTGACGGTTTTACCAATTCCGAGCGGCCTACTTTTAAATGGAAAGCTGCTTCGCCAGCAGATTCTGATCTATCAGAGTATCAGCTAGAAATAGATAATGGCGATAATGGCAGTTTTAGTCTAGACGGCATCCCCACTAACCGAACAACAAATTACGAAACTAGCAAATATTATGTTCGATATGAGGGGTTTTCTGACGAAAACGATGACAATAACTATCTTTATTTGCAAACTAAATCTACAGACTTTTGGACTAGCTCCCAAAATGATGGCAAACTAAGAGAGGGGAGAAGGGCTTGGAAAATAAAAGCGATTGACCAAGCAGGCAATGTTCGGGAAAATTCTGCTAAGCTGTATGTAGATTTCACCTCTCCTGGTCTTTCAGTTTTTTTAAACCAAACTAGAGTGAACGACAATCAAACACTAGCCGCCCTAGATACTGCTCCTTTGCTTTCTTTAAGCTTAACGGATAGCAGAAGCGGCAGCAATGCTAATGACAGAATCCGCTCTGATCCTCAAAAAATTATCATTACCCTAACCAAGATCGGCAGCTTAATAGATAAAGTTTCTCAAACTATTACCATTGCCGACTTAAGTTACGATACCTCCCGATGCAGCTCGGGCATTGACCCTTTTTCGGCAGATGACGATTGCTCTGCTTTCTTTAATTACGACTTAGAAGACTTAGATTGCGACAGCAATTACCAAATCAAGATTGAGGGAAACGATTGGGCCGGAAACAAGAAAATTATCAGCTTTAATCTAAATCAGGTTTCCCAACTCTCTTTACCCCAAGAGCTGAAAGAGGAAATAGAAAAAGAAATAGAGAAAATAGAAGAAGAGAAAAATATTTCTTTAAGTCCCAAAGAAAAAGAAGAAATTAAAGAAAAAATTATTAAAGATTTTCCTCAAGTCTCTGCTCTTACTCAGTCTCCCTCAAAAATTACGAAATTGACCAAAAACATTTTTCGAGCTCTTCTGACAACCTTGAGAAAAGCCGGAAAAATTGTAAATAGCGCCAAACCCTCGATAAATCCTCCTTCAATTGCAATCTTTCAGTCTATCTTTAAAATAGGCCAAGGAATAAAAATCGCATATCAGTCTTTTGTAGCTACAGTTTTTGACAGTGAACCGACGAAAATTATTGGGGTTAAAATTAAGAACACAGAGCCGAATCAGGCAATCCTGACTTTTTCTACTAACCATCCGGCGACTATAAAAGTCAATTACGGCAAATCTACTGCTTACGGCCAGGAAAAATTCATTGATCAAAAAGGAAAAGAGCATCTAATAATTTTAGATAGTTTAGAAGCAGAAACAGAATACTTTTTTGAAATCATCGCTCAAGGAAAAAACACAGCCATTGATGCTTACCGCACATTTGAAACGCCGACCGAATAATGTGCTAAACTAAAAAAATGCTCACTCTTTTTAATTGCAGTCTTTGGGGAGATGAGGCTTTTTCTGCCTTGCTGGCTCAAAAATCTTTTTGGCCAATGATTCAGATTGTGGCCAAAGACACTTCTCCGCCTCTTTTTTATATAATTTCCTGGATCTGGTTTAGAATCTTTGGCTCCTCGGAAATAGCGATTCGCTCTCTTTCTTTTATTTTTTACCTGGCTACCGCCTATGTTATTTATCTTATCGGAAAAACTCTTTACAGTAAAAAAGCAGGTGTTTGGGCAGCCTTGCTTTCTTTTTTTAACCCCTTTTTATTTTTATACGCTTTTGAAGGTCGAATGTATTATTGCCTGCTTTTTTTTACCGTTCTTTCTTTTTACTTTCTTATTAAGAAAAATAAATTAGGCTATATTTTGGCCGCCACGGCGGCCCTTTATTCCCATCACTTTGCTATCTTTCCTCTGCTTTCCCAATTTATCTGGAAAGCCATTCAAATCAAAAAGATAAGCTTAAAAAACATATTCTTGTTAGTTAAGCCTTATTCACTTATTGCTTTTCTTTATCTGCCCTGGATTTATCCTCTTTATCTGCAAACCACTTTAGTTTCTACTGGATTCTGGCTGGGAAAACCAAAAACGAAAGACCTAATTAATATTTTTCTAAATTTTCTTACCGGGGAAAAAATTTATTTTTTTCAAAAATACCTTCCTCTTGCTGCCCTTTTGATTGTTGTTTTTAGACGATGGAGCAAGAAATATATTAAAAGTGACCTTCTTCTCTTCTTCTGGGCAGTTATCCCGCCAATTTTTACTTTTCTTGTTTCTCAAACTAAAGTATCCATCTTTTACGAACGCTATCTTCTTTATAGCATCGTCCCTATCATGATTCTCCTTGCTTCTAGGCAAAGAAAACTCTCTTTTCTGCCCTTGGGCATTATCTTGGTTATTTATTTATTGGCAAGTTCTTACCAATTTACCCACCCCTTTAAAAAGCCCTTCCGGTCTTTTTCTTTATGGATTAGAAACAATGTTCCCTCTGATGCCTATTTAATAAACTATAACGGCAGCGCTCATCATCTTTGGGAAACTAAATATTACGGAATTCAGTCGCCCATTTACTCGCCGGGTGGGCCATTGCCTTACTTTGTTGGCACAGCGCAAATGGAAGAGAATGACGTCGTCTACACACTGCCCCAGAAAGATACTATTGGGCTAATTAGCAGCGATTCTCCCGATAAAATTTCGGTCGCTGGTTTTGAGCCAGATAGCGACCACAAAGAAGGCCCACTTTATTTCATCTGGCTCAAAAAAAAGCCCTAAATCATGAAGAGGATAAAAGCAGCTGCCGAAGATTTATTTACGGATAAGATATATTTAGTTTTAATTTTTCTTCTTTTCTTTCTTTGGCTGCCTAGTTTTTTTGAACCAATATCTTATGGAGATGAGTGCATTTACTTGACATTAGGTCAAGCTTTTCGCCGAGGATTGGTATTTTATCGAGATATTCATGATAATAAACCTCCTATTTTATACTTAATAGCCGCTCTAAGCTTTGGCAAGCTTATCTATCTTCGGTTTTATAATTTCCTCTGGAATTTTATTCATCTGACCATTATTTACCTTTTAGCCAAAAGTTTAACTAAAAACAAACTAGTTATTTTACTGAGCTTGGTTGGATTTTTGCTTCTTTTTATTCTTTTTGAAGGCAGGGTCGCCAATGGTGAAACATTTATGATGATGCCTGTTACTTTAGCTGCTTACCTGCTTTTAAAAAAGAGGATTTTTGTAAACAAATATATTTTCGGCTTAATTGTCGGATTTCTTTTTTCTTTTGGATTTTTAGTCAAAATACCAGTGATTTTTGATTTCTTTGGAATCACTCTTGCTTATTTTTTCTTCCCGATAAAAAAGTTAAATACAAAAAATATTTTAAATATTCTTAAGAATAAAATCTTGTTGGGAGCCTTGGCAGGCTTTAGCTTGCCCATCTTGCTGAGCATCATTTATTATGGGAGCAAAGGTGCCTTTACGCCTTATGTTCGCTCAGCTCTTTTTCAAAATATTGGCTATCTTTCCTCTTGGCAGGGAAGCAGCTTAGGACTATTTTTCCGCTTTTTTCTCCTTATTTTCTTTTGCCTTGTTGTTTTCCTAAAAAGAAAAGAGATTCCCGCAAAAATGATGTTAATCTCAGTCTGGTTCTTGTTTTCCCTTTTTGGTGCGCTTCTCTCTGCTCGCCCCTATCCTCATTATTTAATTGAAGTTGTTCCCAGTTTAACACTACTATTGGTGGCAGGGCTTGGAAAAAAAAGCAATAACTATTTAGTTATTGCTCCTTTAGTCGCTATTATTCTCACTATCATTTCTTTTGGCTATTATCATTTCTGGTATTATCCCCAATCAAAATACTACAAAAATTTTTTTAATTTAGTTAGCAAAAAAATAAGCTCTGAAGAATATCTCTCTTTTTGGGGACAAAGAGTAAAAGATAATTATAGTCTGGCCCAATTTGTTCAAGAAACAGTCTTGCCACAGGAAAGAATATTTGTCTGGGGCGATGCGGCTTGCGTTTACGCCACCAGCAAACGCCTCCCTCCCGGCCGATTTACAGTAAACTACCATATTTTTGACTTCAATGGCTACAAAGAGACACTGGAAGCAATCCAAAAAGAAAATCCAAAAATCATTATCAAGATGGAAAATGAAAGCCGCCAATGGCCGGAGCTTGATTTTCTCCTCCAAAGCAAATATGTTCCTCTCAAGCTTCCGGAAATAAAACTCCCGGAGATAAAAGACCAAATTTTTCTTCTTCAAGAGGAGCAGGCCGCTGTAAAATGGTAGAATAAATCGTTCCATGAGAATTATCGGGCCGCGCGCTTATCGTTTTTTGGAAATGATTCCAGGTTTGCTTTCCTGGAGCATTATTTTATTCCCCATTTGGGGATCTTTTATTGTTCCTCGAGCTGTTGCCTATTTTACTATTGCCTTTATCGTTTATTGGTTTTACCAGTCTTTAAAAACAGCCATTTTGGGTTTTAAGGGCTACCACATTATTCAAAAAGCCACCAAAACAGACTGGCAAAAAAAATATAAGAAAGAGAAAAAAGACGGCTGGCTTGAATGGGATAAAATAAAGCATATTATCATTATTCCTAATTACAACGAAACTGCGGAGAAAATCAGCGACAGCTTGCAAGCACTGGCCAAACAAAAGAAAATTGATAAAAAAAAGCTGATTGTTGTTTTGGCCATGGAAGAAAGATTCGCTGGTGCCCAAAAAAAGGCCAGGGTTCTTCTTTCTCAATATAAAGGGAAATTCGGAGAACTACTGGCTACCTATCACCCAGCCAGCATTGAAGGTGAGGTTATTGGCAAGGCTTCTAATGAATCTTGGGCAGCAAAACAAGTAAAAAAAGAGCTCATTGAAAAAAGAAACTGGGATATTAAATATCTGACTGTTACCAGCTGCGATTCTGATGCTCGTTTCAATCCTCTTTATTTTGCCTCTTTAACTTATCATTTTGCCAAAAATCCCCAGCGCCACTTAAGATTTTGGCAAGCCCCAATATTCTGGCACAACAATCCAAACAAAGTGCCTGCACCAATAAGGATTGTGGGCATTTTGGGCAATGTTTCTCATATCGCTGATATCCAACAGCCGGATGGAATATTTTTTAACTATTCAGCCTACTCTCTTTCTTTGGCCCTTTTAGATGACATAGGCTACTGGGACACTGATATCATTCCTGAAGATTGGCATATTTTCCTGCAAGCCTTTTTTGCTAAACAGGGCCAGGTAACCGTGGAGCCAATGTTTATACCAACCAGCATTGATGCTCCGGAAGGAAAAACTTTTTTTGAAGCCTTAAAAAATCGCTACTTGCAATGCCAGCGCCATGCTTGGGGAGCAACAGATATTCCCTATGCCATTGCTCAATCGTTTGCCCATCCGGAAATTCCTTTTGCCTTAAGATTTTTCAGAGTTTATAAAATTATTAAAACTCACCTGGTCTGGTCAACCAACTGGTTCATTCTTACCCTTGGGGCATCCCTGCCTGCCTTTCTTAACCCCAAGTTTTTTCAAACATCGCTGGGCTATAATCTTCCCCGCTTTTCCCAAACTGTATTGACCATTTGCTTGCTCTTTTTATTCATCGTTATTAGCTTAGATATGAGACTGCGGCCAAAAGAGGTTAAAATAAGAGGAATTAAGGGCTGGGCCATTCATTGGGGCCAATGGATTCTTATGCCTTTGGCTACTTTATTTATGGCCGTAATACCAGGATTACACGCCCAAACTAAATTAATGCGCGGCAAAAGACTAGAATATTTTGTTACTAAAAAATATTAGATGACTGAACCAAGATCATTAACTAAAATTATCATTGGCTTTGGTAAAATCTGGCTAAAGCCAAAAAGAAGCAAAGGAATTCGTATAATTCTTATTTTAATCGCCCTGCAAATACTAACTATCGTTTATTTTTTTACTAAGCTCCCCCCCCAAATACCTCTTTATTTTTCCCTTCCCTGGGGAGAATCTCAGCTTACTTCTTCCTTTTCACTTTTGCTCCTTCCGCTTTTTTCTTTAATCGTCCTGTTTTTCAATCTTTTTCTGGCTAGCTCTTTAATAGAAAACAGCGACTTTCTCGCTGATTTTTTAATCATTGGAAGCCTTATTTTCTCTCTTTTCTCCTTAATGGCTATTTTAGAGTCCATTAATCTCGCCTTATGACCAATCTGCTTACCCAGCCGCTAATCTTATCTTTTCTTATTTCTCTTTTGGCCACTCCTCTAGTAATTAAAATATTCAAAAAAAATAATTGGCTGGATGATCCGAAAAAAAATAAACATCCTAAGGTAATCCATCAAAAACCATTGCCAAGAGGCGGAGGAATAAGCGTTTTTCTGGCTGTTTTGCTTACAGCTACTTTTTTTCTTCCTTTAGACAAACATCTTGCAGCTATTTTGCTGGCGGCCCTTTTAACTACCATCGTCGGAGTAATTGACGATCTTAAAGACCTTAGCCCTTACTGGCGCTTCCTTACTAATTTATTAGCCGCTCTAATAATAATTTTAGGCGGAATCGGAATTAGTTATATTACCAACCCCTTTGATACTGTTTTTCACCTAGACCAGTTTTACATAGGATCAGTGCCCATACTAAAAATCGGCCTTACTCTTTTTTGGCTAGTCTGGTGCATGAATATTGTCGGCTGGTCCGGCGGGGTAGATGGCCAACTGCCCGGTTTTGTAAGCATTAGCGCAGTTATTATTGGCTTGCTTTCCCTAAGATTTTCTCAAGATATTACTCAATGGCCCGTGATCGCTCTTTCTGGAACTGTAGCCGGAAGTTATTTAGGCTTGCTTGTTTTTAACGCTTATCCCCAGAAAATTATCCCGGGATATTCGGGAAAGAGCTTAGCTGGGCTAATGCTGGGAACTTTAGCTATTCTGTCAGGCGCTAAACTTAATACGGCCATTCTTGTTCTGGCCCTTCCGATGATTGACGGCGGATTTATTATTATCCGCCGAATCTTAAAGAAAAAATCCCCGGTTTGGGGGGATGCTCAGCATCTTCACCATCTGCTCCTAAAAATCGGCGTTCCCAAGCCAAGAATTGCTCTTTTCTACTGGATCTTCTCCCTAATTTTAGGATTAATAGTTCTGAATCTTAATAGCAAACAAAAGCTCTATTTTTTAGCCATGGCTATTATTGCTATTGGCGCAGGAGTTCTGGTATTAGAAGGATTAATCAAGAAAAAAAGGCTAGGGTAATTCTGTTTTCGTTGCATACTGACCAGAAATCCAACCCTCTTCTCCTTGCTCATATTCAATTTTGTACCAGCCATTGTCTTCGTCCAAAATTTCATATTCATCATCAGGGTCAACTCTCCCCACTTCTTTTCCGACAGTAGAAGCTTTATCTCTAACTCTTAGCCAGCCGGTGGGCGTTTCATTAATAACAATTTTAGGAACGACAATCATTTCCTCTTCTTGCTCTTGCTGGATTTCGGAAACCTCTCCGCTTGCAGCTAGCTTTGCTTCTACAACCAATCGGTAATCAGATAGGGTTTTGACTATTATTTCTTCACTTTTATAGTCCGGATGAGTTAAGAGCAATTTATGCTCACCGCTACCAATATCATCTAAATTAAGCGGGGCAAAACCCCGCATCTGTCCGTCAACGGAAACAGCCACACCATTGGGAATAGAAGTCAATACCAAGCCTGCCTTTTTTTTATCGCCGGTTCTTTCCCAATAAAGTATTTGGCTAAATTCATCATCAGAGAAAACAGCAAATTGTTTGCGAATCACCACGCGGGTATTGGGGGTAATAGTTAACCTTCTTTCCCAAGCAATAGCCCCATCAACACCCTGGGGCTCCAAGCGCAGATCCAAGTCACCGGAAACAACCGCATCATCTTTGTAGGGCGCTTCTCCAACTAAATCTCCATTTATAAATACTTTTGCCCCAGGTATGGCATTAATTTCTATTGCTCCAGTTTTCTTGGAACCAAAGCGAATAACTAAAAATACACCTAGGGAAATTAACAGCGCCGGAAGAACAATTCGTAATATTTTCATTTTTAAAGTTTAGCAAACAGCTTTAGGCTTGGCAAGACCAAGCTGTTTTTGATAAAATTAAGAAGTCTTAGATTTTCGCGGGCCGTTAGCTCAGTTGGCTAGAGCACTGTCCTGATAAGACAGGGGTCTCAGGTTCGAGTCCTGAACGGCCCACAATTCTAGATATAGTTTCTGGAGCGGGTTCCCTCCTGGCCGCGCCCGCACACGCAAGCGATTTTCATTTAATACAAGATTAAGTTTCTCCTTTAAGTAAGTGATTTTGGTAGAATTAATCAATGAAAATCCGTAGCTTTACTAAACTATTTTACATTTTTCAATTTTTCACTGATTTTGTTTTCATATACGCTGTTGAAAAGTTATTTATGCTAAATAGAGGCCTTAATCTTTCTCAAATCGGTATCTTGCTTTTTCTCTGGTCAGCTATGACTTTATTACTAGAAGTGCCTAGCGGCGCAATTGCTGATCGTTGGAGCCGAAGAAAAATGCTAATTTTGTCAGGCATCTCTTACTCCCTATGTTACTTTCTTTGGATTTTTAGCCACTCTTTTTGGCTCTTTTTATTTGGCTTTTTGCTAAGAACCATTGGCAGTACTTTTTCTTCCGGAACCCTTCAGGCTTATGTTTATGATTTTTTAAAAACAAAAAAAGCAGAAAACCACTTTGAAATAATCTGGGGAAAAGGTAACGCTCTAAGGACTTTGGGCATTGGAATTGCAGTTGCTCTGGGTGGTTTTATTAGTGAAATTTCTTTTACGATAACCGTCTTTCTTTCTGCCTTGCCAGTGTTAACAACTGCCATTATTGCTTTTATTTGGCCAGAAGTGGAAATAGCTCAATCAACCCAAGAAACCAAGTACTGGCAGTTTGTCAAAAACTCATTTAAAACCATTAAAGAGAGCAAGGTACTTCTTAGACTAATGATTTATCTAGCCATTGTCCTAGCTTGGTTAGCTAGTTTAGAAGAATTTAATGATATTTATTTAAATTCCCTAGGATTTTCAAGATCAATAATTGGTCTTATTTTTGCTCTAGCTGCTGCAGGTCAAGCTCTAGCCAGCAGCCTAGCTCATAAGTTTAAAAAACACTCTTGGCTAATAATTAATTTGTCAGTAATAATCACTGCCCTGATTATGTTCACAGCCGCAATTATCAAACACCCAATAATGGCAATAGGAATTTTGTTTCTAGGAGTAATGATGGAATTTGTTTCCGTTATTAAAGAAAGTATTGTCCAAAAAGAAACCAAATCTTACCAGCGGGCCACTGTTTCTTCAATGAGTGGTTTAATCATGAATCTTATTCCCCACCAACTTGCTTTTGGCTTTATTGCTAATTACTATAGCTTTCAAGTCGGCTATGGTTTTTTTGGAATATTCGTCTTGTTATACTTTTTAATTACTCTTTTTGTCCCCAATAATAAAAACCGCTAATGAATAGCCTAATTTCAAGAAAACTAAAAATAATCATAATTGATGCCCCTAGCTTAACAAAAAAACAGATAAAAGATAAAAAAGGGCTGCAAGCGCTTTGTTTTGGCAGCCTTGACCCTCAAGAAATAGAAGAAGATTTTTGCCATCCAGAAACTGCCCATGTTTTAGCTTACCTTAATAAACAACTGTCAGGTTGGGCAGGAATTCACCTTGAAAACACAATTTACAACAACAAGAAAATTAAACTAGGCGGCTTTGGTATTTGCACCCATCCAAAACATCGGCAAAAAGGAATCGCCAGCAAAGTATCTCAAAAAGCAATGGGGTATTTAAAACAACAAAAGTGTGATTTGGCATTTTTATCGATTGATCCTTCCAAAAAAGGTCCAAAAGAACTTCACCAAAAAACCGGATTTGTTAGTCTGCCCAATAATTTTTCTTGGATAAGTAGATCAGGAAAAAGAAAACTAGGAAAGGAAGGAATGATTGCTCCCCTTTCTTCTCCAAAAATATTTAAGCAAATACTCAATGGAAAAGAAATTCTCCATATAGCCAAAGGATATTGGTAGTTAACCCTACTCGCCCAAGGGGCGAGAAAATCGCGCGCCCTAAAAAAGCGAGGGCCAAGGGCCCGAGCTTAACCGTTGTTCGGGGAGGTTCGGATTTGTTGGTAAAGATCCACCACTGAAGAAATCACAAGGGGATCAGGAAAATGCTGGGCCGCGCCACCCTTCGTGACTTTCAATTAATACAAAATTAAGTTTCTTTTCTTCAGGTAAATTCTGGTAAAATCAAGAATAATTTTAAATTACTTAAGAGCTGGCTTTGCTGTCTATTTTCTCGGCTTATTCGCCTTCCTCATAAGCCACAAAGGTGCTTTTGGCGATTTATCCTTCTACTATCTTTCTTACTTTATCCAGCTCTTTCTTCTTTTAGAAGTCGCTAGGGTAGTGACTTACAAACTGAAGCTAAAACTAAAATTCAAAGGTGTGTATTTACTTTTACTTTTCTACACCATTATTAATTCTTTAGTTTTAGCCTTTTTCCCTAATTTAAGAAACTTAATTTTCAATCGCTTCGGCCATCTGCTTTCCGGGATTATTTTTTCAATACTTGCCCACAATATTCTTAAAGCCACCAAAACAACAAGGCAACTCTCAAAACCCCTGTTTTATTTCTTTGTTTTCTGCTTTGCCAGCACCGCCGGAGTTTTTAACGAAATTATTGAGTTAATTCTAGATCTTACTGCCAGGAGCCAAAGACTCGGGCCCACTCCCGATACAGCTACTGATTTACTAATGAATACCCTTGGAATCAGTGCTTATCTTCTCTTTAAAAAAAACAATGACCAAAAAAGAAAAACTAATTGAGCTAGCTAAAGTCCTGCTGGTAATTATAATTCTATCAGTTGCCTTGCGCTACTTAATCCCTACTTTAACCTCGGAGGAGTTTAAGCTGTTTGTGCAAAAACTAGGACCATTAGGCCCTTTAGTAATCATTATCTACACTACCCTTTCTCATGTCTTGGCTCCTTTAGCAGGAACGCCAGGAATTTTACTGAGCGTGGCAGTATTTGGAATATTTAAAACGATGTTTTACATCTACCTTGGAAGCATGATTAGCGCTGCTCTCAATTTCTATATCAGTCGCAAATTTGGAAGAGGCTGGGTAACCAGATTAGTAGGAAAAAGAACCATGAAGGAAGTTGATGATTTTGTTAAAGCTTCAGGAGAAAAAGTTTTAATTTTAAGTCGAATCTTTGGCTTTTCCCTTTTTGAAATTATTTCCTACGCTGCCGGTCTAACTAATATTAATTTCAAAAGATATCTTATGATCACCCTATTATTTACCTTAATTCCCAATCTCTTTTTTACTTACCTCTTTAGAAACATGGACTTTTCCTCAAATCTAAATCTAGTTATCTGGCTAGCAACTCTCATTATCACTGGACTAATCTTTTCCTTTTTCATTAAAAAAGCAATTAACAAAAAGAAGTAGGTCTTTTTGTTTTTAATAAAAACCAAAACTCGCCCAAAGGGCGAGAAAATCGCGCGCTTCTTTCTTAAAAAAAGCGAGGGCCAAAGGGAGTTTAAAACTCTTTTTTCAATACAGCTTAACCGTTGTTCGGGGAGGTTCGGATTTGTTGGTAAAGATCCACCATCCACAAAATGGATTTGGGATTTGGCCTGATTTTGGCCGCGCCCCCGCTCGCAAGCGATCTTCAATTAATACAAGGCTAAGTTTCCTTCCTTGAAAAAGCGATTTTTGATAAAATATCCTTAATATATAAACCCTACTTAATCCCCATTTCAGTTAAAGGCATTGTTTTTCGAAAAAATAGTGTTTGGCTAAGAAAAAATGAAAGGAATGAGTGGGAATTGCCCGGTGGGAAAATGGACAAAGGAGAACAGCCTGAACAAACAATAGTAAGAGAGCTGGAAGAAGAGCTAGGTTTTAAAACTAAAGTAGTAAACATTATTCAGGCTTACCTTTACACTATCAAAACTTCTACCGACGAAGCGAGAGGAGTTTTAGTTGTTTCATATCTTTGTGAATTATTAGAAAAAACAGGAAATTTTGAAACCGAAGGAGAAGCTGGCCCAGCTCAATTTAAAAAGTTCCCCATCAAAAACATTCCTTCTTTAAAAATGCCTCAGTTTTACAAAAAAGCTATTCTTAAAGCTTCAAGGCAAAAATAATTATGTCAAAAAAATTAAGTTTTACGTGATTTACAACATTAAACTACCCTCATTATTGAGCCTTCTTTCCCCTTCTGCTCAACAATAATTAGAGCATGGAAATTTTGATAGACTTTTACTTTTTTTGGCAATGACTTTTCAAAAAGCTCTTTAAGATTGTCATAACTCAGCTGTTTTGATATTTTTTCTCTACTAACCAATCTTTTGGTATATTCATCAATAATAAAAGTCCGCTGGTCAGTAGCGTATAGAAGAATCGTGTCCGCGGTTTCTGGACCAATACCATAAAGACTAAGTAATTTTTCCCGAGCAGGAACCAAATCCTCCTTAGAAAAATTGTTTAGATCTTTATAATTATCAACAATAAAAGAAGCAAGGCCAAAAAGACGCCTTGGTTTTGTTTGATAAAAACCAGCTGGCCTAATTAATTCTATTAATTTGTTAAGTTTTTTCAAAGAAGCAATGCTTTTTAAACTAAGCAGTTTTTCTTTTTTCAAATTCCTTAAGGCTAAATCAGCATTATGCCAACTAGTTCTTTGAGTTAAAATAGCACCAATAGCAATTAAGTCTCTTAACCTGGGAGTCTTTTTTTTAGCACACCACTGGGGCCAAAACTTTTCTGGGTCACCATGTCTTTTGTAAAGCTCTATATAAAGCTTATGGATTTTGTTTCTACTTCTCATCTTTTCTAGCACTGATGAATATATTTTACCCTAATTTTGCGAAGCAAAAAAATCGCGCGCCTTCTTCCTAAAAAAGCGAGGGCTAGGGGCCCGAGCTTAATCACTGTTCGGGGAGGTTCGGATTTGTTGGTAAAGATCCACCATTTCCAATATGCTCTCTGACTCGGGCGGATTTTGGGCCGCACCCGCAAATATACCTATAAGGGAAAATGTTTAGGAGGGTGTTGAAAAACGCTGTACAACATGCGCACCGCTGGGCGGATGTACCACATTCGCACCCGAGAGTAGCGTCAAAGCGGGACGGCGCTCCAAAATCGGGACTATTTGATGCACTTCAGCCCACCAACAACATGCGAACTCACTTTTTCGACACCCTCTTTGTGACACATTTGACAAGATTTGGAGTCTGTGGCACATTTGTATTAGTTGGCAATATGCATCGGCGGAGAGGCTTCATTCAGGAACCAAGTCCGCCGATAGTTTCTGCTATTCTTCGTCTCGACCGATTCTCGAACGATCTTCCCTTCTCCATTGTCATGAGAGTCGAGCGTGGTGGCGTTCTATTGCCGGTTTCCACGTCTGGCTCATGGAGGTCCCCAGTTGCCGCGTTGATTCGCGGCTTGCGGTTTTCTACGATGTCTGAAACGGGCGCGTCATGCCCTTGCTCAACCCCAATCTGGAGCGATAAGCTTATCTGGTGTTGCTCACTTTGCCACGTGGGTAGCTCAAGAGTGATCTTCGGTGGTAAAGCGTGATGCGAGCCGCAAGAGCGGCGTTGCCCAGGAACAGCAAAGCTAGCAGCAGAAGATTGATCGTAAATTCGAGTCCGGGCGATAAGGTGCGTTGAACACCGTCGCCCAAAAATGGAACCATGTACAGCAATGCTAAGATAGTAAACAGGAGCATGTTGACAAGTGTCGCAAGAAATCCAAATGCGACAGATATCCACAGGTAAGTTCTTGAGATTCGTGCTTGCTTTCTGCAAAAAGTCCAAACCGAAAAACCGATGACCGCTAATACGGCAGCCAGAAGCAACACGGCGGCTTGCCATATGACCCCTTCGACAAAATGAGAGATGCCACTCATTTCTCGAAAGGAGTCAAAAGCTGGCCAATACATGTAGCCTATAAGGTAGCTCACGGGGGCAGAGAAGGCCATCAGGAGTACGCCGATGAGTGCCCCGAGGCTACAGATTGGTTTACGTAGCGTCAGCTTTTCATCGTCCATAACGTATTCTCAAGCTTGAGTATAATCCTTACCTTCATGTTTAGGCCTCTTGCTCAACAAAGTCAGAAAGATAGACCCCACTATCTTCATCAATTACTAATCCTGGAAAATAATCACTAAGCACCCTAACTTCCAAAATACCCCTGATAACCGGTTGGTGCAAAACCATCGGA
Organism: Candidatus Shapirobacteria bacterium; assembly: GCA_043817235.1. GTDB lineage: Bacteria > Patescibacteriota > Microgenomatia > UBA12405 > BS750m-G30 > JBDRHA01. Next base: position 168,040 of record JBDRHA010000011.1, read on the forward strand.
GGAATTACTATTGTCTCTCCCAGCTCTAATTCAACCCTTCTAATCTCGCCTTTTCTCTCCTTAATTACTTGTCTTAATATTTCTGGATCTTTTAGTTGTTTAAAAGGAATGCCTGATTCTCTTAGATCCAAAAGATAGACATGTCCCTCCCCATTAACCCAAATTTCCTCCTTTTCATCATCTTGACCAATTTCTACTTTGCCACTCTTAAGAGCATAACGCTTCTCTCCTTTTCGATTAACGCAAGTAGGCCCCTGTCCTACCTCTAGAGATTCTGCTGAAAAAACATCTCCCCAATATTTTCCCTCGGGAACTTCATAGTCTATCCCATACGCTAGCAATGGTTCCTGGCCTTCTTCATCAAAACTTACCCGTGCTCCTGGTGGTCTTTCGGCATTAATTGACATTAATTTATTTTATCATTAATCACGAAAATGATATAATTTAACCATGAATATTCTTGAAGAAATACGTCAAGCAAATAAAAAGCCAAAAGAGATGGCGCTTTTTTTAACCAAAAAGTTCCAACAACAAAAACCAACTCCGAAGGAGTATCGCACTGCTCTAGAAAACGCTTCTAAAGTAGAGCAAGGAGTTTTAATTGAAACCATGGAATTTATTACCCAAGAAAACCCTTCTTTTGCCAAGCCCTTTCTGGGCATTATCATCGAATATATAGCCAGCCCGATTCCCAAGGCAAAATGGGAAGCTGCCCGCATAATCGGTAATGTAATTAAAGAGTTACCCACTCAAGCTGAAAAAGGAATTCCCAATCTTTTGGTCAATACTAATGACCAAGGAACAGTTGTTCGTTGGAGTGCTGCCTTTGCTCTAGGAGAAATTATCAAGCATCACTCCAAAATCCGCCCTAAGCTGATGCCGAAAATAGAAAAAATCATCAAAAAAGAGCAAAACAGCGGAGTAAAAAACGTCTATCTCAAGGCCTTTAAAGAAATCGAAAAGCAATCAAGTTAATAACTTGAAATATTTACCCTAAAACCAGCAAAGTTGGCTAAAAACGCGTACGCTTTAAAAAAGCGAAGCAAAAAAATTTAGCCAAAAACAGCTTTTTTTAGGTAACCCTTAATTAAAGATTGATAGGGCACATTAATTTCATTAGCTTGCTCTTTAATCCGGTTAATCAAATATTCAGGCAAACGAATAGAAATCGCCCTCGTGGTTGGTTTCAGATTAGGAAAAGAGACTCTTTGGAAGTCACTAGACTCAAAATAATCAGCTAAATTAATTTTAGCCCAAAACTCTCTTTCTTTATCTTCGTCTTTAAACTTTGGCAGTTTAAGTGGCTTTTTCATGTAATTTCCTTTCTTTTTTATTAACATCTCGGCCAGAAATAACCCTGACCTTTTTGCCCCTAAGGGTAAAAACAACAAATAATAATCTATTTCTTTTTGTTTCTCCTAATAAAATGAATCTCTCCTCTTTTTCCGAGTGAAACCGGTCTTTACCAATTACCTTGCTTTCATCAAAAAAAACTTCTTCGCATTCCTTATTAGTTACTTTATGCTTAATCCAGTTTTTTTCTCTATTCCCTTTATCCCAAATAAACTCGACCGAATTTCCTATTAATAACATTTCTGTATCTCTTTATTGTATATACTGTGTTATACCTTGTCAAGGGTAATTTCAAAATCGCGCGCTTTCCTTTAAAAAAAGCGAGGGCTAAAGGCCTGACCCGCCTGCCGGCAGGCGGGGCTTCCATCGTTAGGCGGGATTGAGCGAGGTTCGGATTTTTCTATAAGCTTTTGTTAAAATATAATTTATGCCCAAATGGTCGCTAAATATTTTGACTGATAATGCTCTGGCCAAAATGAAAAAGCACGGATTAAGCCAGGGAGAAATCCAGGGCGCTTTTGAAAGATATCAAAAAAAGGAAAATGGCCCTATTTCTGGTTGTACTAGTTTTATAAGAATCTTGAGGAGCCGGGAAATCGGGGTTATTGCCCGGCAAAAAGAAAATGGCTTGTGGTGTATAGTCAGCGTCTGGCAAAGAAAGCTTTATAAATGATCAGCTTAAAAAATATAAGAGTTATTTTTATCCTATCTTAATCTACTTATGAACACTCTGGGAATCGGTTTTTATCTTGTTTCGATGTATCGATACATCGAAACATAAAAGGGCAATATGTCTTGGCATATTACATTTTCTCCTTGACACCAGAGAGAATAAATATTATCCTAGTTTCACATGGATACTGAATCTGTAATCCAAACCCCTGCTCCCCAATCTGCCCGCGAAGCATCTGAGAATAAGGGCCGGGAGCGGCGTGAACGTTTTTCCAAAAGACTTTCCGAAACAAGAGTCGGCCAAACAATCAATAAGTTTAAAAACTCTGTTAGCACGGGAATTGATGTTTTATTTAGATCTCCGGAGATAATGTCAAATGCGTATGATAAGCTAACTAGCAAATTGGAAAAACCTAAAAACAATGCGATTGCCAAAGTGACTAATTTAACTAGAAGAGCTGCGGTTTGGGGTTTAACAAGTATTGCTGAACCAATAGAAAACAGAATCAGGTCCATATACGAGATCCCTGCTGGTATTCAAGATTGGAAAGCTGATAGGGTTGCCGGTAGAGCAGAAATGCTAGAGCAAGAGGCATATAAAAAACAGGAACGCATAACTCAACTTCGTAATTTATTAGCGATGATGGAAAAAGAGGCAACAGGTAGTTACTCTGAGGCTTTATCTGCCGCTTCTACAGCTCAGGCTGAATCCGAAAAGCTACGCGATCAAGCTGACGGAAGAAGATATGATGCCAAAAATAAATTTAGCAAAGCAAGAAATGCTGTGGCCGCTATTAATGCAACAGCTTAAAATTTTTAAAAATTAATCATGGACTTACAACAATTAAAAGAAACTCTAAATAAAGCCGGATTTTCCGAAGAATCTACTAAAGTAATAAATGAGATTCTTGATCAAGCTATTGCGCGCGGCTCGATTAAAGCTGAGGAAAAAGAAAAATTATTAGGAATTGTAGACATTGAAACTGAAGCGGCCAATATTGAAGCGGATGCTTTAGAAGAAGTCGCCGACAGCTTAACTGCCTTTGCCCAAGAAGTTGAGCAAGCCACCGAACAGGCGCTGAAAGAAACAGAAAAAGCGGCAGATCAAGCTACTTCTGGTCAAAGTTAATTACTTTAGCCTCGTCCATGGGCAAGCCTTCATCATCTAAGGCCGCCTGGTAAACCTGCTTCATATCGGAATGAACGATTTCTTTTTCGTCAAGACCTAAAAACTCTTTCTTGGTGAACCAGCGGCCCTCTTGAACATCCGAATCAGTCACTTTTTTCCGTTCTTCACTTTTCAGGCGCACTTCAAGAACAATAAACATCCAAGAGGCACTATTTTTAGTACCCTGATACAGACCCAATATTGATTTGGGCTCAACCTTATAGCCTGTTTCTTCCAAAGCTTCCCGCACTGCGTTTTGGGCTAATCCCTCGCCCATATCCACACCGCCTCCGGGTAAATTCCATCTCCCTTGACCTACTTGATGCTTGTCATTCTCTTTAATTAGGTAAATTCTAGAGTTTTTGTCTAAAACAACCAGCCCCGTAAATACTTCTACTCTCATAGCCCTAATTATACCAAAAAACAAAATCTGTCAACCAAATATTAACCATTGGGGTCGAAACAAAAGAAGCAAGCCAATAAACAAAATTAAAATGCCTCCGACTAATCTTGAGATTCGGGCATATTTGCTTTCAATCCCGATCATTTGCAAAGTGATCATCGCCGCCCCAAATACAAAAAGATCGTCAATCATAAAAAAGAGGATGTAGATTAAAATATATAGATAATAGCGCCACGAAGGGAGATCATTCAAAGATAAAACTTGAGTATAAATAGCCGGCAGTCCAGCTGAACAAACTAGCTCAACAAGGTTAACAGCAACTGCCAGTAAAATTATTCCCGTCAGCGCTAAAAAAAGCTGCTTTTTCCCTACCAGCTCCTTTATCTTTTCAAAAACCCTATCTCTTTTCTCTTCCTCAATAGTTTGGCAGCCGCCTTCCTTGTTCTTTCGCCAATCATTAAGGCTATATAAGCCGGCAGCGATCGCTACCAAGCCAATCAAAATTCTAACCCAAAAAACAAAACCAAGAACTAAAAATAAATTAAACCAGGCAGCCATAATTAAAAAATAAATCAGGCCCGAGGTAAAAAGAAAAGCCAAGCCCAAAATCCACCGTCGCTTTTTTTCTTTTACTCTCAAGAGCAAAGAGATTAAAAATAACAAAGTCCACATCGCGCAAGGATTAAATCCGTCTAGCAAGCCTAAAATAATCGTAAGAATAGGTAAAGAAACACTCTTAGGATCTATTTTTTTTCCTAGAAAAGAAATTAGATTACGGCTAGGGAGACCGGCCATTTCTCTGATCTCTTCTCCTGTAGTATTTTCATCGCGAAAACCAACTAAATACTTATCGCCAATAACAGTAAAAGGCACTAAGCCTACTAGATGCTCAGGTACCCCCAATTTTTGCGACAGCTCTTTTTGCAGCTTAAGGTTCTGCGGATTGGATACTTCGAAATCTTTAATTTCTATTTCTGGATATTCCTGATCCAGCTTGTTTAAAAACTCCTCTTCCTGATGACAATGGGGGCAGGTCTTTGACCAGAAAAAATAAATCTCGGGCGGAGCGGCTTGGGCTTTAATCCGAAGGTTAAATAAAAACAAAAAGCATAAAAACAAAAACATAATTTTCTTGATCACCGATCTTTATTCTGGTTAATTATTTTTTCTAATTCTTTTTCCGGAAGCTCTCCATGGAGACGCAAAAACTCCTGTCCTTTATTGTTAACAAAAACAAATACCGGCAGTCTTTCTCCCTTTACTTCCCATTTTTTAATTTTCTTTCGATCTTGATCATAATCATAATATTCGGTTTTTAGCCAAGGATTTTTCTTTTCTAATTTTTTCCAGCGAGGACCCATTACTAAACAACCAGAACACCAAACCGCCCCAATTTTAACTACTTTCATAGTTTAGTGATTTCGCCCAGCAAATCTCTCACTTCTTCCAATACTTCTTTGGGAGAATCCACAATTCTATAAACTCTAAGCTCTTCGTCTCTTAATTTCATATTCTTCCCAATTGCTTCTAAAATCTCATGCCACCAAGAACCGTATAAAATCAACGGCTCATGAGAATCGAAAAAAAGCCGGGCCAGTCCCCAAGCCATGCCAAATTCGGAGATTGTTCCCGTACCGCCATTAAAAATTACAAATAAATCGCCTACTTCTAAAAGCTTCAAAGTTCGCTCTAAGTAATTATCGGTCATAATTAATTCATCAACTTTATTCAGCTGGTCCCTGCCTTCAAAATTTGTCATTCCTTCACTCTTGAAGGCAATACCCATTGCCTTGCCGCCGCCCGCATGTGCTCCTTCGGTTGCCGCTCGCATTACTCCTGGCCCGGCCCCATTTACAATCACATAGCCTTCTTGGCCTAAAATTCGGCAAACTTCAAAAGCATCGCTATAAAGATCGTCCCCTTTTTCCGCTTGAGAATAACCAAATACTGCAATTTTCTTCTCTTGACTCTTTATTTCGTCCATAATAGAATGATACTATATTGATGAAAAGAAAAAAACTCACTAGCTTAATGGTTCTTCTCCTTATGTTTCTTTTCACTAGCACCCGCATCGCTCTTGCTTCGGCTTTTAATTTACAATCAATCGGCAATTTAAACACTCAAGGCCAGCTTTATTCACAGTGGTGGTATACTGGCTTGCAGCCTGCTTTTACTGGCGAAGCACCAGCCAGCTCTATTGTTAATATTAACATTGATGAAAATAGCTATCAGGCCACAGCCGACGCATCTGGCAACTGGAGCTTTATTCCTCCCACCTTTTTATCGGCAGGAGACCATGCTGTCAGCTTGACTAATGATGCTTCCACAATTAGTTTTACACTTACTTTGGGCAGCGAAAATATTAATACTAGCGCGATCAGCAGCGCTAGCGGCACTAACCTTCCCACCGTCGGTTTTATTTGGCCCGCCATCTTTCTCCTCTTAACTGGTTTTCCTCTAATCATCTTTTCTTCCAAATTAAACAAAGCATAAAAGAAATTACTGCTAAAATAAGAGGGTGAGAAAATTCTGGTTATTGGCCGCTATTGTTTTTTTAGTTTTATTATTCATTCTTAATATCTTTTTTCCTAAAAAAAACATCCCTGTACAAATAACTTTAACTGCTTCGCCTGTGCCAACCCTCTCTTCTTCCTCAATTACCCTGCTTTTTACCGGAGACCTTTCGCTATCTCGGGAGATAAATTACCAAGTTAGCCAAAAACAAGACCCGGATTATCCTTTTGAAAAAATAAAAAACACTTTAGCCCAAGCCGACTGGGTTACTGCCAGTCTAGAGGGTCCAATAATAGAAAACTGTCCGATTTTGCGCACCGGGTATAAATTTTGCGGTCAGACGCAAAATGCCAACGGTTTAGCAAGCGCGGGAATAGATTCCCTTAATCTAGCTAATAATCATATCAATAACTTCGGCCCCGAAGGCATTGATCAAACTATTCGAACTTTAGACCAGAAAGAAATTAATTATTTCGGCTTAGGAAAAGTAAATTTTCAAACTATCAGAGGCATCAAACTTGGTTTTTTAGGCTTTGATGATACGGTTTCTCCCTTAATCAAAGATCAGCTCCAGAAAGAAATCTCCAAAATTAGCTCCCAAGTCGACTGGTTGATAATTAATTTTCATTGGGGGCAGGAATATCAAGATTCCCCTAATTCCCGCCAAAGAGAGCTAGCCTATTTGGCTGTTGAAAGCGGCGCAGATATTGTCGTTGGCCATCATCCTCATGTTGTTCAAGCTTTAGAATATTACCGGAAAAGGCCCGTATTCTATTCATTAGGAAATTTTGTTTTTGACCAACTCTGGTCTGAAGATACCCGAAAAGGAGCACTAGGAAAAATAACCTTAACCAAAGAAAGAATAATAAAGGCCGAACTAATTCCAATATATATAAATAACGATTATCAGCCGGAATTAGTTAATCCATGAAAAAAATTTATTTTCTGTTAATTTTTTTCCTGTACCTTAAGGTTCCTTATGATACTGACTTAGGTTGGCATTTGCGCTACGGCCAGCAGATATTTTTTCATCACCAAGTTTTTAAAACTAACCAAATAGGGTATTTTTTGGCTAACTATTCATGGAAACAGGCTTACTCGCTTTACCAGCTAACTACCTTTGCTATCTTCCACTATTTTTCTTTCGCCGGGTTAATCATTGCTAATGCCTTTTTGATGCTAGCCATTTTTTATCCTTTTTTCGCCCTTTACCGTAAAAGAGATAAGCTAACCCTTCTCTTTTCCTCTATCTTTCTCGTAGTTTCGTTCCAGTCCATCGTAGGACTAGGCTGGCGCAGCCAGCTTTTTACTTTACTGGGTTTTTCTCTTGTTTACTATTTAATCCTAAAAACAGGCAGAAAAAAATACTTTTTTCTGCCTTTAGTCTTTTTTCTTTGGGCGATTTTACACGGAGGATTTGTTTTTGGATTTGCCTTGCTGATTTTATGCCTTCTTGAACTTATCTTACAAAAAAACAAAAAGCAAGCTCAAGGTCTAGCCGCAGCTCTTTTCCTTTCTTTTCTGGTGACCTTAGCTAATCCTTTTGGCTTTGGTCTTTACCAAGAAATTTATCGCCATACTTGGTATCCTTTAAATAAACTTATCCTAGAATGGACTCCTCCGGATAAATTCGGCTTACTTATAGTTTTTGCCTCCTCTTGCTTAACACTTTTAGCCCTTTTAGCTAAAAGAGGAAGCGTAAAAATTCTTAAAAGAAATAACTTTTTCTTGCTAAGCTCTTGGCTTGTTTTTCTTTTTCTTTCCTTAAAAGCCCGAAGAAATTTGGCCTTTTTTAGTTTAAGCTCTGTCCATCTTTGGCTTCAGTTATTTAAACGGCCAGCATTTTTAAACAAAAAACTCGCCAATCCGACCTTTGCTATTATTCTTGGCTCCGTCTTTGTTTACAAGGCTTTTCGTTTGCCCTCATTAAAAACTAACTGGAATACACTTTGCCAGGCTAGTTTTTGGCCGCCTCCTTGCCAGGCAACTGAGTTTTTAAAAGAAAAGCCAGAAAATTTTTGCCAAAACTTATTCAACGCTTATGAATGGGGCGGCTATTTATCCTGGCATTTGCCAAACAAAAAAACTTTTATTGACGGCCGCATGCCCGCCTGGGCCACCGATAACGAAAAAAGTCCATATACAACCTATTTAGAAATTTTGCAAACGCAAATTGGATTCAACAAAAAACTAATAGACTACAAAACCGATTGCTTATTAATCGGCAACGGTACTTTTTTGGATTTAGAGCTAAAAAAACATCCTTATTTACATCCCTGGAAAAAAATATACGAAGATCAGCAAGCTGTCATTTATCAATACCAAGAGATTATTCCAAACTAATTCTTCCTTCCCAAAAAGCCGTTCCCACATAAGCCAAGTCCACGCCAGATTCTTTTATTAAGTCAATATTCTCTTTATTTACCCCACAATCTACTCCAATTAAAAAACCGCATTCTAGTTTTTCTCTTATTTCCCTTAATTCCTGAATTTTAGCTAAAGAAGCTTCTTCAAATTTTTGTCCACTTTTTCCTGCCTTGGCTGCAAGAATTAAGACTAAATTAGTTGCTAAAAGTGCGTCTGGGTCAAGATTGGCTACCGGCGTCATTAAGTCAAGCGCCAAGCCGGAATCCATTCCTTCTTGCTCCACCCGCTCCAAAAACCCAACTTGGTCCTCCATTTGCTCAATCTGCCCAATTACTCTCTGGGCCATAATAGAACTACATCTTTCCACCCAAGAAAAAGGATTTCTAACCATCAGGTGCATGTCCCAAAAAAATTCTTTATCCTGATAATTGTCCAGCCACCCAAGAGGAAAGGTGCGTTCTTTTGCAAAACTGCTATCAACTACATCAATTTGCACCCAGTCTGTTTTCCCGGCCAAAAAATTCAACTTTTTTTCCAAATCAGCTTCAAAACTCGTTAAAATTGTTGGGATAAGTTTCATTTACCAATTAAAGCTGCCATTTCCAGCAAACGACAGCTATAGCCCCACTCATTATCATACCAGGCGCCTAAGTGGAGCATATCCTCGGAAACAACTTGGGTTAAAGGAAGATCTATAATGGCCGAAGCAGAATTGCCTAAAATATCGCAAGAAACCAAAGGCTCGTAGGAAACTTTAAGCAGGCCGGCTAATTGATCGGCAGCGACATTGGTCAAAAACTGATTGACTTCGTCAATCGTCACTTTCTTTTTAAGCTTAAAAACGAGCTCAGAATAAGAACCGCAAATTACCGGCACCCGAATTGCAGAAGCAGCAAATCTTCCGGCCGCCTCCGGGTAAGCCTTGATCACTGCTTGAGCGGCTCCAGTCCCTGTAGGAACAATATTCTGAGCAGCAGCCCGGGCTCGGCGCAAATCATTTTCCGACCCATCCACTAAATTTTGGGAGGAAGTATAAGCATGAATAGTAATCATGACACACTCTTCAAATCCAAACTCCTGATCAATTAGTTTTACCAGAGGAGCAACACAATTCGTAGTGCATGAGCCGTTACTAATCAAGTTTTCTTTGCGATAGCTTTTGGCGTTCACGCCCATCAAATAAATCGGAATATTTTGATCTTTTGGCGGCGCGGATAAAATAACTTTTTTCGCACCCCCTTTAAAATGGTCTTCAGCTTTCTTATCTACAAAAACACCAGTGCACTCTAAAACAACGTCTGCCTTATAATTTTTCCAGCGAATTCTTCCTGGATTTCGTTCTGCCAATAAGGGAAATTCTTTGTTGGCTATTTTAATCCGGCCAATTTCATCTCCTCTTTTTGCCTCTAATATTTCTATCCTCTCTTCAAACCGACCGTAAACCGAGTCATATTTAAGAAGATGCGCCCAGCCACCGCTATCCATAGACCCGGAAGTGTTAACCGCCACTATTTCCAGCTGATCTTGATAGCACTCCCACCAAGCACGAAAAGCTACCCGGCCAATACGACCGAAACCATTAATTCCTACTCTGACTTTTCCCATAATTACAGCTTACAGTTCTTAATCTTTTCTGTCAATTTAATAACACCCGTTTCCCACACAACCGGTGTGACCCGAACCACACCAGGCGTGTGAGGAATTCTCTGTTATTCCCAACCTGGGCCCGTTTTGTAAACGAGGCAAGAATCTATATAATATTCTTATTATGGAAGCTTTAAGACTTAACGATAAAACCGCCATCCCCATTCTCGGTTTTGGCACCTGGCATTTAAGTTATTCCGACTGCCTTTCGGCTGTTGAAATCGCCTTAAAAGCGGAATACCGGCACTTGGACTGCGCACCGGTTTACCAGAACCAAGAAGCAGTGGCTCAAGCGATCAAAAAAAGTAAAATTAAAAGAAAAAATCTGTTTATTGCTTCCAAAGTTTGGCGGCTTTATTTACGAAAAGAAGACCTACCTAGGGCGCTAAAGAAAACTTTACAAGAACTAAAGACTGATTATCTTGATCTTTATTTGATTCACTGGCCAAATCGGAGAATTCCAATTACCGAAACTTTAGCAGCTATGGAAAAACTAAAAAAACAAGGACTAATACAAGCGATCGGCGTTTCGAATTTTACAATTAGCCATTTAAAAGAAGCTTTAAAGACTAAAGTCGAAATTACTAACAACCAGATAGAGTGCCACCCTAGCTTTAACCAAAAAGAATTAAAAGAATTTTGCGACCAAAATAAAATTACTTTAACTGCTTATTCGCCTCTTGGCCAAGGCCGAGATATTCGCATACCATTAATTCGAAAATTGGCTCAAAAATACAAAAAAAGCGAATCGCAAATAATTTTAAGCTGGCTGAGGGCCAGAAAAATTATTGCTATTCCCCGTTCCTCAAGTCTCAAGCATATTAAAGATAACTTTCAAAGCTTAAAAGTAAACCTTTCAAGCCAGGATATTAAAAGTATTAATAATATTGATCAAAAACAGCGCTTGCTTGCTCCTTTTTTTGCGGAATTTTAAGCCAGATCGTCTTGTGACTCGGGCATTGGCCCTGGCGGAGTCATAGGCGCTGCCGGCTCCTGCGGATTTTCGGAGCTTTCCGCCGGCTTAATCAATGGTTCATCACCCATTGCTGGAACCGAAGGTATTATCTCTTCCAAGGCTTGTTCTAGAGCCGGTCTAATTTTAGCTATTACCTGATCAACAGTTTTAGGATCTATCATTAACTCTCACCCCCTTTCTCTTATCCATCTTACTAAGAAAGTCAACCACAGTAAAGACCTAATTGACAGGTCTTATAGTCGTTGCTAAAATTAAAAACTATGCTCAAAGAAAGAATAACAGTAGCAAACAGCGTAAATCCTGATACTCTCCCCGACTCTTTTGATCTTGATAAAATAAAAAGCTTGAGACAAAAAAGTTTTGAGGAGCTAAAGATTATCGCGAAAATTCTTGCTTTAAAAAGTCTGTCACCAGAGCTAGATCCAGATGCGCTTATAGAAAAAGCAACTCACTTGCTTATAGACGAAACAGCAGCAAGGAATGCTTTAGAAACAATTAAAGAGCTACAGGAGCGCAATACCCGGTAAAGTTTCTTTTTCCAAAAATTCCAGCATTGCCCCTCCGCCTACGGAAACAAAATTAAAACTACTCCAAAGATTAAGGCGGCTAATTATCCGATGGGTATCGCCGCCACCGGCGATTTTAAAGGCTGTGCTTTGGCCAATAGCTTGGCCAATTTCTTTAGTACCCTTGGCATTTTCTTTCTCTTCGTATACACCCATTGGCCCAGCCCAAGTGATAGTTTTGGCCATCTTAATTATTTTTTTAAAATTATTAATACTTTCTTTTTGCAAGTCCTTGCCGTTCTTTTTTATTTTAGCCACAATTATTTTCTTTTTTTCTTTTTGCTTATCTTTGATCAACAAAGGAAACTTGCCGCCAATTAATAAATAATCCGGCCAAGAAGCAAGAAAATTTAAATGGTTTAGCTTATCTTCTTTGCTTCCCCCCAAAATAAACACAATCGGCTGAGGCGCATACTTTTTTAACCAGGTTAATGTTTTTACTTCTCCTTCTACTCTTAAGCCCAAAAAAGAAGGTAAGATTTTGGGCAAACCAATAATAGAAGCCTGTTGACGATGGCTGTTGCCAAACGCCTCATTAACAAAAACATCTCCCCAGCGAGCTAGTTTTTGGACAAAGCCAGGGTCGTTTTTTTCCTCGCCCGGAAAAAAGCGTAAATTTTCCAGCAAAATTATTTTCTCTTCCTTATCTTTTTGGATCTTGCCAATATTTTGGTCACTAATAAAGAAACAATTGCCTAGCTTTTTTTGATACCAGTCGGCCACTGGTCTTAAACTTAGATCCGGAATAATTTTCCCGCCTGGCCGGCCTAAATGGCCAAGAAGAACAATTTGAGAAGCCTGTTTTTCTTGCAAAAAGCGGATAGCAGCCAAAGAGCAAATCAAGCGGTAATCTTCATCAACCGTCCATTTTTTTCCTTTTTTCTTCAAATCCACATCAGCGTCCACTCTTAGTAAAACTCTTTTGTCTTTAAAACTAAAGTCAGCTTGGGAAAGATATTTCATAAAAATTAGATGTTATTTTCAATTTCTAAGATTTTTTTGATTCTCCTTTTTTGCCTTGGCGCACCTTCAAATTCCGTACCTAAAAAAGCCTTGACAATTTTTTTTGCCTTTTTCTCTGATAAGTATTTTGCCGGCAAGGCAAGCATGTTAAGATCATCATCATTGCGGGCCGCTTTAATTTGGGCCTCGCTAAACCCCAAACCACAGCGAATTTTGGGGAATTTATTGGCAACAATATCTGCTCCTATTCCGGATTCACAAATCACAATCCCTACCGCTTCCCTTTCATGCTCTGAAACCCTTTTCGCCACCAGGCAGGCAAAATCAGAAAAATCATCTTTTTCGTCCAAAACATCATTCCCCAAATCTTCAAAGGGAAAGTGCCAGGCTCTAAGCCAATGGGTAATTTTCTTTTTTAAATGCCAGCCATTATGATCAGCCGCTAAGTAAATCATTTTTTAAAAGCTAGAGCCAGCTCCTTTAGCTCCTTATAAGGATCTTTGGCCGTAATGACATCCGAACTAATTAAAATTCCCTTTGCTCCTAATTCTAAAGCTTTTTGGACATCTTCCTTTTTATGAATTCCCGCGCCCACAATCAATTTCAGAGGAGAAATTAATTCCACTATATTTTTAATCATTTCCGGCTTGCCTTGAGAAACAGAAACTTTTCCGCCAATAAGTTCGGCTGGCTCGTAAGCAACATAGTCCGGAGACGGATGAAGTTTTTTAAGCCAGCCTTCGGCTTGGCCAGAAGAGCCAAAGCAGATCATAATTTTAAAATTTGCAACTTCTTTTACTGCAGAATCTCTTATTTCTTTCGCCCACTGGTTGACCCATTTTTCCTTTTTAATATGAGCTAGGGTTTGCCTTATTTTTCCGGCCGGAAGCTTATGTTCCGAATGATTCAATAAAGAGCCGGAAGCCTCCAGAGCAATTGCTTGCAAAGGAGAAATCCATCCCGTATACCTGCCTTCAAAATAACAATCTACATGCTGAACCCAAACTTCCCCGGAGTAAACTTTTTTCACCCGAGTCAAGTCAAAAGCAGAAACTACCGGAATTATTTTAATTTTTGTTTCTTTAGAAACCCGATCACAAATTTTAGCTAAATCTAGCGCTTTTTTTCCAAAAGTTTCTTTATATATTTTATAATTCACCCAGATCATGGATTCATTCTATCATAAATATCCTTAGCCACGAACATCGCTCCCGGTCGACCTTCGGCAAGATTTTCCGGATCACCGGACCAACCCGCTGGCAATTGTGTCATAAGCTCAGGTGAAACATCAGCAACCCAAGGAAGGCTACTCCAACCCAGATAATTATAAGTCCAGCAAGATAATCTCTCATTCCAGTCCTCCTCTTTCGGACAATCAACGACTAAAACAGCGCCAATAAAATAAAAGTTCGCTCTATTGTGGGCCGAAGGAGCGCCGAAGGCCAAATATTTCTGCCCAATATCAGAAGGCGAGCGAGTGGCAATTAATCCGGCATAGGTGTTGCTTTCTAGTGCTTGGCCTAGCGCCCAACCTCTTTGATCCACCAAGCGGCTAGCCAATCCCTCCTTTTTCCCTTCAGTCAGATCATATATATTTCTAGCCCATTGAGGCAACTGTTCACCAGAAATATCATTCTCGCTCATCCAGTTGCGAAGCTCCCGTCCGCGCACCAAGGCAGTGGGAACAGTTAAATTATGAGTAGTGGCAAATCCAATCCCTTCCTGTAAGCTTCTTCTGTAGTTTTCCACCCCGCCAATTTTCGGTGGTCTGGTGGCAATTTCTTCTAAATATTCGCAAAGCTCAATTTTGGGAAAATAGTGTTCAAGGGTTTTGCGAAGAGCAGCAAGTCCGGTAATTTCTAAAAATTCCCTTCTGGCATATTGGTTTTCAATCGTCATTTTAGCAAAAACGTATTATATAATAACTCCAGTCATGAAAAAAAGAATTTTAATTTTAACCACCGGCTGGGGACACCTGAGTCTGGCTGAAGCTGCAGCAGAAGCTTTTCAAAAAAATCAGTGGGAAGTCAAAATTTATCAGCACAATTTTAGAGCCATGGCCATGGCCTACAACAGCGTTTATCTTTTCTTTCCTCGATTCTGGCGTTTTTTTTATCGCTTTTTTAGCACCAAACATCTTCAAAAAACAATCACCTTATTTAATAAAAGTCTTCAGCCGAGAGCAATCCTCAATCAAGTTAAGCAATACCGACCAGACTTAATTCTTTCCACTCATTGCGTTTTTAATCCTTTTTTAGTAAAAAATAAGGCCAAATATCAATATAGATTACTAAGCCTAATCGCCGATTCTCGCAACACTTATCAATATTATTTTTCTCCCCAAATTGACTTGCATTTTCTTTATGACGAAAAGCTGAAAAAAAGATTAAGCCTAGGGCAGATCGGAGAAAAGAAAATAATGATCATCGGCTGGCTAGTAAGAAATAAATTTTATGATCAGAAAAAAAGTCGCAGTAAAATCAAAAAGCCCTTAAAAATAGTTCTAATTGCCGGAAGCTTCGGTACAAATTCTTTGCTCAAATTCTTGCCTATTTTCCAAAAAAATAGAAATAATATAGAATTAACGATTATTACCGGAAAGAGCAAAATATTTTATCAAACTTTAAAATCTTATTGCCAGATTAATAAAATGAAATATAAACTTTATCGATTCACTTCGAATATCGCTACTATTATGAGTAAAGCCGACTTGATTGCCGGCAAAGCCGGACCAAACATCTTGTTTGAATCAGTTGCTTTAAGCAAACCTTTTATTTGTTTAACTCACCTTCACGGTCAAGAAGACGGGAATTTGGAAATCATCAAAGAAAAGAGCTTAGGCTGGGTAACCGAGAAGCCAAAACAATTAGAAGAATTATTAGACAAGATCCTTAATAATCCTCAACTGATTATCCAAAAAAGAAAAAGCATTTCCCAAGAAAGAAAGAGAAACAAATCCGCCGGACAAAAAATAACTAAAGCCACCGAAAAACTTTTCAGCAATCTTTAATTTTATGCCTTACCCAAGATAGAGGAAAACAGCGTGGAGGATGCCTATCCCAATGAACAGTATAAATAGGTTTTTGGTCAAGTAAATCAAGGGCTAAGTGAATGTTGTCAAAACGCAAACCAAAGATATGTTGATTTCCCCTTGTTCTTAAGTTAGCACTTATTAGGCTTCTAGGCTTAAATATTCTCCAGAAAGCCGCCTGCTTTTTTAAAAATTCATGTTCTTTTCTAAAAAAGGAGCTTATTAGCCAATTCTTAATCTGCACGTTACCTATATTAGATCGATTTAGCTTGGCTTGATAAAAATAGGAAAAAAATACAGCCAGCTTAAGCTCTTTATTAGCCACTCCCCAAAATAATCTTTTTAACAGACTATTGTTAAAAATATCCTGACTAGAAAATTCCTGATAATCTTTTTTAATTTTTTCCAAATAAAATTTCCGGCCGGGTATCAAAGTCCCCTTTTTCTTAAAATCTCTAGAATAAAAATACTCTTGGTAAAAACTTCCTTTTTCTTCTTTAAGAAGATAGGTTCTCCTTTTTTTCATTTTTCTTTTTCCAGTCCGTTTGCCATAACTTTTTTTGGGTCGTTATAAAACTATAGAACAGAGAGACAAAAAATCCAAGAGCGGAAAGAGAAAAAATCAAAGCAATGTTCGCTTGTCCGCCCAAAGCCGCATAAAGATTAAAGATAAGCAAGGCCAAGGTTAGCTCTGTTGGTCCAATGCCAAAAGTCCCGGACGTAGAATAATTTCCTGAAGCAATGCAGACTAACAAGCCATTGCCAAAATGAAGTAAAAGCAGAGTGGCATTAAGATAAAAAAGAAGGCCATATTCCGGATAAATGAAAAAATAACCTAAAAAGATCGCAATTACGGTCAGCATGTCCAAAAAATGGTCGGCATAAAAGCCCCACGATATTAAGCCAGTATTGCGCAGCCTCCCCACTTCGCCGTCCAAAGCGTCAGTTAGATAATGAAAAAGAATAAAAAAAGAAACAGCCAGGAGCCAAATTTTATTTTGGCCCGCCAGGCAAGAAAAGAGAACAATTCCCAAGCTGAAAAAAATAGAAGAGAGGGTAAGGTGATAGGTTTCTATAAAAAAGGGAACGCGCGGAGCAATCTTTTTAATCCAGGCCACTTCAAGACGGGCAAGAAAATAAGTCCTTTTCCGAGTATCCCCCCTTATTTCCCTCCAGTCTATTTTTGTTTTCATTAAACTGCCTATTCTAGCAAAGAATTATAGCTTTTGAAACAATGATATAATCGCTTCATGGAAATTCCCAAAGATCTTGGCGGCCAACTTAAATTTTGGCAAGCAAATTTAAAAGATTATCAGAAAAAATACCGCCAGCTAAAAAAAGAATCACCTGATCGCTGGTGGCACGATGAGCATTTTGAAAATCAGCTTAAAGTCTTAGAAAGCCTGATTATCTCCGCTCGCCAAAGAACTACCCAGTTTAAACTAAAGCTAAAAAGCAAGCCTAGGAAGTAGCAGGCTCCCAATAAGAAACCGGCTCCAATAATCGTAGCTCTTTACCAAAAACGACTGTAGTAATCGAAGCAAAATCGCAAGGAACTTTTACCAAGTCATCAAGCAGCCTTCCCTCCAAAAACACCGTCAATCCCCGAATTACATCTTTATGGGAAACAACAACGTACTCTTGATAATCTTTTTTTTCCAAGCAATTCTTTAGCCAACTTACCGCTCTTTGCTGAATACCCAAAAAAGTTTCGCCTGTTTTTATTTTGCTCGGAAAATTTAAATAAACATCCCAAATTCCCTTTTTAATTAAATCTGCTTCTCTTTTCCCCTCCCAGTCTAAATTTCCTTCAATAATCGCTTTCTCTTCAACTAATTTTATTTTAGGGAAAAACTGAACTATAATTTCTGCCGTGGACTTTGTCCTTAAAAGAGGACTAGTAATAATTATTTCCGGCTTGGCTTTTAAAGATAATAAATATTCAGCTGCTTGCTGAGCTTGTTTTTCTCCTAGCTTTGTTAAACCAAACCCAGGCAGTCTCCCATAAATAAGTTTTTCCGGATTATCCACCTCCCCATGCCGAACAAAATATATTTTGGCCATGGCACTTATTGTATCACGACATAATTTCTTTAAGAGTAAGGTTTTTGCGCTTGCTGTCTATTGATAAAGAAAATTCGGAATCTAAAACACCGGCGCGGCCGAGTAAAAAAGGCACTTCGGGATTATCTACAAAAAAACAAGGAGCTTCAAACTCCCAATCGTTCAAGCGCATTTTAACTGTTGCTACCCAGCTTTTAATCCCTGTTCCTTCTACCCCGGCCATTTTTACTTCCGGCAACTTACTTAAATCAAAACCGAGTTCCTTTGCTAAATAAGAGGGTAGAATAGTAGCGGTTGAGCCAGTATCCACGATAAATTGAAAATCAAGAAAGCCTTTTTCATCCTCAAACCATAAGCCTATGGTAACCACGGGCAAAAACACCTTCCCAAAATAAGAAAGCTTCTCATAAACAAAAGGGAAACTATGATTGGTAGCGCCAGTGACCCGCCGGAAAGCGAGCAATAACCACTTTTTTAAGGTCAACATTCTTCTTCGCTAGAACTTGCCAGAGCTCCTTAATATTTTTCCCGAAACCCGCTACTCTTCCGGCCTTTTTATAAACCGCAAAAAAACCTTCTCCGTATTTTTGGGTTATTTTTTCTTGGGCTAAATGAGAAATAATTTTCTGCTCTTTACCGGTCATCTTATCCCCAAAGCTAAATAAGCTTTTTTAAGATTTTCTTGGGAAATGCTTCTGGACTTGGCTAATCCCCTCTCTAAAACTTTATCCAGGGTCTTCTTATTATGAACCTCTTTATATTTTTTTTGAATCGGCACTAAAAAATTCACCACTATCTGGGCCAAGTCTTGCTTGAACTCACCATAGCCTTTGCCAGCATACTCTTTTTCTAAATCCTTTACACTCCTGCCACTCAATTGGGAATAAATAGTTAGCAAATTGCTTATCGCTGGTTTATCTTCCCGAAAAACTATTTCTTTTCCTGAGTCGGTTACGGCAGATTTTATTTTCTTTAAAACTACTTCTGGTGAATCTAGTAAATCAATAGTTCCGTTTGGATCTTCTTCCGACTTGCTCATTTTAGAATTAGGATTTTGCAAAGACATAATTCTCGCCCCCACTTTAAGCATTTTCACTTCAGGAATTCTAAAAACCTTTTGATAGCGAGAGTTAAAACGCTCCGCCAAATCACGAGCTAGCTCAACGTGTTGTTTTTGATCTTCACCAACCGGCACCAAATCAGTCTGGTAAAGCAAAATATCAGCCACCATTAAGGCTGGATAATTAAAAAGAGCCACGCTGGCAAAGTCTTTTTGTTTTTTGGCTTTAGACTTGTACTGGGTCATTCGCTCCATCTGGCCCATGGAGGTAACACAGTCCATAATCCAAGCTAAATTCGCGTGATCCGGATTATGCGATTGAATAAAAAGAACAGATTTTTCTGGATCCACTCCGCAAGCAATAAATAAAGCCGCAGCTTGATAGATTCGCTCCTTTAAGATTTTGGGGTCCTGGGGGACAGTTAAAGCATGCAAGTCAACAACACAATAAAAACACTCGTAATCTTTTTGCAGTTCTACCCACTGCTTAATTGCTCCAATGTAATTGCCCAAGTGTAATCTCCCGCTTGGCTGTATTCCCGAAAATACTCTTTTTTTCTTACTCATCTTGTCTATATTCTAGCCTAGTCCAATCAATTTTGCTACACTAAATTATTAATTTATTCTAATAATTTCGTATAATTGCTTGTTAGACAAAATTAACAATCACTTTTATGAAAAATATCGAACAATTCCAGCGTGAAGTAGACGAGTGGACATCCCAATTTGATCCACAGTATTGGCCACCTCACGAAATGATGACCAGGCTTATGGAAGAAACTGGCGAATTAGCTAGAGAAATTAACCACCGCTTCGGCAACAAGAAAAAAAAGGTTGGTGAAAAAGATCGGCAGTTGGGAGATGAAATGGCCGATATCATTTTCACCCTCGCGTGCCTGGCCAATTCTCAAGGTATTAGTTTGGCGGAGTATATGCAAAGGGTTATGGACAAATGTCGCGCCAGAGACAATGATAGATTCGGCAAGAAAAAGTGATTATTAACTCTCGCTTCGCTCGCCCCGTTGCACTCTCACAAAATTGATTCGAAAATTTTATCAATTTTGCTCGGGTCGTCTAACACAGTATAGGCGGTTCTCTGCATTGCATTTGTTCTCCCAAATCTCTTGACTGATGTAAAATACAGCATATCAGTCGGCGTGACTTCGCCCATACTGAAACGTTATGGGCAATCCAAGGACTTGGTAAATCCGGCGGCTTTAGCTTCTTTTTCCGTACAAAACCAAGCATCACCTTCATTTTCATTCATCACAATCCGCTCATAATTATTACACCCGGGAAGATGATATATGAAAGTCCCGTTTTCTTTTCGAACATTCCCTTTAATATTGCAACCCTTTGGAGGCAAACACTCCAACGACCACACTCCTTTTTTAAGGGTTTTTGCCTGCGCTTGAGCTTGATTAAGCTCCTCTGAATATTGATAATCATCGCCTTCTGTTTTAGCCAAACCTTCTTGGAGCAAAACTTTATTAACGAAAACTTCGCCTAAAAAAACAAAAACCAAATCCCGACCAAAATGATCCTCTCCCATAATTTCCGTTCTCAAAGTTTTTCCTAAAATAAGCTCTTCCAAGCGATCCTTTGCTGATTGAGCCAAGCAACCTTGGGGATATTCAGGAGCATTAATTCCTAACAAGCGATACCGATTTCCCTGGCCATCATCAAAAGTATCTCCATCGACAATAGCTGACACAGCTACTAAATTTTCTTGCTTTTGAAAATATTTTTGGCCAAAAAGAAAATAGAAGTTTGCCAACAAAGAGATAATTAAAGAAATCCCAACGAAACGAAACTTTTTCCTATTCACCTTATGATCCATCTTAAACCAATTCCGTCAATTTTGCTACACTAAAATAAACAGGTGTGCTAAGATTGTCTTAATGACCTACCACGGGAATTTACTGAACACAGAATTTAAAAGTAAAGAATTTTTAAAGAAGTATAAAATTCTGGAGAAAAGGAAAAGTCTTGATGATGTTTGGATTCACTACGTGGTCGAAATTCAGTCGGATAAATTAGAAGAGGCGATAAAGGATATTCAAGAGAATTTACTGCCAAAAATTTATTACGCTCACTTATACAATGAGGATGGCAGTAAGGTGATAGTTATTTTCCCCAAAAAGGTATTTAGGCTATCAGCCGATAACAAAGGCGGATGGAATAACGTTCGTGAATATATGGAAAAATATGGAATCGTAATCGATCGATGGCTAACTGTAAGACCCAAAAACTTTCAAGAAGAAAAAGATTATTATACTAACAAGCCTCTAGTGAAGGATAAATAGAACTAAAACCATGAAAAGACAAGCAATCAATATCCAAGAAAAATTTGGCAAGTTTTCCGAGCTGTGGTCCCCGAAAATTATTGCCCAAATGAACGACTATTACTTTAAGCTTGCCCGAGTGAAAGGTGATTTTACTTGGCATAATCATAAAGGTACTGATGAAGTGTTTTTAGTCATAGAAGGTGAACTTAGAATAGATTTTAAAGATAGCAGTGTAACTCTACATGAGGGAGAAATGTTCGTAGTTCCCAAGGGAGTGGAGCATAAACCGTTTGCCCAAAAAGAATGCAAAATATTGCTTGTCGAGCCGGCTGGCACAGTGAACACGGGCGATTCGGGAGGCGATCAAACAGCTAAAGATAATGTCTGGATTTAATATTGCATTACTATCTTAACAATCAAATGTTAAAAAAAATAAAACTACTAATCCAAAAAAGAGGATTTAGGTTCTTTTTGCCAATGCTTTATTTATCTGGTTTACTATTATCTTTAATTCTAGTTCTTTTGAGCTTTATTTTCCCTTTCCTCAATATCAAAGGCGGCCTTCTATACGCTGATCTTCCCCTGGGATTAATACTAGGGAAATATTTATTATTACCGGCAGGTATTTTTATTGGCTTTTTCCCTGCCAATACTCCTCCGGGCTTACTGATCAGCTTTTCTTTTCTCTTTCCTCTTTTGGCCTACTATCTATTGGGCCTAGTGATTGACCTAGTTTGGACCAAAATTAATAAATATCTGCTAAAATAGAGTTATGTTTCGGCCAGAGACTGGTTCCTTTTACTCAAGAGAATCAACAGAGTTAATAACTCAGTTTGAGGAGCTGTTTGATATCTGCGCCAGAGCAGGAGAGAAGGAATCTAAGAAAGAGGGAAGCCGTGCCGGGGATGATCAGAAGCCAGCTTGCTTAGGTAAAAGCGATGGCGAAACAAACGCGCCCCTTCACCTAAAGAGTATATAGTCTCACTTTTTTAACTTTTTTAAAATCTTTTTGATTAAAGGTTAAAACTTCCAGCTTATTTTCCAAGCTTAATGCGGCAATTTGGGCATCTTGATAAGAAAGATTATAGTTAGTCTGCCGTAATAATTCTCCGGTTTTTTTCGCCGTATTTAAACTGGGAATTAGAACCTGACACCCATTTATTATCTTCTCCAGCAACTGGCTCGTTTTTTTCTGGGCAGCTGATTTGCCTGCCCATAATTCCGCAACGGTTACCAAAGCGACAAAAGCCTTATTTTCTTTTTGGGAGAAAATCTTAAAAAATATACTCTTACTCTTATTCTTTTGTCTCAAATAATCAATAATAATATTAGTGTCAACCAGGATATTAGCCATTCACTAATTTCTTAATTCTTTCTTTTGATTTTTCCCTTACTTTATCTAGATCTTTAATATCACTTTTCTTCCAGTATATCTTGGGGTCCTTAGTCGAATCTAGCAACACGTTAGAAAGTGAGGAGGAAGAATCCTTTTCTACCGGCTCAATCATAATTTTATTTTTAACCAATCTTACCCAGAGCCAGGTATCTGGGGTTATCTCCAGTTTTTTTCTGATATTTACCGGAATGGTAATCTGACCTCTTTCCATCGGCCTTACAATTCCAGAAACAGCATTAACATCAGTATTCATGTTAATTCATACTAATATGAAATTCATATTTTGTCAAGAGCTGGTGGCAATTTCCATTTCATAAAGTTCAAACTTCTTCACTTTTTTGGCTTTCCCTAATTAAATCGGCATAATAACCATGATATTCCTGAGGAAGCATCTTACCGATTTCTATCATCAGTCCTTCCGTCCACATCGCCAGATCATGGGCATCTATCCTTCTCCCTTCTCCTAAATGAAAAACAAAGGGCTGGCCAATTCTCATTTCTACTAAACCTCTTTTTAAATAGAGAAGTCTTTGGCTAAAGTCAGCTTCACTTTCATCAATAAGAGGAAAAATATCTTCCGTTCCACCCCAAACTGCAACCGGGACTACGGGCACCTGAACCCGAGTGGCAATATAAAAAATCCCCTTTTTCCCCGGCTTTAAAGATGTCCTTTCTTGACCTCGACCTCGCGTCCCTTCCGGTGCAATACCTAATACTCCACCTGATTCCAATAAAGTAATTGCCTCTTTTATAGCCTTTCTGTCTACCGCCCCACGGCGGACAGGGATGGATTTCATTTTTCTCATCAACCAACCTAAGCCTAAAATCTCGAAATTCTCCTTTTTACTAAAAAAAGAAATCGGTTCAGGAAAGTATGAATATAAAGCGATTGCCTCAGCCCAGCCCATATGGTTAAAAGCAACAATATACGGTGGAGAAAGAGACAAATTTTCTCTTCCTTCAACATTTATCCCTTTAGCAAAAATTGAAAAAAATTTGTCGCCCCAAAATTCTCTTTGATTAACTCTTTCAACTAGCATTATTAAGTAATACCTCTAAATTATCCTCTTTGCTTGCCTTATTCCATCTTTTAAACCCACAAGTCTGGCATTGATGAAGAATTCTCCAGCAACCTTTTTTTTGATCTAAAGCTAGCGGCTTCATCAACCCCCCGCACCCTGCTTGCCGGTCACCCGGATCAAGATCAACATGCTTGCTCCACAGACACTCGGGACAATGATTGGTAAAACCGCTTCCAAAAACTTTATTGCCGCAAACGTCGCAGGCAAAATCTTCTTTTGTCTTAAAAAAGCCATTATTTTTGTTGAAGATAGCCAAAGATGTCCCGAGCGGCTTGGGCTCCTTGCGAACAAGCCGTAATAATCTGGCGAAAGCCCTTAGAGGCAATAACTAAGTCTCCGGCGGCCCAAACGCCATCAACATTAGTTCTTCCGGCCGAACTAGTTTTTATATACCCATCCTCATCCAGCTCTAATCCCAGCATTTGGCTTAATTTTCGGTTAGGTTCGCCGCCAATTTCAACAAAAAGTCCATCACAAGCAAGTTCTTTTTTACCAGCAAACTCACGATCTAAAATAACTGCTTCTAGTTTATTTTTGCCTTTTAATTGAATAATATTGCTATTATAAATTGCGGATATATTTTTCTTAGCATTAAACAGATTAATCCAAGCCGGCTCCGCCCTTAGCTTTTTCCCCCGATAAATTAAATAAACTTGAGGGCAAATCTCACTAAAATATAAAGCGGCGGTAATCGCTGCATCACTCCCTCCCGCCACAGCAACTGTCTTGCCTTTAAAAAACATCCCATCGCAAGTAAAGCAATAAGATACTCCTTTACCTAAATATTCTTGCTCGCTAGCTAAATTAAGCTGGCGATGCTCCATGCCGGTAGCCAAAAGAAGAGTTTTTGCCTGATATTCTTTACCTGCTTGAGTATTAATCTTAAAAAAATTCTTATCTTTTTCTATTGCTGCCACAATTCCACTCTTTATTTGCGCGCCAGCTATTTTGGCGTGTTCTTGGAATTTAACTGCCAATTCCCGGCCAGATATCTTAGACCAAGAAGGATAGTTGCATATCTGGTGGGCTTTGCTAAGTGTACCGCCCAAAACCGAGGAAACAATTAAGGTTTTTAATTGGTAACGAGAGGCATATATGCCTGCGGTTAGGCCCGCCGGGCCTGACCCAACAATCAAAACATCATATGTCGAGCTCATTTTTCTCTTAATAGCAGGGCAATTTGTTCCAAAAGCCCTTCTTTTGGCTGAATCCCGATTAACTGCTTTTCCACTTTACCATCTTTGAAAATAAAAATTGCCGGAATACTCATAATATTGTATTTTTGAGCGATCTCGCCTGCCTCGTCCACGTTTACCTTAACTACTTTTACTTTCCCTTCCGTTTCCTTACTAAAGTCTTCTAAAATAGGAGCCATTAACTGGCAAGGACCGCACCAGGGCGCCCAAAAATCCACCACTACTATTCCTTTTTCTGCCAACACCTCTTTTTCAAAATCACCCTCGCCAACATTTAAAACAGACATTAATCCCCCTTTTTTTAAAAACTAATTTCTTAATTTTACTAGATTTAATCGCCCTTGAAAATATCCAAAATTACTCATATCTCAATGCCTCGAGAGGCGAAAGCCGAGCGGCGCGGCGAGCAGGGATAACGCCAAAAACTATTCCAATCAAAGAAGAGACACCGAAAGCCAAGGTTATCGCCCACCAAGTAACCTGAGCCGGAAAAAACGGTTTAATGGCCAAAGTCGCCAGCCAGCTTAAAAGTACGCCGATAATTCCTCCAAACAAAGAAACAACTACCGACTCCAGTAAAAACTGCCAAAGAATATCGGAAAAAGTGGCTCCTAAAGCTTTGCGCAAACCAATTTCTTTAATCCGCTCGGTCACCGAAACAAACATGATATTCATAATCCCTACTCCGCCCACCAATAAGGAAATTGCCGCAATGCCTGCCAGCCCTAAAGTTAGAGTATTTAAAATATTACCAATAGTAGAAAGCAAATCCGCCTGATCAATCACCGAAAAATCCTCTTCTTCATAATTCTTAAGCAAAATTTTTTTAATCTCTTCTTTTAGCTCAGGGATTGACTCTTTGTCTATAGCACTAACCGTAAAAAAATTAAAATCTTTATTCCCTGCCAACTTCCAAACTGATATATAGGGCAAATAAATTTGGCTGTCAATGTCATTGCCTAAGCCCCCGCCTTTTTTAATCACACTGCCGACCACCTCAAAAGTCTCTTCGTCTATTTTTACTTTTTGCCCTACAGGATTGATTTCTCCAAAAAGTTCTTCTTTCACTTCTCCCCCCAAAACTACTACATCCTTGCCTCGAGCTTCCTCAGAATTAGTAAAAAAGCGACCAAAGTCAAATTCCAAACTCATACTTTCAACAATATCAGCCGTACAACCTAAGCCCTGAGCCAAGAATTCTCCAGAGCGAAAATTAACCAAAGCAGAAAAATTAGCCATAGGCACTACGATTTTAGCTAATTTGGCTCTTTTCAAATCAGCAAAGTCCTCTAAGTCAAAAGTGGTGGCTGACCCAGGCGAAAAACCACCCCCTTGTCCTTGGAGTTGAGCTTCGGCTACCGGCATAATATAAACCATGTTACTGCCCAAAGACTCAAACTGTTCATTAACATAGCCTTTTAAGCCATTGCCAATACTGATAAGTAAAATAACACTAGCCACCCCAATAATCATCCCCAACATGGTCAAAAAAGAGCGTAGCTTATTTCTTTTTAGCTGATCAAAAGCAATTTTTAAAAACCCAAGTTTAGTAATTTTCATCTAATCTCTTTCTTCCTTTTCAATTTTCCCATCTTTCAAATAAATTCTTCTTTTTCCCGATCTAGCCAGATTAAGATCGTGGGTTACCAAAACAACTGTTTTCCCTTCTTTTTTATTCAAGTCTAACAAGATTTTGATTATCTCTTTGCCGGTCTTAGAATCTAAGTTGCCTGTCGGCTCATCGGCAAAAACTATTTTAGGATCAGCGATTAAAGCTCGGGCAATCGCTACTCTTTGCTGTTCGCCTCCAGATAATTGATTAGGAAAATGGCTTAACCTCTGGCCTAAGCCCAATTCCGAAAAAATTCTTTTCGCTCTGTTTGTCGCTTGGTCAAAACCGAGAGAATCGTGATACCAGATCGGGAGAAGAACGTTATCCAAAGCGCTAGTGCGCGAAAGCAAGTTAAAAGACTGGAAAACAAAGCCGATAGTTTGATTGCGCAGTTTTGCCATCTGCTCATCTGTTAAGCTTCGTGTATCTTTGCCAAGATAAACTACTTTCCCTTTACTCGGCCGATCAAGCAAGCCCAGTAAATGAAGCAGCGTTGATTTTCCAGATCCCGATGGGCCGACAATAGTAAGCAACTCTCCCTTTTTTATTTCCAGCGAAACTTTATCAAGGGCCCTAACCACCACGCCATCCATAGAATAAACTTTTTCTGCTTTTTCCAGGCTCAAAAGCGAAGTGTTTTTGCTCATCAAAAAATCTTAGTCTACTAAAACTGCTTCTCCTAAATTCAACCCTTCTGTCACCTCTGCATAATCATCCGTAACCAAACCGATTTTTATTTCTCTTTTTTCTTTGTCCCAGTTTTGATTAACCACATACACCCAGTCTTCATTTGCTCCCTGAAGGGCCTCTATTGGTATATACAAAACTCCAGACACCGAGGCTAAAAGGATTTGCGCCTCCCCTTCCATTTCCAGTCTTAAAGCCAAATTGGTATTATCCAGTTCCTCAAAGTCAAGATCTATTTGATAATTGGGACTGCTGCCCGAACTAATTGGAACAAAACTGATTCGGGACAATGTAGCTTCAAGCTGTTTTTCGGGATAGGCGTCCAAGATTATTACTGCTTGTTTTCCTTCTGCTAAATCAACTACCTCCTCCTCATCGGCTTGAGCGGAAAAATAAACTGTACTGGGGTTTACTATTTCAAAATCAGCAGTAGCCGGTGTAATATTCACGCCGGCATAAGGCGCATCTACCACTGTCACGATTCCCTCAATCGGAGTAACCAACGTGGCATACTTCACGGCTAAATTCGCTAGCTCCACATCTAAAACCGCCTTATTAAGATCATTCTGATTTTTATCCAAAATCCGCTTTACCTCATCGGAAAGCTCAAACCACTTGTCTACGGCTTGATAATCATCCTCTCCCTGCTCAAAATCATTTCTTTCATTTAAATAATCGTACATTTCTTTTTCGAAAGTCTTTTGCAGTTCCCGTTTATCCAACGAGGCAAGAGCCTGATACTTTTTTACCCAATCGCCCTCTTTCACTCCCACCCAAGCCAGAAGACCGGATGCTTGAAACCGAAGGGTTATTTTTTGGCGCGCATGAACTTCTCCAGACAGAGAAAGTAATTTCTCTAAATCTCCTTTTTTTACTTGAGCAGTTTTTTGCTGCTCTTTTTCAATAATTTCTTTTCTTTCTCTATTTCCCCAAACCAAACCCGCCACTATTAGTAAAATTAAAAGAAAAACAAACCACTTTTTCCTGGCCACAATAAGTTTCTTAATTTTTTTTAAACATTTTCAGAAAATATTATAGCTTATTTTGTTAGCTCTAAACAAACTTTCCCAATGCTCCGCAACTACGTGATTGAGGGGTCTTTGTCATTCCCGACTTGATCGGGAATCTATATAATAATTCCCGATGTTGCAAGGGCAGTCAACTCCCGAGGTTGAAGTTTGCCCTGACAACAACCCCATTAATCTCTTATTAGCTTCCGAATATGAGCCCGGGATGAGGCAAATTGTCTCTGACGATAATTGTTCCCTGATCTTCCTCTAGATCTTTAATTGGTTTTGGTTTTTCCCAAGCATGAGATCCTAACTCTTCTGCTGACATCCTCGGCCGTTCTATTAAAAGGTGAGAGTCACTGCCATCATGAGGTGTGCACCAATTTACTTCTACTCCATCGCCGACCTTTTGGAAGAGGGTAGTATTAGGATGGAGAGAACAACCAATAACTTTTCCCTTAGGATCAAAAATAGCCTCTCCTCTTAATGATTTTCGTTCTTGTTCAGCTGACATAAACTTTTCACCTTCTTTCTTTAAAGAATTTTATTTTAAAACAAAAACTGCCCTCAAGGCAGTTAGGTTATTAATAGCACCAATTAAGCCTCCTTGTCAATCCTCACAGGAGAAGCCCAGCTCCTGAGCAATGCTTTTAATATCTTCTCTAACCGAATCTAAACGGCAAGCTTTGGCAATCGCTAACCGGGATTTTTCCTCATCTCCTTTTTGGTACCAAAGAAGACCGAGAGCAACCCAAGCGTCCGGATAAGAAAAATCAGCCACTATCCTTTCTTTCCAAAATCTAATTTCGTTTTCCCGTTTTTGAGAATCCAAAGCTCTTAAACGCCGTTGATAAACTTCAGCTTGATCGGCCAGAATCAGATTTTCCTGATAAGTAATAGCCGTGTTTATTGCCTCAAGCTTTTCTTCTGCTTTTTCAAATTGCTTATTTTCTAGATAGCATCCGGCTATTTTTAGATCTAAATCTACGTTATTTCCCTTTCCAGACACCCGAGCCAAGAGTCGACAGCCCCCAGAAAAAACTAGGACTAGGACGGAAAAAATAAGAATAAAAAATAGAAAAATTAACCAGAATCTTTTTTTGGCCATGAGGCGGTCATTAAATATTCAGATTTAAACAAAGAATTATCTTTTAATTCCTTCCTAAAGTTTTGATAAACAGCCTCGGTCACGAAAGGAGCAAAGGGATGAAGAAGTTTTAGACTTGCTGTTAAAACTTTTAGCAAGACAGGCAGAGCTTCAGCTTTTCGCTTCTTGGCTTTTTCCAGATATAAATCGCAAAACTCGTGCCAGAAAAACTGATAAATCATTTCCAAGGCCTGGCCATAGCGATACTTTTGCAAGTGCTGGTCAACTTCAACAATTAGATTATTTAGCTTTCTTAAAATCTCTTGATCGTCTTTATTTTTTTTACTTTTCTTCAGTTTCCAGCTTTCTTCTTGGCCGATAAAATGAATAAACCGAGCCGCATTCCAAATTTTATTGGTAAAATTGCGCATCGCTTCAATCTTTTTATCGGAAAGGGCGATATTGCTGGCCGGCCCTACTCCGTAAATTAAGGCCATGCGCAAAGCATCGGCGCCGTATTTTTCAATTGCCTGGCTGGGGTTTAAGACATTGCCCTTGCTTTTGCTCATTTTTTGCCCTTGCTCATCAACCACCTTTGCGTGAAGATGAATCAGTTTAAACGGAGTTTTTTTAGCCAAATAAAAACCGAAAATCATCATTCTGGCCACCCAGAAAAAAAGAATATCCCAGAGAGTATCTAAAACACTTGTGGGATAAAAGTAGTTAAAGTCTGCGCTATTCTTTTCGGGATTTTGGACATTAAAACCTAGGGCAGTCAGCGGCCACTGGCCGGACAAAAACCAGGTATCAAAAGTATCTGTTTCCTGCAACAATTTCTTGCCTTGGCATTTTGAGCAAACTCTGGCTTCTTTTAATTCATATCGGGCCTCAATCGGGGCGCTTAATGTTTGCAATCCCTTTTTTATTTCCGAATAAGAATATTTATTTTTAAATTCTTGATATTTGCCGCCAATAAGCTCGCCTTTTTTATCCAAAAAATTAAGCTGGATTTGAGGATTACAGTCCAAGCAATACCAGGCCGGAATTTGTGGCCCCCAAACAATTTGCCGGGAAATATTCCAATCCCGAATATTTTCAAGCCAATCAAGATAAACCCTTTTAAACCGGAACGGAAAAACTCTGGTTTCTCCTTTTTTAATCGCGGCAATTACTCCTTTAACCAAAGGCTTAGTTTTTACAAACCACTGGGGAGTAGGTAAGGGCTCAATAGTTGATCCACAGCGGTAGCAAACACTCAAAGTATGGTCAATTGCTTCGGTTTTGATTAACTTTCCCGCTTTTTGAAGCTTTTCAAGAGTGATTTCTCGAGCTTTTTCTATTTTCAGACCATTTATTCCCGGCAGGGCATTAACTATCTTCCCTTTAAAATCCAAGCACGCAACTAAAGGCAAATCATGCTTTTTTCCTATTTCAAAATCAGTTGCGTCATGAGCCGGAGTAATTTTTAAAGCACCGGTGCCAAAATCTTTATCCACCAAGTCGTCAGCGACTATGGGTATTTTTTTATCGATCAAAGGAACAATTGCTTCTTTCCCAACGAGTTTTTGATATCTTTTATCTTTAGGATTAACTGCCACTGCCACATCAGCAAAAATTGTTTCCGGCCGGGTGGTGGCAATTTTAATTATTCCATAATCAAGACAATAAAGTTCTCCTTTTTCTTCTTGATGATCAACTTCTAAATCCGAAAAAGCCGTACCGCAAGAAGGGCAGTAATTAACTACTCTTTGCGCCCGATAAATCAAACCACCTTGATGAAGTTTTCGGAAAGTGGTCAAAATCTGCTTCACAATTCCCGGCTCCAAGCTATAGTGATAACGAGACCAGTCTAGGGCAAAACCAAGTTCTTTCATCTGGAAAATATTAATTTTCCGGTTTTTTTCCACAAAATTCCAAATCATTTGGTAAAGGGTTTGGCGGTCATAATCAAATCGGCTTTGTCCCTTTTTCCGAAGCTCTTTTTCAAAAACAAACTGGGTTTCAATCCCGGCATGGTCTGACCCGGGCAGCCAAAGAGTAATTTTGCCGCGCATCTTTTGATAGCGAATCATGATATCTTCAATCACAAACATCGCGTGGCCCATATGCATCGGGTCATTAGCATTAGGAAGCGGCAGAATGATGGTAAAAGGCTTTTTCTTTTTGTTTATTTTGGGAGTAAACAAACCCTTTTTCTCCCACTCATCATATATCTTTTGCTCAAATAATTGGGGCTGATATTTTTTGTCCATAAACTTAGGTATATTTTAACAAACTTTCTTTCAGAACTAAATTAGGTTATCTTAAAGAAGATGAACAAGGCGGTTCTATTAAAAGAAATTGCTGACAAGATCGGGCACTGCCAGCTTTGCCCGCTTTATAAGCAAGCCACTAATCCAGTTCCCGGAGAAGGAAATTCGGAAGCTCAAATTGTTTTTATTGGCGAAGCGCCGGGTTACTGGGAAGACCAAAAAGGCATCCCTTTTTGCGGCGCGGCTGGAAATTTACTAAACAAACTTCTTTCGGAAATAAATTTAAAGAGAGACGAAGTTTTTATCGGCAATATTTTAAAACACCGGCCGCCTAATAACCGCGACCCCCTACCCAATGAGATAAAGGCTTGCACCCCTTATCTTAAAGAACAGCTCCTGATTATTAAACCGAAAATTATTATTACCTTAGGAAGATTTGCCATGAATTATTTTTTACCCGGCGCCTATATTTCCCACACTCACGGACAACTAAAAAAAATAACTTGGCAAGAGTTAAATCTTTTTCTTTATCCGCTTTATCATCCGGCCGCTGCTTTGAGGAATGGCCAGGTGATGAATGAGTTAAGAGCTGATTTCTTAAAAATCCCCCAGATTCTGAAAAATTCAGAAGGGCCACCTCCCGCCCCCCAACCCGCTTTCCAGCCTAAGCAAGAAAACTTATTTTAAGTTTTAACTTTTTCGGCTAACGTATTCGCCGGTTTCCGCATTGACCACTATTTCTTCACCCTTTTTAATAAAAAGAGGAACTTTAACAACCAAGCCATTATCAAGTGTGGCCGGCTTAGTGGCCGCCGAAACTGTATCGCCTCGAACACCCTTTTCAGTTTTCTCTACCTTAAAAGCAATTTTTTTCGGTAAGCTTATCCCTACTACCTGGCTTTCCCAAAACAAAAGACCGTAAGTTTCACTTGTCTTTAAATATTTTTCCTCCTCCTTAATAATTTTTCTTTCCACGCTGATCTGGTCGAAGCTTCCAGGATTCATAAAGACTGCTTGAAAACCATCAAAATATAAAAATTGATAGTGCTCATTAGTTACCTCAATTTCTTCCACTTTATCATCTGTAATTAAAGTTTCTTTAATTACTTTGCCGGTTTTTAAATTTTTCAATTTTAATCTAGTTACGGCATGGCCACGGCCCGGATTAAAAAATTCTTTAGCCACGATTACCACTGGTTCACCTCGCCAGTTTAAAAAAGAGCCTTTGTTTAAGTTTCCTGCTTTAGTCATTTTTCATTCGCCTATCAGTAACTTCAAGCCATATATTACACCCGCTCCTGCCAAAAACAAAGCCAAAGTTAAAAAAGACCTAGCAATATCTTTTTCCTGGCGAATCTCCGGAAGCAAATCACAAGCCGCGATATAAATAAACCCGCCCGCTGCCAGAGGCATTAAGTACGGGATAAAAGCTTGGCTTTCTTTGGTAAACAGGTAGCCCACTATGCCTCCAAGAACGACAGTTAAAGCGACCAAAAAATTAGCCAAAAGTGCTTTTTTCTTTTGCCAGCCGGAATAAAGGAGAACCCCGAAATCACCAATCTCTTGAGGAATTTCATGTAAAGCAACCGCTAAAGAAGTGGCTATCCCCAAATTAAAATCAGCACTAAAAGCAGCAGCAATAATTAACCCATCTAAAAAGTTATGGATACTGTCCCCAATTAAATTTAAGTAGCCAATATTGCGCGCCAGGCACTTATTATCATGACAATGATGATAATGAAATATTTTTTCCAAAATCAAGAAACAAAATAAAGAAAAAAAGGTCAGCAAAAAAACTAAATCAGGATCGAGAAATTCTAAAGCCTCGGGCAAAAGGTGAAAAAAGGCACCAGCTATCAATGCCCCCGCAGAAAAAGAGACTAAGGACAAAATAATTTTATCCAGCAGCTTTTCTTTTATTGCTAAAGTGAAAACACCAGCCAAAGCTCCCAAGCTAATTAACAAAGTGGAAATTATTACTAAAGCAAAAGTAGACATATTACCTATTTTACCAGAAAAATATTACTTTCTCTTTCTGACTTTCCCGATAATGTGCCGCAGGAGTTTAATGTCCACGATAATCTCGCTAATAAATGCAAAAGGCAATGCTACTAAAAAAGCAACTTTAAAAGTGCGCCAAGTAATGGGATCATCGGTCGCAAAATAGATCGCTAAAATATCTTCAATAATACCCATTGCCAAACCAATTAGAAAAAACTCTAAAAGATGAGAATAAATAATTTTTTTTTCGCGACGAGTAAGTAAAGACATCTTTAATTTTTATCATAAAAGAAAGCCTGAAGACTTACAAGCGGAAGAATAAATCCTCCCCTTCGCTCCAGGCTACTCCTGCATCTATTCCTCCTCAGGGAAACTATGCGCAAGATTTGAAAGTGCAAGATAAGCCTATTTTATCATAGAAAAAGGCCTGAAGATTTCATAAGTCGAAGGTTTCCCCTCGCTAACTTCAGGCCCCCTGCACCCTCCTGGCAAACTCATCCGCAAGATTCCAACTGGCCTTCATGGGTTTCTTCCTTTAGTTTTGATCATCTCAAGCAGCCGCAAAGGCAACTCGAGATATAGAAGAGCGACTCTAGAACAACTCGTAGGACTTTCCGACCAAGAGAGGCGCTCATCTCTCCTCCTTCTAGGAGATTACTCCCAGTCTGCTCCTGACCCAAAATGCTATTTCCAGGCCAAGAATGAAGTCTCACTTTTAAAAGAACCGCGCGGTGCATTTGTTACTTTATATAAAAATAACAATCTAAGAGGCTGTGTTGGCCACTGCAGCCGCCACTCAAGACAATCGTTTTTCACCGGTCAAAATAGCCGAACTACCCGAATTAAAGATTGAAATTTCTGTTTTATCGCCTAAAAAGAAAATTTCTGATTGGCGCGAAATTGTCTTAGGTTACGATGGGGTAGTTATTGAAAATCAAAACCGAAGCGGCACTTTTTTACCCCAGGCAGCCACAGAAGCAAACTGGACTTTAGAAAAATTTTTAATTGAGCTTTGTACCCAAAAAGCCGGCTTGCCAGCCAATTGTTATTTGGATCCCCAAGCCAATATTTATACTTTCCAAGCTCAGATTTTTAGTGAGCCCTAAATCCTCTCCCCCAACTTTTTTTAAAACCAAAAAGATAATAAGAATCAATATTATTATCTTCGGCCCATTTTTCTAGCTCCTCTTTTCCACTTTGCCAATTTTCCTGCCTTTGCCCTCTTAATTCCTCTCTTTTTTGCAAAATTAATTCTTTTTGCTCAGCTGTTATTTTTCCTTCAGAAATCGCTTGGCCTAGTCTTTCATTAAATCTGTTTTGCATTTCTTGTTGATGATCTTCTCTGACCTCGTCAAAAACCGCTTTCACCTCTTCTTTATCAAGGCTAAACCTTTCCACTAAGCGCCCTATAATGGGTGGATATTTATTATTACTACCCTGAGCATAAACCACAGCCGTCCGATAAGCAGCCAGAGTGACAATAGCTAAACAAAGGGTGATTGGGATCAGTGTTTTGTTTTTCATACTAATATTACAAACCCCGAGAAGGTTTTCTTTCAAGAATTCTTTCCCGGTAAAAAGGCTGGAGGTGCTTAATACGACAGGCTCTTTCATTAACTCGAAGCAAGTTCAGGAAAAGACCCAGCAAAAAAATTCCTCCCACCAAAGCTAGAACTAAAAAAAGAAAAGGCTTTTTGTAGGAAAAATCGTATTTTTTAAGTAAAACAAAACCTAAAAAAATGCTGGCTACCATTACCAAAAATGGCAGCCAAGGAAAATAAAAAGAGCGCATTCTTAAGTGAAAAAACAAAACATTTATGAAAAAAACAGCAAGAAAAATCGCCAAAATAAAACCAAAGCTTAATATAATAGACTCAAAAATAAAATAGATTCTTGGCCGCATTTTTAAATGCTTGCTTTTTATCTCTTTCATTACTTTTTTACTTAAGTCCATGTTCTTTTCCTCTCTTTTTTTCTACAATTTTTTTAAGCAATTTCTTTCCTCTGCTAATTAAGGTCCCCACTGTTCCTAAGGGTTTACGCAAAATATCGCCGATCTCTTCGTAAGAATACTCTTCCAAATAAAAAAGGGCCAGAGGCGAGCGATATTTTAGAGGCAGTTTTTTTAACGATGTTTTGACTAATCTTCTAATTTCTTTTTGCTCAAATTCCGCTTCCACATTAGATTTGCTTTTAAAAATTTCTTCAATCCAGGAATTGTCTTCCAAAGAAACTTCTCTTTTTTTCTTTTTAACCAGATTCATTGCCTCATTATGGGCAATTCGATAAATCCAGGAGGAAAATTTTCTTTTGACATCAAATCCCTGAAGATTAATATAAGCCTTAAGAAAAGCTTCCTGGGCAGCGTCTGCCGCCAAATACTCATCACCTACTAAAAAAGTTAGATAGCGAATTAGCTTCTCTTGATAACGAAGAACAATCTCCCGATAAGCATCAGAATCCCCCACCCGAACTATTTTGACTATTTCTTCATCGCTTAATTTATCCAAGCTCAATGATCGTGTTCCTCTTCTTCTGCAGCCATTGCGTCCGCCCTCGTAGCATGAATTGTCCCATCCGGATGATTAGGAGGAGAGTAAACAGTATAAAGCTGTAAATTCTCTGTTCCTGTATTAATTACATTATGCCCTGAACCAGCCGGAACAATTACAGCATCCCCATCTTTTACCTCATATTCCTGCCCATCAATAATCACTTTCCCCTTGCCGGCTTCAAAGCGGAAAAACTGGTCAACGTGATCATGAACTTCTGATCCAATATCTTCACCTGCCTTGATACTCATTAAAACTAACTGTGCGTGCTTGCCGGTAAAAAGAACCTGGCGAAAATTAGTATTTTCCAAAGTATCTTTCTCAATTTTGGCGTAAAATCCACTCATTATTTTCCTCCTTCTTTCTTTTCAAAATTTAATCTATTAATATCCTACCACATCACCAAACGAGGGCGAAAGCTCTATCTGAGTAAATATTTCCTCCCGGCTCTGTCGAAACTCGTCCACTTTACTTTCTAGCTCTGCCTCTAAGCTTTCCACTACTTGGGAATAGAAAGGAGCCATATTATTTAAATTAGCAGGATCTAAAACAAGATCGTAAAGTCGATTTTCCCCGGTAAAATAGTCATGAATTAATTTCAAATTCCCCCTGATAATCGCTCTTCTTTCTGATCCGTAACCCGTTCCCTCCGAAATAATATCTTTAGCAGGCAACTCTTCTCCTTTTAAAATCGGCTTTAAACTTTGACCCTGAAGAAATTGCGGTTGCTTTCCACCCGCTAAATCAATAATCGTCGGGTAAAGATCAGCTAAAGAAACATTGCTTATTGTTCTTTGAGCAGAGATTTGCGGGCCGACAACTACTAAAGGTATTTTGATTGTTTCGGTGTAAAAAGTTTTGCCGTGGCCCAAGCCGCCATGATCCCAAAATTCTTCACCGTGGTCAGCGGAAATAATTAAAATTGTGTTCTGAGTCAAGCCCAAGTCTTCCATTTTTTGCCAAATTTCTCCAACTGCTGCATCAACCAAACTAATATCCCCATCATATAGAGAAACTAAAGCCTGACGATCAATTTCCCGCCAGCGGATACGATCCGGGTTATGAGCTGATGCCTCGCGCAATTCCGTTTCCCGGCCCGATTCTAAAGCAGAAAGATTCGGACTAAAATCCTCTCCCGGATCATAAGGGGCGTGGGGGTCGATATAATGCAACCAAAGAAAAAAGCGACTATCCGCATAATTTTCTAAAAAAGGCAGAGCCCAACGATTAATTTCCCAAGCCCGGGTTTCAAACTGTTTTGGCCCAGAAGGACCAGTAAAAAAGGTATAAAGTTTTTCCAAGCTCCTTTCTGCCCCGGGAATTCGATTAACCAGCAAGGTTAAGGCCATAATTTTAAAATGAAATTGATAGTGATAGGGCATTAGTTTTTCTAAATTAACAAAGCCGTCAAAACCTTGGGAAAACCCCCGGTCAGCGGCCAGAAGCTCATTAGTTAAAATGGCCTGAGTATTATATCCTAGAGTTTGCATCCTTTCCGCCAAGGTCTCTACTTGGGAGGTCAGAAAATTACTGTTCTCTATTTGGCCGAAAGAAAGATTGTCAACGCTGATTTTTAGCTCGGTAGGCAAACGGGAAGAATTGAGAGTTGCCAGCGAGGGCAAGGTCCAAGGCGCGTTGGTAAAAGTATTCTCAAAAACAACTCCCTTTTTTGCAATTAGATCTAAATTCGGGGAAATATTGTTTTCGTATCCCATAAAACCTAGGTGGTCGGCTCGCAAAGCGTCAATGGTAAGCAAAACAATATTCGGGCTTCCCAAACCAGCAGACTGATTAATCCGCGGTTTTTTGGGCAACCCCGGCAAGCCGCTTAAATGATGATTTAGCGCAATAATTAGCAAACTTGAAAAAAGCAAACCAAAAAGAGAAAAAGAAAAGATCGCCAGAGTTTTTTTTAATTTCCCAAAAATCTTTTTTTTGTTTTGCAGGAAAAGAACGGCTGGATAGATTAATAGTCCAGATATCCCCCCAAGGCCTAGGCTGACAGAAAACAACAAAAGCTTGACAGGAATTTTGAAAAATACACTTTGAAATCGGCCGAAAAGGAAAACAAAAACCACCAGACCAAAAGCAAAGCCAAAACTTAAAGAAATAATTATCTCTTCTTTTCGGCTTTTTTCTTTGAAAAAAACTCTTGTTAAAAAACCAAATCCCAACCCCGATAAACCAAAAAATAAGACATGAAAAAATAAAATAAAAATTATGGCAATAAGGGAATTTTTAGGGAAAACAGCCAGATCATGAAAAGAAGAGAGCAAGATTGAAATAGATTGCTGGCTTGCAAACACTAAGCCCGCCAGGGAAGCGGAAACAAAACCGGTAATTAAAGTTTTCTTCACTTTTTCCTTAAGCCTATTCTATGCAAAATCCAGCCAAAAGTCACTCCAGCAAACAAGCCTACGCCCACCTGCCATCTTAAAATATCCGCCCAAAAACCAGAACTTAAGCTCATTTGATCAAACCAAGCTGTCCCTGGCCCATCTTGAACCAGCCAAAGATTGACGGACGCGGTTTTTTCCGGAACCTGAAAATCAAGCCGGAATTCCTGCCAATCGGAGGTTTTTAAACAGCCCGAAGAAGGAGCGGAAAGGCCAATCTGTCCACCCAACTCATCTAAAAAGATCACTTCGGCCCGCGCTTCTTTTTGGAGATCTTGGCATTTATAATAACCGGCCAAAAGATAATTTTTTCCCGGCTTTAAATCCAGATATTGATGGGTAAAAAGCATTCCCTTGCCCGCATATTCTAGCTTCAAGCTTTGCTTGCCTTGATAAAAAACATTTTTGTCTATTCCAAACTGATAAGCTTCGCCTTCGGTGAGCAAGTCTCCCTTTTGCCAACCGTCGGGGAAGTTGTCTTGATCTTGATCTTTCTCAAAACCAGTATTAGTAAAATTGGAATATTGCGGAAGCGGGCTTTCTCCATACTGCCAAATAATTTCTCCTTGGCTATTTACTTCCACTACCCGCGCTTGAGAAGAAACAGAGATTAAAATATTACCGTTTCCTAAATAATCTGCCTCATAAGGAAAGCTTAAAAAGCCCTTAAATTCTTTTACTGTTTCCCCTTGGTCGTCAATTTCCACTACTCGCTGATTTTTAGAATCAGTAATCAGATAATTATTATTGCCAAATAAATCTATATCTCGCGGCCAATAAAGGGCAGAATCTTTGCTTCCATACTCCCAAACAATTTCTCCTTTTAGATTTACTCTAATGACTTTATTTCTTTCCGAATCGGAAATCAAAGTATCGCCGTTTTCTAGTCGATCTGCATTATGGGGCCGATTTAAATCAGTATATTGCCAATAAACATTTCCCTGCCGGTCAATCTCGATTACTCGATTATGATTCCGGTCAGTTACCAAAAAATGGCCGTTTTCTAAAATATCAACGTCATTAGGATAAGAAAGAGAAAAATTAGATTGCCAGACAAGCTCTTTGTCCCTATTCACTTCTATCAAACGGTTATTGCCGGTATCAGCAATAATCAAATTACCGTTAGACAAAATTTTGGCGCTATGAGCAAAAACCAAGCCATCTTCATAAGTCCAAACAACTCCGCCCTTTTCATCTACTTCTATTACCTTGCTTCCTTTTTTTTGCCAAGCCCGGCCGCCAGCGTCAGCAATCAGGGTATGGCCATTTCCCAATCTTTCCGCTTCCATTGGCCGCTCTAAAGTAATTTCACTAGCCCAAAGCAAACCAAGCAAAAGGGAAATCATCACGCTAATATAGCATAAGCCCTCCTTGATTTGTCAAACCTAATAAACTAAAATTGGCCCATGTTTGACCAAAATGATTTCCCTTTTGCTCTTTTTCTTGTGGCCGGCTATATTGATTTGGGCACCACTCAAAACGTTGTTTCATCATTAGGACCAGTTATCGCTACTGCTTCTGCTTTTTTCTTGGGTTTTTTTGGCTTTTTTTTCACCCGGATTAAGAAATTCATCAAAAAAATATGGCCGTTCAAAAAGTCTTAGTTCTCTGTATTGATGGGCTGGAACCCAAAATAATCAATCGCTTGCTTTCCCAAAACAAACTGCCTAATTTTAAAAAACTAAAATACTACTCTTCACTAAGAACTACTATTCCGCCGCAATCGCCGACGGCCTGGGCTTCTTTTATCACTGGTTTATCAGCTCAAGAGCATCAACTGGTTGATTTTGTCAAAAGAAAACCAAAAAATTACGGACTATATTTGGCTCACTCTCCCCGAGATAAAAATCTACCATTTCAGGGCAAGCCTTTTTGGGAAAAAAAGAAAGATATTAAAACTAAAGTTTTATTTTTACCAGATACTTTTCCTGCGCCTCAAAACACCAAAACTCAAATAATTTCCGGCCTAGGAACCCCAGATATTTTAGGAACCGAAGGCAGTTTCACTCTTTTTAGCCAAAAGAAAAGCGAAGTCGAATTAAATCGCGGTCAAAAAATAATTCTTTCTCAATCCAAAAAAATTAACACTTTTCTTCCCGGACCGGACTTTCAAATTTTAACCGGAACGAAAAAAAGCAATCTTCCGCTTTTATTAGAAATTAATAAAAATAACTTAAAAATCAAATTATCTAATCAGAAAATTATCTTAAAGGAAAAAGAATTTTCCCCTTGGATCAGGCTTTCTTTTCAAAAAGGCTTTAAAAGGGTTTGGGCAATCGCTAAGTTTTACTTGGTTTCTTTAAAACCCTTAAAGCTTTATCTTTCGCCCCTGCAAATTGATCCTTTAAAACCGCTTTATCTTATTTCTTCACCTTTTTCTTTTTCTAAAAATTTAGCATCAAAATATGGATCATTTGCCACCCTAGGCCTTCCCCATGATGCTTGGGCTTATGACCAAAATATTTTTTCCCAAAAAGCCTTTTTATCACAAGTTAATGATCTTTTTCTTGAGAGAGAAAAAATCATCTTAGGCGAGCTAAAAGATTTTTCGGCCGATTTATTCGTCGCTTACTTGGGCACAATTGACACTATTCAGCATATGTTTTGGGGCAATAGAGAAATTATTAATCATTATTACCAAAAAATAGACGAGCTTCTTGGATAAATACTCAGCCTTCTTCAAAATAACGACCGGCTTTTTATCCTCTCTGATCACGGTTTTGGCCCTTTTAATTGGGAATTTAATTTAAATACTTGGCTGAAAAAGAATAGTTTTCTTAGCCTTAAAAATAATAAAAAAAGCGGCAGTGAGCTATTAGCAGATATAGACTGGAGTAAAACCCAAGCTTATGCCTTAGGCTTTAATAGTCTTTATTTAAATTTAAAAGGCAGAGAAGGAAAAGGAATAGTCAGCCCACAAAGCAAAAATGATCTATTAAAAGAGATAAGAAAAAAGCTTTTAGCCCAAAAAAATCCGCAGACTAAGAAATTTATCATAAAAAACGTTTATCAAGGACAGGAATCGGATTTAATCATCGGCTATTTTACCGGCACTCGGGCCTCCTGGGCCACGGCGGCCGGTGCAACGCCAAAGAAGATTTTAGTTAAAAGAAAAGGCCAATGGCAAGGTGATCATCTTTTTGACCAAACCGAAGTTCCCGGAGTCTTGTTTGCTAACTATAATTTAAAAATCAAAAACCCTCAAATTACCCAAGTAATGAATCTAGCTTTAAAAGAGTTACCAATAGCCTAAGTTTTTAAGGCGTTTTTTTACTTCTTCGTCAGAGTCTTCTTTTTTAAAGCAAGAAGAACAAAATATTTTTTTGATTTTCGCTATTAATTTTTTGAGCATCAGAAAATAAGCATTAAGAGAATGAAAAGAAAGACGAACAAAAGCGCCCAAAGGGCTGTATAACCCACCAATCTTAAAGCTTGTTTGGTTTCTTTTTTTTCCCAAAACAAATAAAAGGGAAAGCTAAAAACAATAAGCCCGCAAATTAAAGCGGAAACCGCAAATAAAAGCAAAACAAAAACCGGGCCAAAATAGCCAGGGGCAGCAAACCAGCTATTTCCTTTCCAAAAGATTATACCTACCAAACCACAATAACCCAATAATGCCAAAGCCTGATAAAGGGCGATTTTTCGCAACGGATAATCTTTCTTCCGAAACCAGCGAAACATAAAAAGATTATAGCAAAGAAGATACTTGACAAGCAAATAGCCACAGGCTCGGACTTGCGCCTTAATAATTTTCTGCTAAACTGAAAATAGTTATTAATTTTAAATAAGCATGAAGAACAACTCAAACAACCCTGGCCTAATTCTAGTTATTAGTTATTTTTTAATTTTTTTAGCCAATAGTTTAGTAATTATTTTAACTAATCTTCTATTTCCTAATTTTATTGTTTTGGGCACTGCTTGCCATACTAAACTCTGGGCAATAATTCAAAGCATGGGCGTTTTAGCTTTAATAAATACTCTTGCAATTCCCTTAATAAGGGAATACGAAAATAAAAGGGGGAAAATGCTTAATTCCCAAGAGTGGATGCTTGCTTATTTTTTGGTTAATTTTGCCGGCCTTTGGATAGTAGCCCGATTTGCCAAAAATTTTGGCTTAGGCATTAGTTCTTGGGTAGTCGCTTTAGTTTTAGCCATTGTTCTGGATGCAGTCCAGAGCGCGACCATGATTAAATTAGAAAAATTCAGAACCAAGTAAGTTAGGTCTTTTGGCCAGCCTCTAGAAAACGATTTCCTTGCCTCATTCAATTTATCCTTCATTCTCTCTAAAGTAAAACTTAGTAAAATTCTATAACCGCAAACAGAAAATAGTCAAAAAAATGTAGAGTTAGATTTACATGCAGTCCGAAAAGAATGATTTATGCAATTTATGACAATTTTGCTATGCTGAAAATATGGCTGAGAAAGGACACAAATTAGGGAACTTCCCGAGGTTACAAGGATAATCAACTCCCGAGGTTGTTGAGTTTTGAGTAAAATAAGGGTAGATAGAACAATAAATAGTAGTGTAAAATATAAATTCTTAATGGCAAGTAAAGTAATTACTATTAAAATCGCTGGGCCGGCGGGGTTAGGCATCAAGAGCAGCGGCCTGGCTCTCTCCCATATCTTGCTCGACCAAGGTTATTATGTCGCTGACTACAGTGAATATCCGTCCTTAATTAGAGGCGGGCATAATACCTATCAATTATCTTATTCTCTCCAAGAAGTAAAAGCGCCTTACTCTAAAATTGATCTTTTATTTTCGTTAAAAATCGGCCATTTTAAACCTCATCTTAAGGAAATGAAAAAAGAGGGCTTAATTTTCTGTGAAGAAAAAAATGCCAAAGTAAAATTTATTCCCTTAGAAAAATTAGCGGCCAAAGCAGGCAATTCTGTTTTTAAAAATACGATTTGTTTAGGCGTAGCCGTTTATCTTTTGGACTTGGACTTTAAAAAGGCCAAAAACACTCTTAAGCAATTTTTCCCAAAAAAAAC
The DNA here is from genome assembly GCA_043817235.1 of Candidatus Shapirobacteria bacterium. Lineage (GTDB taxonomy): Bacteria > Patescibacteriota > Microgenomatia > UBA12405 > BS750m-G30 > JBDRHA01. The sequence continues at coordinate 211,375 of JBDRHA010000011.1, forward strand.
TAAAGAGAATTTAAAAGCATTTCAGCTCGGCTTTAATTTCGCCCAAGAAAATTTTCCTGTCCTAAAACAAAAAATAGAAATAGCAAAAATTAATAAAAAAGTTAAAAATATTTTTTGCGACGGCAATGAGGCCTTTGGCTGGGGATTTTTACAAGGCGGAGGAAATTTTTACAGTGCCTATCCGATGACCCCCTCAACTACTACTCTCCATTTTTTGGCGGCTAAAGCTAGAGATTATAAGATCAAAGTCCGCCACGCCGAAGACGAGATCGGGGTGGCAAACATGGCCGCCGGCGCGGCTTTTGCCGGTGCCCGAGCGGCAGTCGGTACTTCAGGCGGCGGTTTTGCTTTAATGACAGAATCAATTTCTTTTTGCGGGATAACAGAAATCGGCTTAGTATATTATTTAGTGCAAAGACCCGGGCCAGCTACAGGCATGCCCACTTGGACTTCTCAAGGCGATCTTCTCTTTTATATTTTTTCCGGACATGGAGAATTTCCTAAAGTAGTACTGGCACCAGGCGATCAAGAAGAAAGTTTTGAAATGGGACATCAGGCCCTAAATTTAGCTGAAAACTTACAAACACCAGTAATTGTTGTTTCTGATAAATATTTAGGCGAATCAGCCCAAACAGTTGCTGACTTTGCTAAAAGCAAAATTAAAATAGATCGGGGAAGATTAATAGAAAGGGCAAGTGATTTGCCTAAAAATTTCGCCCGCTACAACACTAAACACCAGTGCGGCCGCTCGTTTCGAACTATTCCGGGGGTAAAAAATGGCGAGTTTTTAGCTAATAGTTATGAGCATGATAAATTTGGTTTTGTTGCCGAAGATGCAAAAACAGCCCAGACAATGGCCAAAAAAAGAATGCGGAAGTTAAAAACTGCTTTAAGGCTAACGCCCAAACCAGCTCTTTATGGCCCAAAAAACTTCGAAAAGCTAATTATCAGCTGGGGCTCGACCAAGGGGCCAATTTTGGCGGCCCTGGATTTGCTCCATAACCAAAAAATTGCTTTTTTGCAAATAAAAACTTTGTGGCCCATCCATCCTGAAGTTGAAAATATTATTAAGAAGGCCAAAGAAAAAATTATTATTGAAAATAACCAAACCAGCCAGCTGACTACTTTACTTAAAACCCAATTCGATTTCAAACCCGATAAAAAAATATTAAAGTTTGACGGCCGGCCCTTTTTTCCGGAGGAACTCAATGACCAGCTTGAGTAAATACCAAACCGCAATGACTCCCACTTGGTGCCCGGGATGCAGTAATTATCTTTTAATGCAGGGCTTGCAAAAACATTTTGCAGAGCAGAAAACCCCTTCCGAAAATATTGTCATTTGCTACGACATTGGCTGTGCTGGCAACATGGCTGACTTTATCCATACTTATGGCGTACATACTTTACATGGCCGAGTAATCCCGGTCGGTTTTGGCATTAAGATCCATAACCCTAAATTAACAGTAGTCTGCGTTGGCGGAGATGGCGGAATTTATGGCGAAGGTCTAAATCACTTAATTACTGCTGTCCGTGCCAATATTGACCTAAAGGTTTTTGTCTCAAACAATTTTCTTTATTCTCTCACCACTGGCCAAGCCTCACCCACCACGCCCAAAAAAGCTCAAACTAAATCAACTCCTTACGGGGTTGACCTTGTTCCTTTAAATGCTTTAAGTTTAATTAAAAAAGCTAATCCTCAAGTTTGGGTTAAAAAGACAACCAGCCAAAAACCGCCAGAATTATTTTCCAAAATCCAGGAAGCTTTTTTTCATCGAGGCTTTAGTTTGCTGGAAATAGAAACCGAATGCCTAGCTTTTGGCAAGCAACTTAAAAAGTAACCTTACTTCTTTTTAATTTTTATTTTCAAAAACCGGATAATTAAAACCAGAGGCAGCCAGACGACAGCGTAAACGCCGAGCCAAATTCCTAAAGTTCCCAAAGAGCGCAAGGAAGCAATTAAAGATCGAGTTGCTTGCTTGAAAATAGCAGCTGGCCGCCAGGGTTGAGCCGGGGCATAAGGCAAAGAAAGTTCGTCCGTGGAGAGATAAACGGTCACCTTGGCATTTTGAGCGGTTTTTTCTAGATAATCAGCTCTTCCTTTCAAATTATCAATTTGCTCTTGAATATAAATTATCTGCCGCTGGACCTCCAAAATATCTGCCACCTCCGTAGCCTGGTTTAAAATCTCCTCAAATTTAGCTTTTGTTTTTTCTAGGGTGGCTATTCTCGCTTCAATGTCTATATATTGATCAGTCACATCGTGGCCAGTTAAACTTTCGGAAACCACCCGAACGCCTAGAGAACGATAACTTTCTAAGGCCTCATTAAGCTTATTTTGGGGGATGCGGACTGTCACGCTCCCGGAATCAACCCCCAAAGGGGAATTAAGCTGGGAATCAACCAGATAACCACCCAAGCCTTCTGATTTAGCAATAACTGCTTTTTGCTGCTCACGCACATTTTTTACTAGCAAAGAAAGCCAGGAGCTCTGCACTATTAAACGGTCTTCTACTTCCGGGGCTGGCGCCGCTTCCGGATATAGCCCCCCACGGCCAATACTCGCTTCTTCCAGAGACTGAGAAAGACCAATTTTAGATGATTCAAAACCGATTAAGTCAGTATTATATTGAGGCAAAGAAGGCGAACTTTTTTTTAGGAGCAAAGCAAACAAAGCAACAATAAGTGTCAATTGCCAGTTTTTCTTCAGCCAAAAAGTTATTTTGCCCACCGGGATTAAGATAACAAAAACAAAGTCAGGATGCAAATTGCTAGAGCATGCCGTTGCGGTCCGCCAGTGGCGGAGTATCGGTCCTGTCATCCTTTGTCATTGCGAGCCCCCGAAACTTCGGGGGGCGTGGCAATCTTCCCAACGAGATTGCTTCGTCCTCCCGATGGCTAAAAATAACATCGGGACTCCTCGCAATGACACGGTCTCTGTCATCCCGCACTTGATGCGGGATGACAGAGAAACAGAAGACGAATTACGATATAATATAATCAATCAAAATGGGCGGTTAGCTCAGTTGGCTAGAGCGTTTCTTTGACGTAGAAAAGGTCAGAGGTTCAAGTCCTCTACCGCCCACCAAATATTATTTTTCCAAAACAATTGGCTCGTCAGTAGGCTCTAAGCGCTTGCCGTTAATTATCACCCAGACCACGCCCCCTTTTGATCCAATATCGGAAACCAAAAAAGAATGTTCTTTGGTTTCTTCATTACTAAAGGGAAAAACAGAAAACATTTTTTGACTTTCCGAATCTTGGCATTCTAAACTAGCAAAGACTTGGTTGTTTGTTTTAAAAGTTACCAAATATTGCCCTTTAATTAAGGGCTTGATCTTTAAGCTCATAATCTCTGTTTCGTTAACTGCCTGGGAAAGCCAATTCTTGGGAGTAAAAACCTGACTGCCGGCGGCTAATAAAGAAAAACCTACTAACAAAAGAATAACTAACTTGCCCTTTTTTTCTTGCCAATCTTTGCCGCTGCCTACACCAAAAAGTAAAACCATTATAGCAGCGCTTACTAGCGCAAAAAGAAGAAGAAACAAAAAAATCTTAAACCAAAAACTAGATATTATTTCCATATTTGAAAAACTTTATCACTTTTTAGCTGCTGGCGCTAGTGTATTTTTTCAAAGACCAAAACCAGAATTTCAAAGAAAAATAGGAAGCAATAATCCCCAAGAAAAAACTTAATAAAATTATTTCTGGCCTTAATAATCCCAAAAGCACTTTAGCGGGAACGGTAATAAGAACAATCACTGGCACAATGAAAGTTAAGGCAACCCGTGCCCCCCGAGAGTAAATATCGGTTGGAAATCGAGCCATACTGGTCAAATCTCGATAAATCCAAACCAGGTGATCTACCTCCGTGGTTAAAATACCCATACTGCAAACAAATAAATGAAAGGCAAAGCCAAGTAAAATGCTATTAAAAAGTAAAACGATAAACAAGACAAAAGCCAGCGTGGAAACTACCAGCTGATGACTAAAAATATACCAAAAAGAAAATATCAGTAAAGGAATCAGAGTAATTAAATCTAAAATATCGGTCCAGCCAAAGAGAGGGCGGAAAAAAGAAGGTAGGGGTTTTAATAAATCCAAATCATAATTGCCAGAAATAATAAGCGGCCGAAAAATATAAACCCCTCTAAATAAAAACTGAATCACTATATCCACGATATTAAAAACCAGAAAGAAGAATATTACTTCTTCCCGAGAATATCCAGCAAGTGAGCCGACTCCGGATAAAACAGAATAAAGAAAAACAAAAAAGAAAATAAACCTTATTATTTTCCCAATTAAAAAAAGCAAACCTCCTTTAGAAGTTAAAAGCTGAGACTGAGCGGCAATTCCTGCCATTTTCAGCCAAATTCTAATTATTCTTCTCATTCCTGTTTAAAAAACTATTTACTTTTTAATTTCCATAAGCAGCAAATCTTTTCATGCCTCGCCCCCAAATTCTCTTTCTTAAAAATAAAGCAGCCAGCAACCAAAAGAATAAAATTCCTATAATTTGAAATGTTTCCGTGCCAACTACTCCCTGATTCCAAATCTTTAGAGGATAATAAATTAAATAAGGAAAAGGAGTAAAAGAAATTACTTTAGTGAGAGTATTCGGCAAAACATCCAAAGGAAAAAATACTCCGGACATAAACTCCAAAAAGATAATTCCAAAAAGCCAGCGAGTCGCCCAAACATCCTCGGTCCAAAAAGCAAAACAGGCAACCAGGTTACCGATCAGAAAATAAAGCAAAGCAGACAGACAAATAACTAAAGTAAAAACAAAATAAACAGCTAATTGCCCAGGAAAATATAAATTTAAACCTAATATTTTAACCACTAAAAATATTTCCAAAAATACGAAGAAAACATCCAAAAGCTTTGTTCCCAAATCTCGAGAAAAAAAGTAGCGAAAAATACTAATTGGTTTAACTAACCACTGGCTTAAATTGCCCTGAATAATTGACCCTGGCAAGTCATTAAAACTCCGCGAACCCAAGACTATTCCTCGCAAAAAAGCAACTCCAATGACATAAGCAAACATTTGGGATTGGGTATAACCAAATAAGGCTTCTTTGCTCGCATAAATAGCTTGCCAGAAAAAAACCAAGGTTAAAAAAAAGACAAAACTGCGAAAACGCCAAAGAAGAAAATTTAAGCGGTAAACAAAGTAGTCTTCTAAAGTCAGTTTAAAGACCAACCAATATTTTCTCATCCTTATCCATAGTATAATCTATTTTAAATGAAATTAGCGCAAAGTTGGCTTAAAAAACTAGAAGATCAGCTTTTTCCTAAAGAAGAAAAAAAATATTTTCAAATCCATCAGGCTAGATATTTATTCATTCTCCAACAATTAATCAATTACTTTCCGAGCCAAAAACTCAAGATTTTAGATGTCGGGTGTTTTCCATATCATATAGCTAAAATACTGGAAGACCTTGGTCATGAAGTCTGGGGCATTTGCTCCCCTCACGAACCACTGGAGAAAAAAAATGTCAAGATTCTTAATATTGAAAAAGAAAAATTCCCCTTTCGGAAAAATTTTTTTGACCTCGTGCTTTTTAACGAAATTATTGAGCATCTTTCTTGCTCACCAATTCCTGCTTTAAAAGAAAGTCTACGGGTAACCAAGAAAGGCGGCCTATTTTTCCTTACTACTCCCAACGTCGCTGATTTATTTAACCGCCTGGCCTTGCTTTCGGGTAAAAACATAATGTATTCCCTTGACTATTTCCGGGAAAATAATGGAGAAGGGAGCAATATTTATCACCGCCATAATCGCGAGTATACACCCGGAGAAATAACAAAACTTCTAGCAGAAACTAATTGGAGAATAATTAAAAAAAAGTTTTTTATCAGCTATCATCCCTTTAGAAAAGGAAAAAAAGAGCAATCAGTAATTTTAAAAGGAGCCAAAATAGCTAACTACTTAATTAGCTTGACCTTTCCTCACTTAAGAGATTCATTTTTTATCTGTGCGCGAAAATAGACAAAAGACTAGTCTTATTTATAACCAATTGGCTTCCCTGTTGGCGCCAATTCCAAACTCAATCTTCTTCGCGGTTTATCAACATGCTCAATAAAGCATTTAACTTTTTGGCCCACATCCAGCTTAGCATTAGGAGGAATTTTGCTAATATGGATTAGCCCCTCAATTCCTGGTTCCAAATTAACTAAAGCGCCAAAGTTAGTATTTTCTACTATTGTTCCTGTTATTGCTGTTTCCGGCTGATATTTCTTTTCAATGTCAGCCCAGGGATCTTTCTCCAGTCTTTTGATAGAAAACTGCAGTTTTTCTCCTGCTTTATTTAGCAAGACAACCTTAGCCTTATCGCCTATTTTATAGAGTTGTCTTAAATTTGCTATTTTTTCCCAAGATACCTCAGAAATATGAACTAGGCCCTCCAGCTCCAGGTCTTCTTTATCTACTGGCACAGCAATAAATAAGCCAAAAGGTTCTACCCGAACAATTTTAGCCTCAAATTTCTTTCCCTCTTTTAAATCGCCTACTAATTTCTTCTCTTTGGCAACTACTTTAGGCTCAGAAACCATTCTTTCTGAAAACACTAAGCGATTTTTGGCTTGATCTACTTCTAAAACCCTTGCTTCTATCTGCTGGCCAATCAGATTTTCTGGATTTCCCTCATATTTTTTCCCAATTTGCGACCCGGGAATAAAGCCAAAAAGGCCAAAAGGAGCAGAAACCACTACCCCGCCGCGATTAATTTCCTTACCCCTTACTCTAATATCCTTCTTTTCTTTTAAAGCATTTTCAAAAAACTCCCACGACTGCTCAAAAGCGGCCTTTCTTAAGGAAAGTAAAGTTTGGCCCCGCTCATTTTCCAAAACCCGGATTTGAGCTCTAACCTCATCTCCAACTTTTAACTGAGAAACAAAATCCTTTACTAAGCCTAATTCCTTGCCGGTAATAATGCCCTCAGTTTTCCCGCCAATGTCTAGAAACAGGGTCTTGGGTTTCATTTCCACTACCGTGCCGGTCACAAATTCACCTCGGGAAAAAGTTTTTAGTGGCGTTGAGGATAAAGTCAACAGCTCCTCCATAGATTTAGGAGCTAACTTGCTTTTTTTATTTTTCTTTTGTTTTTTGATAACTGGCATAATTCATATTTCTCCTTTCAATATATTATTGACCAAAAAATCAGATTGCTGAGTGTTTAAAGAAAAATCTTGTTCGGTTTTTAGGTACAGCTTGGCTAAAACCATTGCTGGTCTTACACCGGCTGCCCATACCCAGTAGTCTCCTGGGAACCTAATAATGATTCCTTATCTTGGGGTGGGCTTCCCGCTTCAGATGCTTTCAGCGGTTATCCTTTGGAAACATAGCTACCCGGCAATGCTCTTGACAGAACAACCGGTACACCAGAGGTTTCCCCAACTAGGTCCTCTCGTCAACGATCCTCCCATTGCTGGGAGGGTTAGACTATATCTTCATCCCCCGAATACTCGGGGGAGCTTGCCTTATTATGGAGGCTTTAATTTGCTTTATTTATTAAAGATAAAACACATCCTCCATCTCGTCCCGCAGCTGCGGGACTCAGTCGTTAAAGGGGTATAAGACCTCTTTTGAGAAACTCCTTGCGAACGTATTCGCAATTATATTTCTTTTTGACAGTTGCATAATTTATCGAAGACAATCTATCTGAAAGTTGACAAACTTCCAGAAATTTCTTCGGCTTTGGTTTTTTTTGCATAATTGAAATTGCCCTAAGCATTATTTCAACCTGCTTTCTCTTAAAAATGATATAAGGGGTCAACTCTTTAAGGGTTGACCCAACAGCTTTGTAGCCTTCAATTCTCAGCTCGGTAATATGATCTTTTCTTCTAGAAAGATAACCAATTCCCAGTTTCTTTCTGATCCAAATAAGACCTTTTTCGTGCCGGGTATCTTGATAAAAACATATTACGGTTTTTACCCGAAAGCCAAAGCTTACCACCTTACGTGGCTTTAACTGAAGCATAATACTTCCGTCGCCATATAAAAAACCAGCAATATATGCTTTTTCTTTTCCTGTCATTGTCAAAAAGTCTTTAACCTTCCCTTGGTATTACCCTCTAAGTCACAAGGACCAACGAGTTTAATTTTAAAGGGCTTCACCAATTTTAGCAAGTGTGACCTTGGCAATTACTTACCAAGGCAGCATTTATCTACTGTAGTCAGCTCCCCTCAAGAATCAGCGGTTACTGCGGATAGAGACCGAGCTGTCTTACGACGCTCTGAACCCAACTAATGCGGCGCTTTAATGGGCGAACAGACCAACCCTTGGCCACTTCTTCATGGCCAGGATGCGCCAAGTCGACATCGAGGTGCCGAACCGGGCCGTCTATGTGGACTATCGGGCCCGACCAGCCTGTTATCCCCGGGGTAATTTTTATCCGTTAAGCCCCATGTTTAACCATCCAAGCATGGGGGATCACTAAGACCTGCTTTCGCATCTCCTCGCCTTGACGGCGGGTGGTATCACCTTAAACTTTTCCAGTTCAAATGAGTGAAAAAATAAAAGGATTAACCAGCTCGACTTGTAAGTCTCGCAGTTAGGCTAGCTTTTGGCTTTGTCCTTACGGCTCGGTTTCCATCCGAGCTAAGCTAACCTTTGTACGCTCGCGTTACCTTTTAGCAAGCGGCTGCCCCAGCCAAACTGACCACCAAACACTGTTCCCGTCCGAGTGTGCATCGGACTCAGGTAAGACGTAAACTTGATAAAGGGTGGTATTCCACTGGTGGTCCGACGTAAAGTCGGACCTCCCACCTATTCTCGACAGTTACCAAATTCTTGTCAATGTTAAGTTTCAGTAAAACTCCACGGGGTCTTTTTGTCCTGCAGTAACTAACCGGCATCTTCACCGGTATTTCAATTTCGCCGGATAAAGGGTCGAGACAGTTGCTCGGTCGTGAAGCCTTTCATACTGGTCTGAACTTACCAGACAATGGACTTCGCTACCTTTGGATCCTTAGAGTTAGGACCGTCGTTCACCGGGGCTTCGGTTTGAGGCAGTCCAAGTAAACTTGGATACCCCGCTCCTTGACCTTCCGGCACCGGACAGGCTTCAGCCCCTATACTTCCCCTTACGGGTTTGCAGAGACCTGTGTTTTTGCTAAACAGTCGCCGAGCAATCTTTCGCTGCGTCCCGCCCAAAGGCGGGAAAGGCATCTCCCTAAGTTACGCCTAGCTTTTTTGCCGAGTTCCTTGACCCTCCTTCTTCCGATCGTTTTAGTTTACTCAACTTGTCCACCTGTGTCGGTTTTCGGTACGAATATTATTTTTTCTCCCAACGAAGCTTTTCTTGGTATCTGAACCCAGCGGGATTTCCCAAAACAAGTTTGGGATTCCGGCAAGTCTCACTTAAAACGAAATGGCGGATTTGCCTACCACTTCTGGCTCAACTAACCGATGCGGCAATTTCACTCACCACACCCCACCTCTCCTGATACGTCCCTCCCTTGGTTATAACGAAAAAATAACAGGGCTGGAATATTAACCAGCTGTCCATCCACTACTCCCGACGTAACGTCGGGACTTATGTTAGGATCGCCTAACCCTCAGACGACAAACGTTGCTGAGGAAACCTTGGACATTCAACGGTCCAGTTTCTCACTGGACTTACGCTACTCATGCCGGCATTCTCGCTCCCGCCAACTCCACTCCGATTCACATCGGAACTTCACTGTAAGCGGGACGCTCCCCTACCAACCTCGCCTCCTGGGCAAGAAAATCCTAATTTCTAACCCTTTGTCATCCTGAGCATAGCCGAAGGATCTTTTACTCCCAAAGATTCCTCGACTTCGCTCGGAATGACAAGGCACAATATTATTTAGAATTTCCCTGTCCAAGAGACAAGATTCTCCGTTGTCGGTGGCCTGCTTTAGCCTCGGTAAATTTTCGGCGCAGCCTATCCATATCGACCAGTGAGCTGTTACGCTTTCTTTAAAGGGTGGCTGCCTCTAAGCCAACCTCCTGGCTGTCTAGGATCGACTACCTCCTTCCCCACTTAGCAAGACACTTAGAGACCTTAAACGGGAGTCTGGGTTGTTTCCCTTTCGCCCAACCAGCTTAGCCCGGCTGGACTGACTGCCTGATTAATTTACCTGGTATTCGGAGTTTGGTTGAACACCGGAGATTGCTCCCCAGATGCTCATCCAGTCGCTCTACCCCCAAGCAAAACAATATCAGGCGCTATACCAATATATATTTCGGGGAGAACCAGCTATTTCCGAGTTCGATAAGCATATTACCTCTAACCACAGGTCATCCAAAGAGTTTGCAGCCTCAACTGGTGCGGGCCTCCGGTCGACTTTCATCGACCTTCACCCTGCCCATGGTTAGCTCACTCGGTTTCGGGTATTCCGCCAGCCGCTAAACGCCTTATTCAGACTCGGTTTCCCTACGCCTTCCCCCGCAACTGCGAGGTTAAACTTGCGACTAAGACGAAAACTCGCCGGCTCATTCTTCAATAGGCACGACATCAGTCCGACGTAACGTCGGACCTCTGTCTGTTTGTTAGCAAATAGTTTCAGGTTCTATTTCACTCCCCTCCCGGGGTTCTTTTCACCTTTCCCTCACGGTAATATACGCTATCGGTCAGCAAGAGTATTTAGCCTTTCCGGATGGCCCCGGAAGATTCCCACGAAGTTTTGCGTGTTCCGTGGTACTCAGGTGCTCTGGCTCAAACTTAATCAAATTTCACCTACAGGGCTTTCACCTTCTTTGGCAAGCCATTTCCAGGCTTTTTGGCTATTTTTTCAGCTCAAGACTATCAGAGTCCTACAACCCCCCGACGTTACGTCGGGGTTTGGGCTACTCCCTTTTCGCTCACCGCTACTAAGGGAATTATGGTTATTTTCTTTTCCTCTGGGTACTAAGATGTTTCAGTTCCCCAGGTTATCCCCCCGCAAATGCGGGGTTTCCGAAATTAACTTCGGAAGGGTTGCCCCATTCGGAAACCGCCGGATCATAGGTTGCAGACACCTACCCGACGAGTATCGCCGTCTGCCGCGTCCTTCTTCGACTCTTACCGCCAAGGCATCCACTATTTGCCTTACTACAAGATTTTTTCTTTAATATCAACAATCTGATTCTTTAGTCAATTACTTTCTAATAAGTTGTCAAGGTGCAGCCTGCCTCACCGGCAGGTGGGTGGACCGAAAGGGGTTTGAACCCTTGACCTCCCGGATGCAAACCGGGTGCTCTAATCCAGCTGAGCTATCGGCCCGCATTCTAAAACATTAAAAAACCGGGGGGTTAACCCGGCTTCTAATTTCCTAAAATAAAGTCTCTCTTACATAACCAACATTCTTTTTTTCAAAAAGTTAGTTTGCTTTCTCATTAAGTTGAATTTATTGGCTTTTTATTAGAACCGGGCTCTCGCCCAATTTCCTTTTTTAAAAAGGATAGCCAATTATATCTAGCTTAAGTTAAATTGTCAAATAGTCTATTTATGCTAGAATGAGGCATGGAATTAAAAGAGATCTTGGCCCAAAAAACCCTTTTTGCCTTTAATCTGGACGACTTCACCATTTTTAAAGGCATTATCCGTGCCTTAGAGGAAAAAAAATCTCCCGCTATTATCCAATTATCGGCGGGCGAAGCCAGTTTTTGGGGACTAGAAAATTTTATTCGCTTGGCTAAACCTCTAAAGGATAAAAAAATATTTTTAAACATTGACCACGGCAAAAATCTTGAGTTGCTTAAAAAAGCGATTGATTTGGGCTTTGACATGGTTCATTTTGACGGCTCGGCTCTTTCTTGGGAAGAAAATATTAATCTTACAGCCAAAGCAAGCAAACTTGCTCATTCTCAGGGAGTAATCGCCGAAGGAGAGCCAGAAAGCCAAAATACTAATCCCGCTAAAGTTGCTGAGTTTGTCCGAAAAACCAAAGTTGACTTGGTCGCTGTTTTCTGCGGCAATAAGCACGGCTTTAACTTGCAAAAGCCGGAAAATCTTAATTTTGAACGATTAAGAGAAATAAAAAAGGCTGCAAAGCCTGCTCTGCTTGCCCTGCATGGCGGCTCAGGAGTACCCGAAGATCAGATTAAAAAAGCAATTAAAGAAAAACTGATTGCCAAAATTAATATTAACAGCGTTTTAAGAGATGCCTATTTTAAAACCCTGAAAAAACAGCTTTCTTGCTATAAGGGAAACAAGGCTTATGATCTTCTTGGGCTGGTAAGCCAGGCAGTTTCCGAAAAAGCAAACAGTCTGTTAGCATGAATAATAATTTTGATATTATCGTCTTTGGCTCAGCCACTGTTGATTTTTTTTTAACAAGCAAGTGGTTTGATCAAAATTTTCACTTGGAAAGCGATGCTAAAATAGATGTTGAGCAAAAACTAGTTTCCGGCGGCGGTGGAGGAACAAATGTAGCCGCAGGCTTATCTCGTCTGGGTCTAAAAACAGCTTTGGTAGCCCGACTGGGCCAAGATCAGTTTTCTTCCCTAATCTTAGATGAGCTGAAAAAAGAAGGGGTATGCCATCGACTAACCAGTGTCTTATCTGGAGAAAAAACTGATTCTTCAATTATTCTGGTTAATCAAAAAGGGAAAAAAGTAATTCTTGTCTCTCGCGGCTTCACTCGTCTGGAAGCTGAAAATATAAATTGGGAACAGCTAGATGCTTCCTGGTTTCATCTTTCCTCTTTGGAAGGCAATTTAAAGCTTGCCTCTGCCCTGATTAGCTACGCCAAGACTAACAATGTCAAAGTTTCCTGGAACCCCGGCTCAAGAGAGCTTCTCCAGAAAGAAAAACTAGCCTCGCTTTTAACCAAAATCCAAATTCTGATCTTAAATCAAAAGGAAATAGAAGATTATCTGGATCTAAAAATAACTAATTCTAAATTTTGGCCAGAAGTTTATAAAATAGACTCTCCTTTGATTGCTATCACTCAAAATCAAAAAGGCTGTTTTCTAGTCTTTACGAAAGAAAACAGAAAAATTCATCTTGCCGCTGTAAAAACAAAAAATATTGAAGCTACAGGCGCCGGTGATGCTTTTTGCTCGGGAATAGTGGCAGGCTTATATCATCAAGCGCCTCCCCGGAAAGCAGCTCTTTGGGGACTGGCCAATGGTGCCTCGGTAGTTTCTTATTTTGGCGCAAAAACCGGCCTGCTTACCAAGAAGGGAATAAAAAAATGGTTGAAAAAACTTTAGCCTTTGCCAAAGAAAAACTTAATGGCAATAAAAAAATAGACAAAACAAAAAAGAAAAAAGAAGATCCGGTTAAGGAAAGAAAAATCATTAGCCTGGTTCTTACTGCTTCTATTTTCCTAAGCGTCTTTTTTTATTTAACCGCTCATTGGCCCAATCTTCGTCTTGATCTTAGTCTTCCTTCTTTGCCTCGGTCATTGCCCAGAATCATCGCCCCTTCTGCTCCTCTTGAGAGTAAAATAGACAACATTGTTCTTGGCCGCCTTGGTGAACAGAAAAATAACTGGGCTGTTTGGATAGAAGACTTAAATAGCGGATTTATCTGGTCTTACCAAGAAAAGGAAATTTTCCCCTCAGATTCTTTGGCAAAACTAGGGGCCGCTGCTACTCTTTACCAGCAGGCAGAAGCAGGGGAAATTAGCTTAAGCAGCAAAGTGATTTTAACCCAAGAAGACTTTCAGGGCGGAAGTGGTAATTTGAAAGATAGCCCCGTCGGAAGCGAAATCAGTTTAAATGCAGCTGCCATGCTTTGTCTTTCCCAGTCGGATAATACTTCTTTCAATCTTATAACAAGGTTCTTGAGCGAACAGCTAATTTCCCGCAATATATTTTCCCAAGGAATGATCAACACCTCCTTGGAAAACAAAACTACCACTGCCGCCGACCTGGCTTTATTTTTTCAAAAGCTTTATCGCAATCAACTGCTTTCTCCTGAATTCAAAGAGGAAATGCTAAATAATCTAGCAGAAGGCGCTTTTGCTGACTATCTTCCCAAAAACTTGCCTCAGGGAATTAAAACTGCTCATCAAGTAAGCGAGGGCCTTAATAGTTTATCTGATGCAGGCATTGTTTTTGTTCCCCAAAAACCAATTCTCCTGATTTTTCTGGCCAAAAATATCCCGCCTGATCAGGCTAAAGTAATCATCGCCGACTTAAGCAAAGACGTTTATTGGTTTTTAGTTGCACCAAGGTGATCTTTTTCAGCTAAAAACCAGGAAGGTGAACACTGATTTTTAGGCGCAGTATTTTCTAGAAAGTATTCTTGGCCAGTTTGTGGACAACCCTCACAAGGCAAGGTTCCGGTAGACCTGCAAATTACTGTTTCAGCCACGTTGCCGGGCTTTTTCCATCCGGTTTCAGGGTAGGATTCTAACATTAGATCGGTTATTTTCCGCCAGATAGGAGTAGCGCCGGTAATGCCCGAAGCAATTCGGCTCATGGGCCTATTATCATTATTGCCCACCCAAACGGCTACCAAAAACTCTGGCGTATAGCCAATAGCCCAATTATCCCGTAGATTATTACTCGTACCGGTTTTAACTGCTACTTTGTGATAAGAAATATTAAGCAAAGAGTGGAGACCAAAGCCCTGCGCTCGAGCAGAGCTGTCGGAAAGAATATCATTAAGCAAAAAAGCCACCCCCGGATCTAAAACTTCTTTTGCCGACGGCTTTACATCCAAAAAGGGATTTAAATCCACCTTTTCCCCCAAATTAGCCAGCACCGCATAGGCCTGAGCCAAATCAATCATTTTTATTTCCCCCCCGCCCAAGGTTAAAGAAAGACCAAAGCGGGAGCGCTCCTGCCAAGTAGTAATTCCCATAAGCTCGCCTTGGCTAATCATCCGGTCCACCCCAAGAGCGGAAAGAACTTTTACCGCCGGCACATTAAAGGACGAAGCTAAAGCCGTACGCAAAGAAACATTGCCATGAAAACGGCCATCATAATTTTGGGGAGAATAAGGATCTTGATAAGGTTTTTGAAAAGTAATCGGCGTATCGGGAATAATTGTGGCCGGAGTAAATCCATTTTGCAAAGCCAGGGAATAGGTAATTATTTTAATAGCCGATCCGGGAGGACGAGGCCTTAAAGTCACATTCACATTGCCATCATGATCAAAATCATAGTAGTCTTTACTCCCGACCATCGCCAAAATTTCTCCGGTTTTTGGCTTAATTATCAAAGCCGCTCCATTGCTTACCCCCAAAGGCGCGGCCTTAACAAGCTCCTCCTGAATAATTTTTTCCACTTTTTTTTGCAAGTTCAGGTCCAAGCTAGTCTTAACTTCTAATCCTCCCTCTTCTACAATCTGCTCGCCCCATTTTTGGGCCAGGAGATCTTTAACATAAAACACGAAATGAGGTGCCTCAATAGAATTATTCTGCATATTAAAGCGAAGGGGCTCCTGCGCAGCTCTTTGTTCCTCCTGTTCTGTTAAATAACCGCTTTTTGCCATTAGAGACAACACCTGCTTTTGTCTCTCTTTGGCCAAGTCCGGATAAGCAGAAAAAGGAGAAAAGCGGGTAGGCCCGGCTGGCAAACCAGCAAGCAGTGAAGCTTCAGCCAAATTTACTTCCCGAACCGACTTACCGAAATATTTTTGGGCCGCCTCCTCAATGCCATAAGCCATGCCGCCATAAGGAATCTCGTTAAAGTACATCTGCAAAATTTCTTCTTTGGAAAAGCGCATTTCCACCAAAACACTTAAAATCACTTCTTTAATTTTCCGCTCCCAGGTCTTTTGCGAACCCAAAAGAGCATTCTTAACCAACTGCTGAGTAATGGTTGATCCGCCAATTGGCTCTTTATCAGGATTAGTTAAATTATGCTTGATCGCTCTTAAAATCCCTCGCCAAGAAAGACCTTTGTGCTGCCAATACTCCCGATCTTCAACAGCAATTGTCGCCTCGATCGCTCTCTTTGGTATTTCTTCTAAAGGGATTAAAGTCCGATCCTGTTCACGGTAAATTTTGTAAAGAAGATTGCCGTTTCGGTCGTAAATCTTAGTAGTTAAAGCTAGAGGACGATTAATTAATTTTTCCGGAGAAGGCAAGTCTTTTAAAATCGCTAAATAAAAACCATAAAATCCTGTCACCAGAAAAGTAAAAAAGGTAGCCAAGAAAAGCCAGCGAAACCTAAACCTAAAAAGATTAATTTTTTTGATCAACAAGATAAGATTAGTAAATTTCTGGAAGGATAAAGATAAAAAATTTTGAACGAAATTAAAAAGCGCAGCTAAAGATAAATAAAAAGGTCTGCCTAAATAGTAAAAAAATTTAAACAAAAATAGAAAATATTTTGAAAAAAGCATCGCGGCTATAAAAGAGCTTCTTTCTCATTATAGCCTTCGCCAAAAAAAAATAATATAGGGAATTTGTGTCGTTTGTCATTGAGAAATTTTTTGTCATTGCGACCCCGCAGCGGCGGGGGAAGCAATCCCGATGGAACATAGATCAATTGCTTTA
Source organism: Candidatus Shapirobacteria bacterium (assembly GCA_043817235.1). GTDB lineage: Bacteria > Patescibacteriota > Microgenomatia > UBA12405 > BS750m-G30 > JBDRHA01. Next base: position 227,780 of record JBDRHA010000011.1, read on the forward strand.
GTTAAGCTCAAAATATCTTGAGGATTAGCATGAATAATTGCAAAAGGAATTAGTTGACTGACGCGACGTAACTAAAGAAAAATTATCAGGAATATAAAGGGCTAATCTTTCAGGCGCTTCTTTAATAATTTTGCGCCCGTGGATATTGTTGATCGCGATAGGTTCCACGACAGAGCTTAAACCAGATTGGGCAATACCGAAAATTAACTTTGGTTTCTTTTTTTGTATCAAAGCACATGCCCTCAGATACATGACCCATCATTTTTTTTGACTCAAGATTAATTACAAATAGCGCCTGTTTGCCTTCTACCTCTCGCGGATTATCTCTTTCCTTTTTCATACCCACAATAATATTTCTTTTATGGTCGCCAAAATCAACAACTAGCTTGACCAATTTATCCGACTCGGGAATATCTTCAACTTTTTCAATGGTACCAACTCGAATATCAACCTTATCTAGAACCTCGTAACCTATGACTGATTTTATTGGCGCTGGAGTTACTTTACCCATATTTTAATTTTAGCAAGTAGAAAGAGGTATTTCTGGTTCTGGTTTGGTATTTTTTGGCTGGGAAACAGAACTTTGATGAGCCGGGCTAGAAAATGACTCATCTGTTTGCATATTATTTTCAATATAGCATATTTTCAACAAAAAATATCCTGAAAATAATTCTTCATAAAACTTAGCATCAGTTTTATGCGCCTTTCTTATTCTTGCTTTTTCGATAAAGTAGATACAGCAAAGCCGACAGGAAATAATAATATCCTAAAACAAGAAAGAGGACTAGGGCTATAGTCACCGGACGAGCTGATCCCAAATTAATAATTAATCCCAGTGGTGGGAAAAAAACAAAACCAATTAGAGAAATAATTAGGAAAAACAATAATAAAAAGGCATTAACCACTCCCGGCAAATGTGAATCGCCACTCATTCCCATAAGCCCAAGAATCAGCCAGGCATAAAATAAAAGAAGAACGCCGATAATTGTTAAAATGAAAAAAACAATCTTTTGCTTGGTCGGCCTGAAAATCTCTTTCAGGTTCATTTTTTAATTCTTTTAACCTCATTTATTAAAAGCCAGGGAAAAAGGAGAACTAAAAAATTAAAGATTGTGGATATCATAAAAAATGAAATTGACGAAATTAAAAAAAGATCGTTCGAGCCTCTTTCATAACCAGAATTAATCAAAGATTCATAAACAAACTCATAAGGCCGGAAATATACTTTTATAATTAGATCTGGCGGCTGTTCTTTGCTTATCCCGTAAAACCAGATAAGCAAGCTCACAACAAAAAGAAAAGCTAAACCAAAAATTAATAATAATTGTTTGAAGGTTATCTTTTTTGACTTTAGTTGTCTTTTCGCCCAATAAAGTTCAAAGAAAATAAATAATAAAATTAAAAAATAATAGAAGCGATAAAAGAGAATCTTAAGATAAAAGATAGTTATTCTCGCAATCTGTTTAGCGCTAACTAGCCGGCAACCGGCCCAACCTCCTATTTCCATCTCTAGCAAACTTTGCTGGCTACCATCCGAGCAAGAACAGCTCAGGGGATCAATGACTATTGAATCAAGAAACAAAACTTTAAAAGATACTTCTTGTAAACTTCTATCATTTAACTGGCCTCCTGTTTTTAAGCAAGACCAGATTGCTTCCTTGCTAACTTCTTGCCTATATATACTTAGAGCTTCTGCTCTAGTTAACAAGACGAAAAATATTAAAGCAGATAAAAGGAGACCGGAGCAAAGTCTTATTATCTTCATCAGATCAGAAATTTAAAATAATTATAACAAAAATAATTAAAAATGTACCCAGGGCAACTTATTCATCCCGATGTTGCAAGGGCAGTCAACTCCCGAGGTTGCTAGCTATATTATTCCCCAACTCCTGGCGCAAGGAAAGGCTCGCGGTTGCCAGAAACGTAAATATTGGTCGTCGGCCAGGGCTGATCTTGGTTTTCAATATTGGCCGGGCAATCAAAGCAAAAAATCGTGCCCAAAGGATCACGCACAGCCGAATGGTCCTGCCATTCTAAATTCTCCTTTTCCTCTCCGGGCTGAACCGGCTGGCTGGTATCTTTATCTACGAGCACCGGCTGGCGCAATGCAACGCTGTGGCCCGGCTCTGTGCCTTTAATAAAATATTCATAGCGAGCTGAACAACCTTCTTCGGGAAGTAGAAATCCCGTTTGGTTGCAAACTGTTTTGCCCACCACTGTATCTGGGCGAGCCGGCAATCTGGGAGCTTGGTTTTTTAGAACCTCGCTGATAACCGTATTCCAAATAGGAGAAGCACCAGTAACGCCCGAGGCCACAGCACTCATAGCGGAATTATCGTTGTTCCCTACCCAAACAGTTACGACATAGTCCGGAGTATAGCCTACCGTCCAATTATCCCGCTTATCATTAGTGGTCCCCGTTTTCACCGCTACTTCCGGATGATCTTCCACTGCTAAAAGAGAGCGAGAACCGAAAGCAGCAGAACGCGCCCCATTGTCGCTTAAAATATCAGAAATCAAATAAGCTACCTCCGGAGGTAAAACTCTTTTCCCCTGAACAAACTTCTTTTCTTCCAATATCTGACCAGCCCTGTCCTTAATTTCTAAAATAGAAACCAGATCCTGGCGAATACCGAGGTTAGCCAAAGTACCGAAAGCCGTGGCCATTTCCGTCATTTTCACCTCTCCACCGCCTAAAGTAAGCGATAATCCATAATTATCCGGGGCAGAGAAACTTTCAATGCCCATAGCCGAAGCGGTAGCAATGAAACTTTCCAAGCCATTGATAGCCAGCATCTTTACCGCCGGCACATTAAAAGAATTGCCTAAAGCATAGCGTAATTGAACTACCCCGTGGAAAAGACCATCATAGTTGCGCGGGCAATAAGGTTTTTGGCCGGGAACTAAAAAACAGGTAGGAACGTCATTAAAAATAGTGGCTGGCGTTACTCTTCCGGTAACCAAACCAGTTGCGTAATTAATGGGCTTAATGGCCGATCCCGGCTGGCGCAAAGCGGTAGTCACATTAAATTTTCCATCAATATCCGAAGCAAAATAATCCTTGCTTCCCACCATAGCCAAAACCTCGCCGCTTTTAGGCTCAGTTACCAAAGCTGCTCCGTTGGAAACATTTTGCCTGCTGAGTTTGGCGACCTCCGAAGCCACTGTTGCTTGGCTAAAATCCTGAAGATCCAGATCTAAAGTCGTTCTTACCCGCAAACCTCCCTGGTCCACTACGGCTTGGCCATACTTTTCTACTAATTGCTCTTTAACATAAAAAACAAAATGAGGCGCCTCAATTTTTATTGCCGGTGAGGCGAAATTTAAATCTTCATCCTTGGCTTCTTGAGCCTCTTCTTTGTTGATATAGCCGCTTTCCGCCATTTGGTCTAAAACCAGGTGCTGGCGACTTTTGGCCACATCCGGATGAATAAAAGGAGAATAGCGCGTCGGCGAAGCAGGCAACCCGGCTAGCATCGCGGCTTGGGCCAAGCTTAAATCGGCCACGCTCTTGTCAAAGTAAGTGTTAGCTGCTGCCTGAGCCCCCCAGGATGTCCCCCCGTACGGGGTTTGATTGAAATACATTTCTAAAATCTGATCTTTGGTGTAAATTACTTCTGCCGCTAAGGTTAAAACTGCTTCCTTTATTTTCCTCTCCCAAGTGCGCTCGGGAGTTAGTAAAGCATTTTTCACCAACTGCTGGGTAATGGTTGAGCCGCCCTGAAGCTTTTTTCTGAAAATTATATTATAAACAGCTCGGGAAATACCCCTAAGGTCAAAGCCAAAATGCCGGTAAAAATTCCGATCTTCAATTGCCAAAGTTGCCCAAACTAGAGATTCGGGCACCTCATCAAGTTTAACCGGCACCCGATTTTTTTCGCTATAAATCTCATAAAGCAGTTTGCCATTGCGATCATAAATTAAAGTAGAGGCCGGGTAAGGAAAAGTGCTAAGTTTTTTGGGCGAAGGCAAAGAAACAATACTAAAGCCAATAACAACCAGCACGAAAACAAGAAATCCAAAAAATACTATCTTTTTAATTTTTCTGGGAATTTTTTTTCCCCACTTTTTAAAAAAGAAAGACTGCTTTTTCTTTTCTCGCGGACTCATCCTGGTATTATACCTTAAGACTGATTTGAAGAAGCGGCCTCTTGTTCCTTTTTTCTTTCTAAAAGCTCTCGGGGGTCGGAAGTAATCAGTTTATGCTCCTGGGGCGAAGCAATTACTTTAATAGCCACATGATTTTGGCCGGCAAAGAAAATTCCCTCCCCTATATTTGCCGCCAGTAAATACTGCCTTTCTCCCTGAGAAAGGTAAAAAAGATCTCCTACTTGGTCAATAGCTGCCGCATGTTGTTTTAGTAAAATTTGAATAGATGAATTCTTAACAATTGCCCCGCCATATTTGGAATTAATAAAGTCGTCCACGTCTTGAGTAATCGTGGTTAAGCCTAAATAATACTTTCGCGCCCTTTTGGCAATACCGTAAAGAAAAAGAGCTGAGTCCGGATAGCGCATCAAATACCAAGCCTCATCAATTACTAAAACTCTTTTTTTCATCTCTCGCCGGATTTTATTCCAAATAAAATCCAAAATGATATGCATGGCAATCGGCCGCAAGGCTTCTTCTAGGTCTCTAGTGCCAAAAACGACCAGTTTGTTTTGAATGCTAATATTTGTTTGGGTATTAAAAAGGCCGGCAAAAGCACCCTTAATAAATTTTTCTAGTCTTGCGGCCAAGGAAGCGGCCAAGTCTTCCTCCATGCCAATAAGTACTTTATAAAGATCTTCAATTAAGGGCATCTCTTTGTCTTTCTGAGTATCCGGATCCAAAGTTATCCCTTGGTTTTTATATGTAGCTACTAAAGCGCGATCCAAAATTGCTTCTTCTTGAGGAGACATTTTGCCCATGATAATCCTAAAGAGAGCGTATAAAGAAAGAATTTTCCGTGTCAGCTCATTTTCTCCTTCTTGGGTTTGCACTAGCTCCAAATCAAAAGGATTAATTTTGGCCTGAGAACTAAAGCCAAAGGTAATATATTGGCCGCCGAGCGCCTGACATAGGGTCTCATACTCATTTTCCGGGTCAATAACCATCACCTCTGTATCAAACATCAAAGAGCGCAAAGTTTCTAGTTTAACCAAATAGCTTTTGCCAGCACCGGATTTAGCAAAAATTATACTATTAAAATTCTCCATAGAAAAACGGTCAAAAACCACCAAAGAACCATTATGCTGATTTAAACCGAAAAGCACTCCTTTATCATCTGAAAGCTCGGAAGAAACAAAGGGGAAAGTAGTAGACAAAGTTGAGGTAGGCATATTGCGAGTGACATTGAGCTCGTCTTTACACAAAGGCAAAATAGTTTTAAAGCCCTCCTCCATTTCCAAAATTGCGGCTTTAGGGATAATCATTAAAGCTCCCAGGGAAGCTTGAAGCTCTTTGCTCATTCGCTCCAGCTGGGCCAAAGAATCAGCCGAAACAGTGATATAGAGCCCAAATTGGAAAAACTTTTCTACCCCCTTGGCCAGCTTTTCCTGAATAGCTAAAGCGTCTTCTAATTTTGCCTGAGTAGTCGGGTCAACTACTTTTCCCCGTTGAATGTCGGTGGAAATTTCCGCCTCCATCCGGGCAATGGTTTTGCGCATCTCGTCTAGGACTCCCCGGCCCTCTACCGGATAAATATACATCGCAATATCCAGCTCCTGGTCAAAATTAACCAAGGGCGAGAGCCAATTAGGCGAAACATAACGAGGGTAATTAACTACATAAAAAGTGCGATAATATCGGCTATTAATCCGCAAAGTAGTCCAATCTACTTCAACAGCCGAAGGAGCAATAACATCTTTAATGCTCACCAGTCCCGGGGACATCGGTGTAGCTTCCGCTTGCTTTTCGGGTGCTTCCTTTTGCTGGCTGATTTTTTTTATTTGCTCGCTAGCCTTTTTCCAAAAATCAAGCTTCATTTTCCTCCTTTTCCTCTCCTTCTTTTTTCTTTTTATCTCTCATTAAAACTAGAGGAACTTCGCCTTCCTTTAAGGGGAGCTCCGAGGTATTAATTTTTTCCTGATTATAAATACTGTAGAAAAAACCTACTAACTGAGCAGTAGTCAACTGTCGAGCGCGCAGCCCCAAGCTTCCTAAAGCCCGAACAACATGCTCTTTTTTGGGCTCCAAATTTGCTTTGGCTCGTTCAATAATCGCTCTTTTTTCCAAAGGCAAAGCCTGCACTTCTTCCTTGGGCTTAAAAAAAGAAAAAAGAGGAATACTGTTTTTGGCCGCGGCCAGCCCCAGCTCCAGACTGGAAAAAGGAACAGCAACATAAAAAGACTTGGTCAAAACATTATTTTTCTCTACCATCTGAGAAACAAACTGGCGGTAATGGGCAATTTGTTTTCTCGCTAAAGAATCGGTCTTTTTTTGCTCCCAAGAAAGGAGATAATCAAGGTAAGAACTAACATCTTTAAGTGCCGAGTGAATGAAAATTTGCAAAGGAAAAGACAAGGAATTGAGCAAGGAAGCATAAGCATAAATCATTGCCTCCTGCTCTCGCTCAGAAAGGAGGTCAAAATTAACAGAGGACACTTCAAAAACATAAGCACAAGAGCCATCTTTAAGAATGACCATATTTTGAGCAATATCCTCAATCGGCAAATATTCTTGGGTAGTTCCTTTAAGAGCTTTTTTCTTTAAATCCATGGGCAAGTTTTATTTTTATGCCAACGCCGTCTTTTTCGCTTGAATCTGTAATGGGGGAATAATTTTCCCTTTGGTCTCAATTTTAATTATAGCAAAAGAAAAAGGCTCTTTTTCCACCAAAACTAAATATTGACCATTTGGCAAGGGGGTAGCTGTTTGAAACTGTCCTAAAGAATTAGAGCGCATTGCTCTAATTGGATTGCCCTCTAAGTCTTGAATCTCCACAATTGCTCCCTCCAAAGTCCTGCCTTCCAGATCCATTATCAAACCATTAATTATATTGGGAACCGTGGGAGTAGCCGGAAGAGATATTTTTAAATACTCCGGAGAGCTGGACTCCAGTTTTTGCTTTGGTGTATTTTTCCTAATCATTTGAATGATTTCGTCCGAAGAAGGGCTCCCCTCTTTTTCTGAAGGTGGCAAAATTGTTTCTTGTTTTTCTTTTTCCTGAACGACTGGGGCGGGCGGAATAACCCTTTTTTCCGGTACTTTTGGCGTCTTAGCCGGATTTTCTACCGGAGTAGAAAGAACCTGGCTAAAAACCGGCACAGGGGTCGGCTTGTAAAAAGAATATTTGGGGAAAAAGGGCTTTTTCCAAATAAATACAGTGGGAGAATAAGCCGCCCGAAAAAAAGAAACCAGCCAGTATTCCAAGGGCCTGTCGTTAAAAGGCAGAAAGGCTGTCCCTATCCCCAACAAAAGAATAGCCAAGCTCAAAGGAAAACGCAAAACAGAAGTCAGGCCAGAATGAAAAAGCAAATAGGCAAAGACAACCCCCGCTGCTAGTTTTAAAAATTGGTTTAAAGTCATGCTTCCTACTAAACGAAATTCGTAAGAGGATATTTCTTGTGGTATTGGGTACTGGTTCATCTTTAAACTAATACTACAGCAAGCTCAAAGCTGATTCAATAATAATCTAGTGTTAAAATACAAGTATGAGTAATTCCTTGCTGATTATTGATGCTCATGCGGTTCTGCATCGGGCCTTTCATGCCCTGCCTCCTCTAACAAATAAACAAAGAGAGCCTGTGGGGGCAGTTTTTGGTTTTTTTTCGGTTTTACTTTCCACCTTAAAAAAAATTAAGCCCCGAAAGCTGGCTATTTGCTTTGACTCTCCCGGGCCAACTTTCCGCCACAAGCTTTTTATCGGCTACCAATCTAAAAGACCGATCACCGAAGACCGCCTGGTCAGCCAAATCAAAAAAACAAGAAAGTTAGTGGCTGAATCTGGTCTGGCCTATTTTATCAAAAGCGGCTTTGAAGCAGACGACCTTGTCGCTTCTTTGGCTAAAAAAAACCAAGCCTCAAAAATTTATATCCTAACTGGCGACAAAGATCTAATGCAATTAGTAGATAAAAAAGTTAACTTGCTGCTTATGGGCCGGCAGATGAATAAACTTACGAAAGTTAATTCCCAGGAGGTAAAAAAAAATATTAGGAATCAAGCCTTCGCAGGTAGTTGATTTTAAAGCCTTAAGCGGTGATCCTTCAGATAACTATCCGGGAGTTTATGGAGTTGGCCCAAAAACTGCTTCCAGCTTGTTGGAAAAATTTCAAAATTTTGACAATGTTTATCAAAACCTAAACAAACTACCGGATGCTCTTAAAATGAAACTAAAAAAAGGCAAAGAAGCGGGCGAGCTTTCTTATAGGTTAGCTAAAATTGATAATCAAACGCCAATCAAACTAAAAGGCAAGCAATTAGCTTGGAAAAATGCTAAAATAAAAGAGTTAAAAGAGGTTTTGGCAAAGGAAAGCTTTCCCTCTTTAGTCAAAAGAATAGAAAAAGACTTTGGCTTAATAAAGAAAGAAAACTGCCAGCAGAAACTACTGTGAAACAAAAATCAATTAGGGATGCTTTTGGCCAAGAACTGCTCAAGGTTGCCGCTAAATATTCTAATATCGTGGTTGTCAGCGCTAATCTTGCCGCGTCGCTTCGCGTCAAAGAATTTGCCAGACTCTATCCGGAGCGTTTTTTTGAGGTTGGGGTAGCCGAACAAAATGCCACTTCGGTAGCCGCCGGGTTGTCTTTGGGCGGAAAAATTCCCTTTTTAGTATCTTTTGCCTGTTTTTCGCCCTATTTAACCTTCGGCCAGATCAGGCAAAGTATCTGCTTAAACAAGACTAACGTTAAAATTATTGGCTCGCACGCCGGTTTATCTACCGGGCCGGATGGAGCCGTTCATCAAGCCCTGGAAGATATTGCTTTAATGAGAGCGCTTCCTAAAATGAAAGTTTTTAGTCCTTTAGACTTTAATGAAACCAAAAAAATAGTCCGAAGCTTAGCCAAAATTGATGGCCCTTGCTACTTGCGCCTAAGCCGGCCACCAACATCCGTTTATCCCTCTCATCCTTTTAAAACAGGCGAAGCACAAATATTAAAAAGAGGGTCAAAGATGAGCTTGGTCGGCCATGGGCCGCTATTGGCCGAAACCATTAATTACTTCAAAAGAGAGCTGGCTGGCGTGGAAATTATTAATTGCCCCACCCTAAAACCCTTAGATAAAAACAGAATCGCCCATTCGGCCGGAAAAACTAAAAAGATAATTACTTTGGAAGATCACCAAATTATTGGCGGCCTGGGAAGCGCGGTAGCGGAAATAATCGCCGAAAATAAAATCAATGCTCGGCTAATTCGTATTGGCATGCCGGATAAATTCGGCCAGTCCGCCCGCGACTATAAAGAACTTTGGGAAAAATATTACTGGCAACCACTAAAACAGGCCCTGGACCAAGACTAAAAAAAAGGAACATCACTCCTCGCTGGCAATTTTGCCTAACTGGATATAGCCCCATGTTCTTCGCGGATGATCTTTATTGAATTTCTTTACCCAAGCTAAAAAATCATGACTGTCGCCATAAACCAATACCCTAAGATTGCCTTCAGCTTCCGAATCAGTGACTCGTCTGATTGCTTCAATTTCCCGTCGCTCAAATACATAATTTCTTTTATTTTTATTAAAAGCAGACACAGTCTCATTAAATTGCCTAATTAAATCTTTGTTTGCGGGATCGGAAGCTAAATTTCTTTTTGCGTCTAACATATCCTGAAGCAGTTTTACCGCTTGCTCGTTTAGTTCTGTTGACTCTGCAGGCTTGACATTAATTTTACCATCCATGTGTAGCCTAGTTGTTGCCAATAATGAAGAACGCACATCCTGAAAGCCGTACCGAGATAAATATTGACCAATATTTTTTAAGGCTTCTCCTATATAATTCCTAACATGTATTATAGGCTCAACAATTTGTTCATTAGCTCCTGATATTTTATTCAAAGGAGGAATTTCTAAATCTGGATTATTATTTATAAAATTTTCGGCCCGAGCAAGATAGTCTTCGAATGCATAGTAAACAGCCCCCCTCAAATAACTATATGGTTCCTCTGCCAGGCCTGTAATGTCTTTGGAGACTGCAGCTGAGGAAAACAGTTGCAGCTCAATTCTTTTTAAATATTCTAACCGATGATATATAGAAGCAATATCCAAATTTTCTGTTTCCAAGACCTGCTTAAGCTCCCTTAATAAATCTAAATCAGTAATCGAACTATCAGATACGCCTTCGGAAAAGACTGTTTTTATTCCTTTATTTCTGATAATTTCTGCAATTATATTTTCAATAATATTTTGGGAGCTCATGAATTCTGCATTGCCACTTTTATGCACATCTTGAATAAATGGATTATAATGTGTTTGGCCAATAACCAAGATATAATCACTGCCCCCATTCGGATTATGTTCAAAATTTTCTATATTAAAGCCGCTTTTTTGTAGTTCTTTTTCATCTAAGCCGGTAATCTCGCTAAATGATCTTGTGTTTACAGCTTCAGCTGTGGAGGCACCCACAGGTCTAGCCAGCTGAGGAATTAGAGCTAAAACAGCAAAATCTCTTGCTATATGAAGAAACTGCCTTCTAGATATTTTTGGCAATTCCCGAGAGGCTCCATTTGCAGTATTAGCTGAAGAAGTGCTTTCGTTACCAATCTCAGACATAGCTTAATTATGAAGCAAGTTTTTAAAAATTGTCAAATATCAGGCAGAAATAATTTTTTTTGGCTCCAGTCTTTTTATTTTCAGCTTATCAAAATCCTTGTCATAAGAAACAATTGTCCATTTTCCCGTTTGGATTTCTTTAATCGAAGCAAGTAGAGCATCAATGTATTTAACCTTCTTGCTCTCAAATAACTGCAAAGCCAATAAATGATCATACTTATCCATAATATTTAAACCCTTCAGGTTCAATATTCCCCTTACCGACAAAGCTACTTTTCTCGGAGCAAATTCATAGTATGAAGAAAGCGCCCAAGCAATTTCCGCTAAAACCAAACTGGCAGTTATGGCTTTAATCTTGCCCGCTTTTACCTTTTGCAAAAACCGCAGGCAATCATTAAACACAGCTTCATTCTCTTTTATTAAAACTCTAAGAAATATATTAGTGTCAATAAAATATTTCATATTAAAAGCGCTTATAAATTTTCTCCATCTTGGAGCGTGCTTCAAGAACCCCTTTTTTCTTGGAAGATTTAAGCGAGCCAGCTAAGTCTAAAATATCAATTTTCTTTTTAATTCTAATCAATTTTTTCTTTCTATCTACCAGCTCCAATAGAAAACTGCCCGGTTCCTTAAGATCCAACAAATCCCTTATTTCCTTGGGTAAAGTCATTTGCCACTTTTTGGTAATCGTAGTACTTTGCAACATAGTAAGTCATTCTACTAGCGTATTACGGACTTGTCAAGTATTAACTCCCCCGATAAGTTTTTTTTGGTAGAATTTGGAATTAGAATGATTAATTCGAGTAAACTTTATGATTTATATTTGAAGCTATATAAAAAACACAGTAATCCAGAGAAGTATTGGCCTCAAGTGGTGCTCAAAGAGTAATCTATCTCTCTTTTGTTTTAATGTTTTAAAACATTAAAACAATACGATGGACGCGCCTTTATTTCTCAAAAGCGACAACTTTTATCTTGCAAAGATCACGAAGACCATATTTTCCATGTTCTCGGCCAATACCCGATAATTTGTTTCCGCCGAAAGGATTACAAGGAAGAAGATAACTAACGGAATTAATATTTACCATGCCGGTATTAATCGCTTTCGCTACTCTTTCCGCTCTTCTTTTATCTTTGGTAAAAATATATCCCCCTAAGCCATATTGGGTGTCATTTGCTAAATCAATGGCCTCTTTTTCAGTTTTAAAAGGAACAATTGGCAAAACTGGCCCAAAAACTTCTTCTTGCCAAACTTTCATCTTTTTATTTACTCTTGTTAATAAGGTAGGTAGATAATAAGCGCCTTTTAATCCTTTTGGCTTATTGCCTCCAGTTATTACTTCTGCCCCTTTATTCAAGGCGTCTTTAACTTGCTCTTCCAGCGTTTTTAATTGCTTTCGAGAGACTAAAGGACCGATTTCGGTAGCGGGATTCTGTGGGTCACTGACTTTTTTGTCTTCCAGCATTTTCTTCAAGGCTTTAACTACTTGATCAAACTTACTTTGGTGAGCAATTAATCTTTTTAAGCCGTCACATATCTGCCCGCAATTGCCAAATCGATTAATCCAGACTGACTCTACTACTTTATCAATATCGGCATCAGCAAAAACTATTCCAGGAGCAGAACCGCCCAATTCTAAAATTACTTTTATAAATTTTTTGGAGGCTACTTGATAAAGATATTGCCCAACTTTGGCACTCCCGGTAAAGCAAATTAAATCTATGCCCTGATGAACCAAAAAGTTACCAACTTCACCGTCGCCATAAATTTCTGAAAATACCCCCTTGGGTAGTTTGCACGATCTAATTATATTTTCGTAAAGTTTTCCAGAAAGGGGACATTCTTCAGAATGTTTAAATATAACAGTATTGCCAGCTATTAAATTAGGGATAACTCCCCAGATGAAATTACAAAAAGGAAAATTCCAGGGAACAATAACTCCCGCTACTCCTATTGGCTCAAAAAAAACCTTATGGACCGCTCTTTTATCTTCAAAAGTTACTTCGGGAGCAAGATATTTTTCGGCGTTATCCAAATACCACTTAAAGTAATCCAGACCCGCGTTTATATCAATAACTTCCCTATCTTGGAACATCATCCCTATTTCTCTGGTAGCCAATTCTCCAATCTCCGCTTTCTTTTTAGAAAAGGCAACATAGATTCGCTTAAGAAATCTTATCCTCTCTTTTACACCTAAGCTTTTCCAATTATTATGTGCTTTTTCCGCTTGGTCAACCTTTTGCTTTATTTCTCTCTTTGAAGATATTTCTATTTCCCCAACAATCTCGTAATTCCTCCCGGGGTTAGCGGAAACTAATTTAGCCATTAGATTATTTTATCATGGCAAAAAAAGTGGACGCGCCAGGACTCGAACCTGGGACCTCTTGCTCATAAGGCAAGCGCTCTCACCGACTGAGCTACGCGTCCAAATAACGAATTAGCTTCGTGTAATCCTTCGGATTATATCAAATTTTAGCTTGACGAATAGATATTTTTAGGTTATCATAAAGATACTTCGGTTAGCAGTTACTAGAAAGCACCTTGACAATTTATAGGCATTAATTTTTTGAGCACAGATTATCTGCAGCAGGAAGTCAAATTTGTAATTAGTTTTTTTACTGAGAGTTTGATCGTGGCTCAGGATGAACGCTGGCGGCGTGCCTAAGATATGCAAGTCGAATGCCGAGCAATCGGCATGGCGAACGAGTGAGTAACACGTACGAATCTACCTTTAAGTCAAGGATATCCCCGAGAAATCGGGAGTAATCCTGGATAGTTTCCGATAGTCGAAAGTCCATCGGGATAAAGGGTGTAACTACCCGCTTAAAGAGGAGCGTGCGGCCTATCAGCTTGTTGGCGGGGTAAAGGCCCACCAAGGCAATGACGGGTAGCCGGTCTGAGAGGACGATCGGCCACGGAGGCACTGAGATACGGGCCTCACTCCTACGGGAGGCAGCAACTAGGAATATTGCGCAATGGACGAAAGTCTGACGCAGCGACGCCGCGTGCGGGACGAAGGCCTTCGGGTCGTAAACCGCTAAACCCCGACACTAAGTCGGGGGATAAGCGCCGGCTAACTACGTGCCAGCAGCAGCGGTAACACGTAGGGCGCAAGCGTTATCCGGATTTACTGGGCGTAAAGGGTCTGTAGGTGGTTTCTTAAGTTCTGTTTCAAAGCCCTCGGCTCAACTGAGGAAAGGGGCAGAATACTAGGAAACTAGAGTCAGGAAGAGGCTACTGGAACTTGTCATGTAGGGGTTAAATCCGTGGATATGACAAGGAACGCCAAAGGCGAAAGCAGGTAGCCAGGACTGCACTGACACTGAGAGACTAAAGCTAGGGGAGCGAACCGGATTAGAGACCCGGGTAGTCCTAGCCCTAAACGATGTCTGCTAGCTGGCCCCGCAACTGCGGGGTCGGCGTAAGCTAACGCGTTAAGCAGACCGCCTGGGGAGTACGCTCGCAAGAGTGAAACTCAAACGAATTGGCGGGGAGGCGCACAACCAGTGGAGCATGTGGTTCAATTCGAAACGAAGCGCTGAACCTTACCTGGGTTTGACATCCTATTTATGTTTCTGCAGAAATGTAGATTCTTAACGGTAGGACAGCTGATGCATGGTTATCGTCAGCTCGTGACGTGAGTCGTTCGCTTCAGTGCGGTAACGAGCGCAACCCCTGCTTGGTGTTATTCGTGTCACCGAGGACAGTCCCGATATTTAATCGGGAAGGAAGGCAGGGACGACGTTAAATCAGCATGTCGCTTATGCCCAGGGCTACACACATCCTACAATGGCCGCTACAATAGGTCGCTAAGTCGCAAGGCGGAGCTAATCCTACAAAAGCGGTCTCAGTTGGGATTGCAGTCTGCAACTCGACTGCATGAACCTGGAATTGGTAGTAATCGGAAATCAGCAGGTTCCGGTGAATCCGTTCTCGCCTCTTGCACACACTGCCCATCAATTCAGCAAAGTCGGCAACACCCGAACTCCGACGTAACGTCGGAGGAAGGTGGGGTCGGTAATGAGGGATAAGTTGTAACAAGGTAGCCGTTCTGGAAGGAGCGGCTGGATCACCTCCTTTCTAAAGGATTTTCCCCGCAGTTGCGGGGCAGACTTCTCTGCTGCAGGTAATTTGTGAATTTCAAAAATTAAAAATAAAATGCCCAAAAAAAAAACGGGTTGGTCAGTTTTACTCCTTGGATCCCGAAAATATTCCCCAGCACATTGCAATAATTATGGACGGCAACCGCCGCTGGGCGAGAAAAAAAGGATTAACCCCCACGCAAGGCCATCGGGCTGGCGCCAAAAACTTAGTCGATTTAGTTGACCATTGCGAAAAACTCGGCGTCAAACTTCTAACGGTC
Organism: Candidatus Shapirobacteria bacterium; assembly: GCA_043817235.1. Classification (GTDB taxonomy): domain Bacteria; phylum Patescibacteriota; class Microgenomatia; order UBA12405; family BS750m-G30; genus JBDRHA01. The sequence continues at coordinate 242,832 of JBDRHA010000011.1, forward strand.
TATGCTTTATCTACGGAAAATTGGAAAAAGAGAGCCAAACAAGAGGTCCGAGGCATTTTTGGCTTGCTGATTAAAATTGCCGAAGAAAAAAAAGAAGATTACCAAAAAAGAGGAATTAGATTTTTTGTTTTAGGCAATTTCCAGGCTTTTCCCTTAAAAGTCAAACGGGCCATTAGCGAAATTCTTAATATTGTTAAAAAACACGAACGATTAAAGTTTAACGTTGCCCTAAATTACGGCGGGCGGGACGAAATAGTCCGGGCGGTTAAAAATATTGTTAAAGACGGGGTACGGCCGAATAAAATAAACGAAAAATTAATTGCCAAATACCTATATACTAACGGCCAGCCAGACCCGGATTTGGTAATCAGAACCGGCGGGGAAATAAGAATTTCTAATTTCCTGCTTTGGCAGCTTTCTTACTCCGAGCTTTATTTTACTAATGCTTTATGGCCGGATTTTGGGCCAAAAAGACTGGAAGAAGCGATTAAAGAATACCAAGAAAGAAGCCGGAGATTTGGTCAGTAGGTTTTTCTTTAGCCGGTAAGAATACTAATCCCAAAAATCACTTCGATAGCCCGGATAATAAACCAAGATAAAAATACTACTACAAAGCCCACAATTCCCATCATTACTCTGCTCCGGCCGCTGGCTACTTTCTCCGGGTTGCCCCCGGAAACCATCATTTCAAACCCGCCAAAAATAATCATTACTAACATAATTATTCCCGCCAGAGGAATGATATATTTCCACAATTCGGTAAAAACACCCGCAATATCAGTAAATTTAGCAGATACTGTAGAGCTTGGAATATCAAAATTAGCGGCATGAACTTTCATGTTATTAATTTAATAATTTAATCCCGGCAAGCTTAATAAATCTACTCCAATGAATCTTAACAGAAAAAGAGAAAAAATCATAAAAAGCAGGCCGGAAATTGCGCTTGTTACATAAGCTTGGCCTTGTTTTACTTTCTCCGGGTTGCCGCCGGAGGTAATAATCTGAAAAGCGCCAAAAATCATCAAAAGCAAAGCAATTCCGCCGGCAATCCCCATGAAATTCCCAAAAAACCAATTAACAAACTCACTGGTATTATTAATCGGAATACACCCCAAAGCAGTATCAATACCGGTCTCACCATTACAAAACCCAGGAAAAAAAACCGAAGTTCCTGGCGTTGGGGTAGGGGCAATAGTGAACATGCTTGAAATTTCGCAGGTATGGTCGTGAGTATCACAAACCAGACCAGAAGAACATGTTCCACCTGGGCAGCAATTGTCGCCTACCGACATACCGCAAGCTGGCGTTGGGGATCCGTAATGACAGCCCACGCAAGTTGTAGGGGTTGGCGCAGGAGTTGAGACAGAAGTTGGCGATGGAGTTGGAGTTATTACTAAGGGAGGAGTAGGTGTATTAGCCGGAGGTTGACAATAGTGTTCGAAACAAGTAAATGCTGGCGCACCGCAACAAGGCACATTACCATCTCCACAATCATGATAATTATCTATACAATCTGCAGCGAAAGATTTCAGGGGAGAAATAGAAGCTACAAATAAAAAAAGCGCAAAGAAAAATATCTTTCTAATCACAATTTTTAAATTACTCACTCTTTTTAGATTTTTCTTTTAAGTATTTAACTATTAATTGGGCAATGTCTAAATTGGCACGCTTTTCCATCACATAAAATTCCGGGGCTTGGTTCACTTCAATTACTACCGGCTTGTTATTTCTTTTATCCATCACCAAGTCAACACCGGCAATTTCCACACCCAAAATTTTAGCTGCCTTTTCGGCTTCGGCAGCCACATCCTCAGGGATTTTTTCTAAAATTTGGGAGCTGCCCGCCGAGCGATTCAAAATCAATTGTTTTTCTTTAGCCTGGCGTTTAAAACCGGTAATAACTTTATAACCGACTAAAAACAAGCGATAATCGCCATCATTGGGAATATAATCTTGAATTAAAAAGTTAATACTTGTCCGACCTTGCAAAACTCTATTTAACGCTAAATCGTCCTCGATTAAAAAGGTTCCTTGGCCATGCCGGCCGGCCGTAGATTTTATAACCACCGGCTTCGGCTCAGCTTCCACCACTTTTTTAAGATCTTCCCGGTCAGAAACAAAACTGCTTTTCGGATAACTCACTCCAGCCCGCAGCAACATTATTGCCTCCGAAGATTTTCTTTTTCGAAAAGCGCCGCCTAATTTGTTCAAATAGTCATCAACTATCGGAATTTTATGCTCTTTGGCATATTCCAAAAGCAAAGGCAAGTGCTCATTTTTATCTCCCACTGAGCGAAAATAAAATAAAGAAAAATCCTTTAAAGGCTGGTCTTGAAAATAGATCTCCCATTCTTTTTGGATTCCCTCAATTTTAAGAGCTGAATAATGAATAGGAACAAGATCAATTTCTTCTTTTTTAGCCGCCTTAACTAACTTCTCACCGGAATCAGTCCAGGCCGTATAAAAAAAGGCAATTTTTTTCATTTGTTGATTATTATTTATTTCATTCTAACACAAAGCCTTTAAACTGCAGGGCCGGTAGTCACCGGCTCCGGCTTGACCAAAAATCCACCCAGATCCCGCCGGCCAATAAGCATTGGCGTATTTAGATGCGAGCGCTTGGTTACATTGGCTGCGGTTTTAATTTTCCGTCCCTTTAAGTAAAAGGTCAAAGCAATCACCGGCCGCTCGTGTTTGCGAGCTAAAGCCGAGCGATAGTGCCGATAAAAAAGAATATTATCCGGATCAAGCAAGCCCAATCCCTTAGCAAAATCCTCGTCAATTGAAGAGCGTAGAGCGCCAGTATCAATTTTGGCCAAAAGCTCGTGACGCTTGCCCTTTTTCCCTTTAATTTTAACGGTTTCCAAAACTTCTACAACTTTAATCCCCTCTTCCGCCTTTACTTTATCCACAAAGCTTTCGCCAAATAGAGTTTGGGCAATTTTTACCGCATGATCGACATTCCTGACCTTCAAGCCTTCGGCTTTTTCCAAACGAATGCGCAATCCTGCCCGATTACTTATTTGAATCGATAACCCCGGCCGAGCATTAAGCTCCACCACCATTGGCCCTTTATCTTTATCCAAAAAAATATCCGCCCCAAAGTAACTCAACCCTTCTATAGCAAAAGAGCATTCTATGCTCGTTTGCAAAATTCTTTTCCACTCAGGAATTTTAATGCCATTAACTTTTATCCACTTTTTTCTTTTTAAATCAAAGATTTTCGTTATTATTTGCTGTTTTCCCTGCACACCATAAGTAGTAATGCCGGTGGCTAAATCAATACCTAAACCAATCGCCCCCTGCTCCAAGTTAGCCTTGCCGCGTGATTCCTCGGTAGGGATGCGCATCATGGCCATCACCGGAATTTTATTGTAAACTACTACCCGAATGTCCGGGGTGCCGGTTTTGGTAAAGCGCAAAAACTTGGGATGAATTTTTACTCGCTCTTCCACTAACACTCGATCAGGAAAACCACCTAAGCTATACCGGCCTTCTAAAATATCTAAACAATGATAATGCAAATCAGAGATGCCCACTTTTGTGCCATCCGCCAAAAACCATTCTCCGGCAAACTTGCCTTTTTTCTTGACTACCCACACCCCCTGCCCACCCGAACCGGAAGTTGGCTTAACAACAAAGCTTGTGTCTGCCTCCTGCCAAGAAAAGCCGCTTACCTGGCGCGGATTTTTAAAAAGAGCAATTAGTTTGGGAACCGGAATACCGGCTCTGGCAAGCACTTTTTTGGTCCAGGCTTTAGAATTAGCAATTGACCGGCCGCGCGAAGAATTTTTGCGCAGATAAGTCATGGAGCGAATATTTTTAGTAAGAACTTCGTTTTTAGAAGCCACGCTTTTTACCTTTCTAAAACCGCCTTAAATCGTTTGTGCTCCAGCAAACGCCAGCCCGTGTATTTGCCAATAAGCAAATTCAAAACCAAAACAGCCAAAAAAGAAAGTTCCGGATTAAGTAAAACCAGCTCTTGAAGTTTTTCCCAAGCCATTAAAGAAGCACCTAAAATGGAAATTACTAAGGTGCCAATAGTTAAGCTCATCGCGCTTCTTTTAGATTTTCCCAGCTGAACGCGGGTAAATTCTTCGGAAAGCAAAATAAGAAAGAGGATCGGGAAAATAGAAATTTGAGTTAAATCAAGAAGGCTCAAAGAAGGAGAAACTGCCAAAAAGCCAAAAGTAATTAAAGAAATAATCATTAAAGTAATCGCTCTTCTTGGCCAGTAAAAGATTTTTACTTTTTTCAAGCTCCGGCCGGCCAAAACCGTAGAAATTAAAATTACCGCAAAAAGAAAAAGGCCGCCGACAATTCCGGTGGCCAAAAAAGTAATGGCAATCATCGCCGGCATAAAAATGCCAAAACCAGGAACGCCAATGCCGTACTGAACTGCACCCACCAGAGCCCCTACCAAAGGAAGAAGTAAAATCAAAATAATAGTGTTAGCCGGCACACCGCGGCTAACGGCAAAACGAACACTGTATTTTAAAAAGTTATCTAAAGAAAGCGGCCCTAGATTTTGCTCGTCTAAAAGCGCTTCCAGCTTGCCTTTGGTTTTTATATTCTTAGGCTCAGTAATATTTTCTTTAACAGCTACTGTAGTAGGTATTGCCGAAGCAGTTGATTCCTGTCCTTGGGGCTCAAGACTAGGGTTAGGAACAATAGTGACCGCGCCAGCCGGCAAAGCGAAAAGAAAAAACAAAGCAAGAAATAGCACTAGTTTTTTAGTAAGCATGGGCTTATTTTATCAGGAAACAGGCAAAAAAACAGTAATTTGAAGATTTTTCGACAAAAATATTCCTTGGGCATTAGCATAAGCTTAGCAAATTCCAACCACTTATGCTATAATTTTGGCTAAATGACAAGCGAAAGAGACGGCCTTCCCCCAGACGAAATTCTTTCTCGGTATGCCGATGAAGAGGACAGAGGAGGGAAAAAGGGTAAAGAGCATTTCAGAACTTCTATTGGAACCCACGTCGAAGGAGCAATTGATCACTTTAATCGGATGACCACGGAAGAACTGGCGTCCAATGAAGAAATACTTTCTGCGTTTAGAGAAACTGTATTCGACGCGATTGCTTTTTACGAGGGTCTTCCCGGAACAAGCGGGTATAATTTTGATCGTCCAGCTCTAGATGCTGAAGCCCGAAGAAAGTTATCAGGAGAAGAGCGGAAACAAATTGAGCAACAAATCAGAAGGTCAAGACTACAAACAATGCTTTTTGAACGCTTGTTTCTTTCCCGCGAAGGATCCCGCGAAAGACCTTATTCCTATGTCTCGGCAAAAATAGAAGAAGCAACTTTTGAAAGACGCTGGCGAATAGATCAAGAAAGAAAAATACGAGCCCGAGAAAAAGATAGGGGGCCGATCAGCAGAGAGCAACAAAAGGCAGAGGAAAATTTAGAAACAGAGCTTTTTGCTCTTTATCTTCATCATGAGGCGCGAACACTAATAGACGAGGCTTTTAAGCAAAGACAATTTTATGCTGAAGATTCTGGCTCTACTAAAGAGGCTTTAAGCCGAGGAAAAACTATTGATTGGCGAATTCCTATTTATCCCGATCGAGTCGATTGGGCCGCTGCCTTCACTGAAATTGTCGCCAGCAAATTCGGCGATAAGGTCGATAAAACATTGCGAAAAATAGTTGATATTGGCGAACGCGGGCTTAAGAAAAATGGAGAAACCTTAATTGAGCACCCATACGCTGAAGGAATTGTTAAAACCGAGCACTTTACTGAATTTATCAAACAAATTTATGAGGCGGCTGATCAAGATATGGGCGCTGCCTGGTTAAGTTGGCGTTTAGCTTTGCTCTGGGAAATACCCAGTAAGTATGGAGTAGCTATTAAGAAAAAGCCGCTAACGCTTCCAGACGGGAGAGAGATAGAGGGATATATTCCGGTAGTCGGCGACGCTCCTTTGACCGCAGATTGGTATTCCAGTACAGCATTCTTGGATTTTGAACGATTTATTGAAGGCGGCTGGTATATTGATCCCAAGGACGAAGCCGGCAAAAAAAAACTTGAGGCTTCTCTTCAGGATCCGGCTAAACTAAGAGAGCTCCTTACAGCTCATCGCCACTTGGTAGAAATGTTTTACAACAAGATTGGCCTGCCTCTAAACCTAGGCAGAATCGGCTCCATTGCACCGGCCACCTACTTAGAGAGCGCCAAAGGGAAATTCGCCAAGAAGGACGGTAATGGCAATATTATTAGAAACCAAAATGGAGAACCGGTACTTGAAGATAAGCCCACCAGTTTTTGGCAAAAATGGAGAGAAGGGGTGCCATTAAAAGATCTGCCTTGGTGGGAAACGGAGCAAGTGGCTACAGGAACCGAAGAAGCTACGCCTACCGGCTCCTTTCAGTTTTGGGCTTTTGTCAACCGTATCCGCGCTCTCTCGATTGCTGATCTGGTCACCAACATGCCCGGTCCTCAAGATTTAGTAGATTTTAAAACTTGGAAAAGTCTAGCGAGAAACTGGTCAAAATTAAAACTTGACCAAGACGCAAGGAAATGGCTAATTCTTTCCTGGATTTACCCCTACGTCGGCTTAATAAATAACTATGGAACTAAAGAAGCGGAAAGAGATCTTGGAGCTAGAGTCTTAAATATGGGAGAGCAAATGGGAGATTATCCCTTAACAAACGCAAAGCCCGGCATGCCAACCATAGACTCCGCTCTAGCAAACGCTTTCAGGGCTAAATTTATTACCAAAGAAGATATTGACTGGATAAAAAAGACTATCTCGAAAAAACCAACCGAGATAGTTTCCCTCAGAGATTAAGGGCTTGACTAAACACCAAGCTTTTTTCTCATCCCGCCAACAAAACCAGTCATTGTCTCTTTTACTGCAGTCCTTCTGGCACCAGCGCCAGCACCGACAACTCCTGCTGCTCTAGGATACTTGGCAACAAGTTTATTGAAGAATGCATCTTGAGCTCCTTGGCTTTCGGCATAGGAAGCTGCTGCACTCATTGCTGTTCCCCCCATGATCTTTACCGGAGCAAAAGCCGCGCCGATCATGCCGCCAATGCCAGAGTCCTTAATTCCAAATGCTCCTCGAACAATGTCGGGCACATTAGGAAGAATCAAAAGAAACCCAATTCCAATAATTGACTTCACAAAAGCCCCCGCAACCGCTCCGCTAATTGCGCCAAAAATCGGAAGATCCGGCGGACCCATCAAGGGCGGGTACCACATAGCTCCACCTTGCACAACACTAAAACTAATCGCTGAACCAATAATAATGACCAGGATAACAGCCGGGAAAACTAAGATATTGGCGGCCAAGTTTTTGAGCCAAGAACCAAAGCCTCCTGGTGATCCGGGAATGACCCCAACAGCAATTAAAACCGGCGAAAAAATTATCGATAAAACAATGTTAATGTAGGTTTTTATTAAAGCAATTAAAAGCTTGAAGAAAAGAAAAATAGCAATAAGAATCCAGGCCAAAGCAAAGAGCAAGCCGCCGAGACCCGCGGTAGCAAGACTTGGAAAAATAGTAGCTCCAATTATGGCACCCAATAGAGAGAAGAAAGGGAAACCACCTATCAAAGCGCCAAATACCGCTACAAAACCTCCTTGTGTTGCCATCCAATTAGCCGCTGTCTGATTCACAAGGTAAGGACTCATTATCCCGCCTCCGGCAGAAGACCTTAGAATAGCAATGCTTAAAGCAATAACCACGTACATTAAATCAATCATAAATCCGGCAATCGCGTAAGAGAAGGTAATAAGGACCAAAACTCCTATCAGTCGAGGCAAAGCGTTTTCTACCGTTAAAACAGTCTGAGGAGAAATCTTGACTCGAAACATAATCATTAAGCCCACTATTAGCATCGCCACAGCGAAAATAGAATAAGCCACATTACGAAATGCTTGCCAGATAGGCAAAATTGGTTCCAATCCCGCAAAACCAATCCCATTGGCCGCGTAAGCAGGAGCGGCTCCTAAACGATGCAAAAGATTATAAGCATAATATACTCCGGAAGCAGGAGGATTTTGATACATAGAGGCGATCAGCTTTGTGGTGACCCCCATCGCTCCGCCGGAAAAATACCAATCACCAGGAGGCATTAATAGCGCGCCAGGAGGTAAAGAAGAGGGGTTGCTTGCGTTGTTGGGATCATAGGTCTCCTCTGCTGTGCCAAGCACGGCGGTAATCAAGGCCTTAGCAGCTAACAGCATTAATCCTTCGCTTTCAAATTCCTCCCCTCCATCTACCATTCGGCCCACTAACCAATGGGCCAAACTCGGAACTGGATCCCTTAGAAAACCAGTAAACTTTGTGAATTCCTCCTTAATGCCTAAAACCTCTCCTTGGCTGGCCTGAGTTGAAGAAGAGGGTAAACTCGAAACTGCATCTGCTTTCCTCGTTAAGCCAAAAAATAAAAAACCCAGGCTTAAAAAGAGCAAAGCTATAAACAGAAGTATTTTTTTTCTCATTCCTTTATATTAAAAACTAAATTCCATTCAAAATCAAGTTACCACCCGGGCGGGGTGAGAATATCAAACATATAATTATAAGTATCGTCTTCTCCTTTAGTTCCATAATTTGTGCCTTTCTTTCTGCCTGGCTGATCAGAATACTCAATTTCTATTTCCGCCGCCTCATATTCATGAGCCTCGCCTGGCAGTGTAAAAGGCATAGATACCGGCTGGCGGTAAATAATTTCCGCTGATTTTGTCCAGGGCGTATGGATAATTGGAATAATAACATAAGTATTGCTTTCGAAAATGGGCTTTAAGATATTATTAATAAGCTGCGTTACCCAATCTCCCCAATCTAAAATGATCCTTAAAGCTCCTCCAACAGAAACCGGTTGTTTATCCATTATCCCTCCCAAATCATAAGCGCCTATCTCGCAAGTTGGCGGATCAGGCATAGGAATATCCTGAGCTCCAGTAAAAGAACAATTGGTCTCTCCCGCTACAACAGTACAATTACTGCCAATAGCCGGGTGGCCTGACGGGTACTGCACTTGATCATCAGAACCATAGTTATAATTAACTACTTCTAGATTAAACGAGCAGTTTTCTCCTAAAGGGCAATTGAAAGTATGCGAATAAACATTAGGCGCCGCACCCGGGCCAGGAACCGCATTAATGCCTAAAAACTCACCATTCATACTCACCCACATATGGCCATTTCTTACGTTACCGTTAACACTAACCGTGCAGGTAACACTGGATCCTGAACGAGAACAACTGGATGAAGAGTCAAGAATAAAATTAAATTCGCCGGAATTTCCCGGAGCCAGCAAAACATATCCTTCCTGTTTTTCTTTTTGACTGAAGCTGCTTTTCTGGAAAAGTCCTGCGCTAGCACTTAAAGGATGGGCAATGTTCATTCCTGGTAAGGAAAAATAATCGCCTACCTGATAATTAGCCGTAGCCATCTGCTGGTAATAAGCAGGAGCTTCAAACCAAAGCATTTCATCACCCAGCTTTCGAGGCCATTCTTTTTCATCCTTTTTACAATAATAAAATTCCACAAAGCCTTTGCTTTTTTCTATTTTCGTCTTATTTTCTTCCTCCGGCAAAATTATTTTTTTTAAAGCTTCATCCGAAGAACTGCCAACCGGTTTAATATTGGCTACTTCGAAATATTCCAACATTAATTCTTTCACTGTTTCTTTAAGATCCCCTTCACTTCCGCTAATTTCAAAGGCCTCACCCAAAGTCTTGCCATAATCGTCGCCCAAGCCCAAGCCTCCCGGACCGGAGAGGCCGATTAAGGAAAAGTCGCCGTATTCCGCTACCTGCCAGTTGCCATTGGCATCCTTGTACATAAAATACTGTTTGCCGGTTTGATCATCCATAAACAAGAAAGTAATCGCATCCGCCGGTATTCCCGCTGCTTCCAGCTTTGTCGCAAATTCCCGAGCACTATTAAGGCGCGACTGAATATCTACTCCCGGGTTTAAGCCAGCCTCAGGAATAATAAAAGTTTTTCCGGCCAAATTAACTCCCAAGCTTTCTAGACTGGACCGGAAATTATTAAATTGATTAACAAAATCAGCGACGGCCGCATCCATATTTCCGCCGCTGTAATCAGCGTAAAAACTGCCGGCCCAAACCGGAATCTGGTTTAAGCAATCACCAGAGCAATAAGATTGAACTTGGCGCAAAAACTCCACATACTGATACATCGATCCGCCAAAGGGGTTTCCACCCGTAGGATTACTGGTATTAAAATTAGTAGTGCCAACAGGCACGCTGATTCCGTTCGCCGGGTTTAAAGCCATTTCCAAAATCCGAGCATATTCTTGAGGATTGCCGCCAAAATAATTATATTCTGTAAAAAGACTGATTGTTCCCGTGTTTATTTGGGAAAGCTGGGGCAGCCAGTAGCTTTGAAACTCTGAAGCCGAAGTCGTGTGCCAATCTTCCGGCTGCCAAATTATTTCTACATTATATTCAGCGGCCGCTCTTTCAATATTTTCAATTAAGCCCGGAAAGGCTCTAAGCTCCGAGGAAACTAATCGAACCGTAGCCGATCCATTTTGCAAACGCTCAAAGGCCGCCGTGTTAAAAGTGCCATTAGGACTGTAAAAATTGTTGACAATATTATAGCCAAAGTCATTGACGCTATCTGCTAAAGCCAAAGAAGGAAAAGCAAGGGGTAAAAAAGATGCCACAATAAAAACCAAAACCCAGAGTTTTCTCATGCGCTAATTTTAGGGTATTTATTGAGGGATGGCAAATTCAGTGACCTCAACGCCAGTAAAATTCTTAATAAATACTAAAATAAACCAGGCAAGAATCGCTAACACTAGGCCAAAAATAGCCATAGTAAACGTTCCTCTGGCCTTTTGCGCTCCTTCTTGGCTGCCGCCGGAAGTCAAAAGCTGAAATCCGCCAACAATAATCATTACTCCGACAGCCAAGCCCAGCAGACGCAACGCAACTCCCAAGATATTTTCGACCATCCCTTCAATATGCGCAAAAGTTGCCACATCCGCTTGAGCCCAGACCGAAGAAGCGCCAAAAGCCAGGTAAGCCACTAAGCATAATAGCCAAGCTTTAGTTTTTTTCATCTTGCCAATAATTGGAACTAAATTCCCTAATCTAATCGCTTAGAAGACTGTTGGGAACGTCAAAGTCTCCAAAAGATCAATTCCAAAGACCGCTTGAATTAATCTTAAGATAGCCCAAGCGCTAAATACTACAACCAAGCCAACTAAGGCATTTTGTACTTGGCCCTGAGCTGTCTTGACTTTGGTCTCATCACCCTCGGACATGATCCACTTAATTCCGCCTAAAACCAGCATTACAAAAAATATTAGACCGGCGCCAATCAGCAGAAAATTAATTACGCCTTTAACTAAATTAGAAACGTTTACCTGATCAAGTTTGTCAAATTGGTTAGGCGCATTTAAATCAATAGTCTTGTCGTCAGGAGCAGCCAAAACTTGATTTACTAAAGACATTTTATTCTTTCACCTCCTCTCGATTTATAATTTATTTACTTTTTAATAATAACGAGATAATTCTTGCTTTGCAATTAGCAATTTATTAAATAAGCGGAATTAGCGGAATACCTAAGCCTTGCAACTGGCTAATCCCAAAAATAAAGCCAATCAGCTTAATTAAAGCATAAACGGAAAAAATAATCACTAAGCCAATTAAGGCGTTTTGGACTTTATCGCGAGCCGCTTTTACTTTAGTCTCGTCCCCTTCAGAGCCAATCCAGGAAATTCCGGCTAGTAAAAACTGGATAAAAAAGAAAATAATCGCCACCGTTAAAAAAATGCCAATAACCCCGCTAATAATTTTATTTTGAAAAAGATCAGCAGCTGCCGTATGATCCGGCGTTCTTAAAGGGTTAGCATCCGGAATTAAAGGATTTTCAAGTCTGCCAGCCATGTTTAAAAATCAAAAAACGTAGTAATAATATTAAGATCAAGCAAATCAATTCCGCCCAGCAAATAGCCAAGCAAGCCGACAAAAGCCATAGCCAAGAAAATAATCGTAATCCCTAAAACACTTTGCCAAAGCGTTTGCTGGGCGGCCTGCACTTTTTGAGCATCTCCGCCAGCCGTCATCCAGCCAAAGCCAGCCAAAACAATCCTGATCACAAAATAGACTACGGCCGCTAAGGTAATAAAGCCAATTACTCCGGAAAGGACTGTGGCTGTTCTACCCACCGGATTATTGGTAGGCTGGCCAATATCACCCGCCCCCCGGAAGGGAGTGAAAAACACTTCATCAACTGTCGCCAAAAGCTTATTCATTTTTATTGTGGTCTATAAAGTCTAGGAACCAGTAAAAAGCTAGTGTCCTTGAAAATAATTTGGCCGATCAAGCCAGCCAAAATAAAAGAAGAGGCAACAATGACTAGACCTAATAAACTTTGCCAGATTTTGGCCCATGCCGCCTCAATTTGATCAGAATTGCCACCGGCACTAATAAAGCCAAAGCCGGCAAATATTAGGTTAAACAAAGTAAAAATTCCCGCGCCGAAAATAAGCAGTTTAATAGCAATGCCAATAAAATTAAATAAACCAGCTGGTGTGCCCGTATCTCCTCCAGATAAAGGTGCGATTGCCGCCGGCGGCTCAATATTGCCAATAGTTGCCGCAAAAAAAAGATTTCTATATTTTTCCAGTTTCAACCTTTTCATTCTTTTAAAGCCCGGAGTTAATAATACTTGCTCCGGTAATTACCTCTATCGCTCTTACTATAAAATAACTTAAAATTATTAAAATAAAGCCTAAAAGTGCCGCCCCAATTGCTTTCCCCCCTTGCTGAACTTTGCCACTGTCTCCACTGCCAGCTCCTACAATCATACCCCAGCCCCCAATAATAATCAAAATCAAGAAAATTAAGGCGGCAACAGCATAAGCATTAGCAATAAGAGTGGAAACTAAGTGGCCAGGATCGGTAAACTTTACCTTGTAAAAAGTGCCAATATTAAAAGCCCACGCTTGTTTAATCATATTTTGAAAACATTATATCAGATTAGCAAATTTTGACTAATTTAATCCCCTATAAAACTAAACCTGGGAACTTCTTTGCCATCAGTCTCTGCTTCTTCTAAAAACATCTTCAGCGGCCTAGCCCATAAATCACTTTCTCCATACAAAGCACGATAAATTACAAGTTCTTCTGAAGTCTCGCTGTGTTCTGCTACACCAATAACCTCGTAGGTTTTTCCCTTGAAGTGCTGGTATTTTCCTGGCAATAGTCTTTCACCCATGCTTTATTTTATCAATTTTTACTTAATGAATTTATTATTCTTTTCTTTAAATTAAAAAGCAACTGATTAAATCCACGAGCGGAGGAAGCGGGATTCGAACCCACGTCCCGCAACTGCGGGATCGCTTTTTCCGCCCTTGGCGGAACCCCGCTATTAGCGGTGGCGAGGCGATTGCCCATAGGCGGAACTGAGTAAGGCCTTAAAAGCGTTTCCCCCTTTATAACTTTTAATTTGCTTTTCCCTTTTAAAAGCCTCACTTTTATTTTTATATTCTTCTTTGTAGACTAATTTCCAAGCTCCTTTGTTTCGAGTAAATTTACTTCCTCCTGAATTATGCTTTTTAATCCGTTTTCCAGGATCACTTGTGTAGCCAACATAATATTTTCCTTCCTCGTTTATTAGGATGTACACAAAATACATTGCGGAAGGGGTGGGATTCGAACCCACGTACCGCTTTTGCGGTATCGCTTTCGAGGCGATCACGTTTGGCCACTCCGCCACCCTTCCTCAACCATATTCTACCTGTTCAATGCAAAAAGTATCGCTTTTTCCGCCCTTGGCGGAACCCCGCTATTAGCGGTGGCGAGGCGATCACGTTTGGCCACTCCGCCACCCTTCCAGACATTTTCTAGTTTCTGTTAGCAAATATTTTAACCGATCTCTTCCCTTTCCTGTTTTTAAAAAGAGCTTTTCCTTTAAAGCATCTCTTTTATAGATAAAAGCCCCATAGTATACAAGCCGCGAGGCGGAGACTGGTTCGTTGTTGCGGGGCCAGGAGTTGAACCTGATCTATGAGGTCATGGGCCTCATGTGCAGCCGTACACTACCCCGCACGTTTTCTAGTTATTGTAGCAAAACTTTGTTAAAATATACAAGCCAAAATCAAGCCAGTGTAGCTCAGATGGTTAGAGCGTGGGAATCATAACCCCAAGGTCGGCGGTTCAATTCCGCCCGCTGGCACTAGAGATGGAAAGCCTTAAGCCATTTTTTCCAGTTAGCCTGGCTTAACACCGGCTCAAGAATCGCTTCCGGCTCCCAGTCAGGCACGATTACCTTGACCTCATTAGGCTTAACCAAACCCAGCTTTTCCCGCGCCTCTTTCAGTACATAATCATCAGTCTGAGCATGCTCTTTTTGTTCTATTTTTTTCTTCTGCCCATCTTTTAACTGGCTTATTTTTTGCTCTTCACTTTCCAAAATCTTGTCTGCCTGCCACCAGCTTTTCAGCTGAGTAATATTATTAATTAAGAAAAAAAAGCTTATAAAAAGCAGAATCCACCAAAAAAATAGTGTCCTTTTCTCTTGCGCTGGCTTTTTTTTCATGATACTATAAGCTAAATGACTAAAGAAGACCTACTCGCCTTAGAAAAAGCGATAGAGCTATTTGTTAAGAATCTTAAAAACCAGGGACGTTCCAACAACACCATTATAGCATACCAGGGAGACCTGTCGCAGATGGTTGCCTTTTTAAACGAGCTGGGGATAAATAGCGTGGACAAAGTTAGCTCGGAAAACATTGAGGCTTTTAAAAAGGGCTTGGAAAAGCAAAAGTATACCGCCAAATCTATTTCCCGCAAGCTTAACTCGGTTAAAAGCTTTTTTAGATTTTTACAAGAAGCGGGAGTAATTGAAACAGACCCAAGCAAAACCGTTCCTCATCCTCAACTCAAGCCCAGCGAACCAAGGATTTTAAAACCCTTGGAATACCGCTCCCTGCGAGATGCCTGCCGCCACGACCAACGAACTACAGCGATCGTAGAGCTCATGCTTCAAGCAGGATTGCGCATCGGCGAAGTGGCCAATTTACAGCTTTCTGATATTAAGCAGGACGAAATCATTATTCAGCCTTATGAAAGCCACCCGGCTCGCAAGGTCCCGTTAAACCGCTCAGCCAAAAAGGCCCTGGAAGATTATCTTAACATTCGCCTAGAAACAAAAACGAACCATGTTTTTATTACCAAAACCAGCCGACCCTTGCTTATTCGCAATATTCGCTCCACTTTGCGCAATTATTTTCGCAAATCCGGACTTAATGATGTTAAAGTAAATGATTTACGCAACACTTTTATTGCTCATCAGCTCGCCGCCGGAGTGCCTCTAGATATTGTTGCCAAAATCGTCGGGCACCAGCGCATTTCGACCACGGAAAAATATTTAAATCTGGTGGAAAAAAAAGAAAGCAAAAGAACAGTCAAGTTAAAGGAGCTTTAAAGGTTCGATCTTTGGGTAATTTCCGCCTCTACTACTTCTTTGGGCCGACCGTACTTTAAAGAGCTTAGTCTTTTTATAGTAGCCGCCAGCTGGGAACTTCTCTTCTCTTTTTCTTCACTCATGTCTTTTGTGGTGTCTAAAGAAAGCGGAGGCACCGGCTCATTATCGACTAGGGTCTTTACATAGGCATTAAAGCGTTCAATATTAAGCAGGTCCTCTTCGCTAAAAACCGGCTGATATTCCCGCGCCAAATAATTAGCATCCGCTACTCCCACTCGAAACGAAACTAGGGTGCCCACGTTGCCGAAAACCGCGTTTTTAACTTCTTCCTCCATCTGGCCAATAAATTGATTGGCCACTGTTAAGCTTAAATGATATTTGCGAGCTTCTGATAAAATTTGGGCAAAATCCGGGGTAGCAAAATTTTGAAATTCATCTACATATAGGAAAAAGTCTCTTCTTTGCTCTTCAGGCACATCTTGCCGGCTCATCGCGGCCATCAAAATCCGAGGCACCATCACCAGGCCCAAAAATGAGGAATTTTCTTCGCCAATTTTTCCCTTAGCCAAGGAAATAAGCAAGATTTTCCCTTCATCCATTGCTTTTCTAAAGTCAAAAGAAGAGCGCGGCTGGCCAATGATATTTCTAATCATTTTATTAGTTACAAACCGGCCGAATTTAGACACGATATAGTCCAGGGTTTCCGATTTATGAAAATCTGAAGTATGAGCAATCTGCTCCGTCCAGTAAGCGCGGACCATCGGGTCAGTTACCTTAGGCAGAAGCCGCTGAAGAAAGGGGCCGCCTGGATTTTCCAAAAGCCGAACTACTTCCACAAAAGTAGAGCCCGGTTCTACCATAGCGGTAAGCATCGCATTTCTTATCGCATGTTCAAAGCGAGGGCCGACAATTCCGGTTTTATAAGGATCATAAAGCTTATACATCAAATTAATAATGGCACTGGTAATAAAATGTTTTTCATCTTCAGTTTTTGCTTCCATTAGGTTAATCCCCATCGGCCGAGCAACATCCGAAGGGTCAAAATAAATAACATCCTCTGCTCTTTCCGGTGGAATCCTCTCTAGCACCTGTTCCACTGTGTCATGAGGATCAATTAAACAAACTCCCTTACCGGAATGAATATCTTGCAAAATCATTTCTTTCATCAATTCCGACTTTCCCACCCCAGTTTTACCGATAATATAAATATGGCGGTTGCGATCTTTATCCTGAAGATATACTTTTCTTATCTCCCCTCGATAATTATTTTTGCCCAAATACAAGCCGGAAGCAGGCAAATTGCTGGGAGCAGCCGCCTGTTTAGAGCGCAGCCAGTAAATTCCCGGAGTTTCTACCATTTTATTAGGAAGATGAAAAATTCCTGCCAGCTCTTCACTATTTAAAATAGTTTGCTGTTTCCACCAAAAAAGGGGCTGATAGCGATAAATAAAATCCATCATAAATGATTTTTTAAAGCGAATCTTCTTGCTTCCTAAACGATTCCAGGGCGAGCTAAACTGAGCAAAAGCTGTTTTAATATTGCTTAAGTTAGACTCCGCTACCTCTTTGCTTTCCGCCACAGAAACTATCCGGATGCTGGCAAAAAAACCAGGCTTGCTGCACTTGCTTTCAATCGCTTCCAAAGTTTGAGCATCTACTTTAAATTTCGCTTTTTGCGGGTCAGACTCGCTCTTTTTTATTCCAGAAACATAAGACTGGCCCGTTTTCTGCCACTTGCCCTCTGCCGGAGAAATCAAAATTTGAACAACTGCCCCTTCGCCTTCTTTTAACTTAGCCAAGGCCGAAGTTAAAGAAGAAAGAGGGTCAACCGAAAGCTCTTTATAAATTTTTAGGGGTTTATGGGGAGGGCTTTTCAGCTCCAGCCAAGCATAGGCTACTTTTCCTTTTTGGCTGAAGATATTATATTCATCTACCTTTTTTATCTCTGCATCCTGATAGGCAGCATAAACCTGCCGCTCAATCAACTCCTGTAGTTTTTGCGGGCAAGCTAAATAAAAACGAATATCTCCAGGAAGACCAACAACTTCACAGCTTAAATGAGGCTGAGGTTTTAAAAATTTAAAACGGCCGCCTTTATAAAGCGAAAAAAGCGAGGAAAAGATCTGCTCCATTGCTTCAATTTTAATTTCGTTATCGTCCGGCACTCTAATTTGCAAAAGGATAAATTTTAAAGACTCCTCTTCTCTTTTCCGCCATCTTAGCCAAAAGACAAGAGCTAGCCCTAGCCCTGCCAAAATCAGCAAAATAAAAAGGCCTATTCCCAGGGTAAACAAAAGATCGATTAATTTATTTTCCAAACTAGATAGATTCATTGCTTTTTTCTTTAGTTTTAAAAGAAACCCGGTTAGGATTTATTTTTATTAGCCTTAAACACCATTCGGCCAGCCAACGCACTGCCTCGCCAATCCCCGTTGACAACCCACTAACTAAGCCTGATTTGTCTAAGGGCAAAACGATTTTCACCGGCTTTGCTTGAGCGGAAGTAACAATTACTTGTCCTTGGTCATCCATTGTTGGCTTAGTAAGATAAAGGTCCTTTTTTTCAACCTTTTCAATCCAGCCTTCAATATTTTTGGGAACTTCCAGCTTTGGCTCGCTAGACCTTATTAATTGCTCACGGGAAGGAATTGGGCTAATTCTTTCTTTGCTTTCCATCTAGCTTTCAGTATAGCATCTTGAGCCAAAGTTTCAATAAATCTCGCCTCTCTTTCTTTTCAAAAAAGAGCTCCATCCCTCCACAAAATCCACTAAAGTCATAAAGGGCGTGTCAATTAATACGGCAAAAAACACCGAAACTACATTGTATTCTTTCCACTTATTAGAAAGCCATTGGCCAATTTTCGCCACCGGAATAGAAAGCATGTCAATAATAAATTCCCAAAAGCTGGTTTTTTCCTCAACTGTTAACTCGGTTGCCCGCTGTTTAATAACCAAAGCAGCAAAAACAATAACGGCAATGTTTAGCGTGTCCAAAAAGAGCGAGGTCGGGGGAATTCGGACGTAATAAAAAAGAGCAAAAATCAGGCCCAAAGAAAGCAGACTTCCGAGCAAATAGAAAAAGTTAATAACCAAAGAGAAAATCACCCTTTTTGGGGGCCGGGCATTAATTTCAAAAGAATCTCCTCTTGCCGTGGGATAAACAATTTTTAAAATTCCCTGAGTAACTTTATCTAAATTACTTTTAGATGGGGGCTTAATCAAAGCTACTAAAATAAACATTAACAAACTAGGAATAAGGATATCCACAATTACAGCAAGCAGGCTAAAATGGCCTTAAAAAAGCCGGGCTAAGGGGACCTCCACGATAAAAAGAGAAAAAGCGCCGGCTACAAAAATAGACAAAGTAGAATAAATAGCCGCCCGAAAAAGCCTTTTTTTTAAAGTAGATAGGCGCTGATTATAAGCTGTTTTAATTAGCTCTTTTAAATGATTTTTCTTTAAAAAAGCTAAAACTGGATCTTCGCCCTTTTTTAAAAGATCATCAAGAACATCACCTAAGATTAAATAAAGAGTATCCCAGTGTTCAGCCAGTTTGAAAAATTCACCGGAAAGAGGGTGACTTAAATGAACCTCTGTTTGCTCCCAAAGAGAAAAAATATTACTGGTTACCTGCTCTACTATTTTCGCCGAAGCCTCAGGCCATTCGGGATAATAATAATTAAAAAGGCGAAAACTGATAAAGGCAGTATCCAGATGAAAAAGGGTGCGGTAAACAGCAATCATCACCTGAATATTTTTCTCGCTCTCGTCCATCGCTCCTTCGGGGATAACTTTAATCCGGCTAACCAAGGACTTGGCCATGAAATTCATCAAGGCCATTTGCTTTAAAGGAGGATCCAGCAGATCCTCAATCTCACAAGCAGCAATTTCTAGGATCCAATTGTAAAAGTTAATTTTCTTTTTAAAGTTAGCAGGCACCTGGTTAGCTGACCAAGGCGCATTTTCTAAAATATAAATATACTTGCTCAAAGCCTTCTCCAGCTTAAGAATCCTGCTCTTGGGAATCTCGTCATTAGGAAGATGGCCGCCCCGTACTAGTTCCATTACTAAGGGCTCGGCCATTTGTTTTGCTTCTAAACCAGAATTAATCTTAATCCCCGAAAGCTCGGAAATTAGTCTCCTTTTTAAGATGCGCTCAATCGCCGCCCTTCTTATCAAGTGCTCCTCTTTCCAATCTATTACTTGGCGTAGTCTTTCATAAAAACCGGCCAATTTAGAAGCCACCTCGTCTACGTGAACAGTCGCTCCGGATTGAGTTAAAGGATAATGAAAAGAAGCTTTGTACTTTTCCACCAGGTTTTCCACCGAAGGCGTTATTTCAGAATCGGTTTTAACAGCCAGGCTCTCTTCCTTTTTTTCCTTCTTTTTTGGTAAATTATTTTCAAAAAGAATTTTCGGGTCGGTCATTGCTTTTGCTATTCTAACACAAAGAGCGCTTTGAGCTAACGGCAAAAAGTCAAACCCCAAACTTCTCCCGCTCCCTGATGCTTTAGCTGCCAAGCCGCTTCTTTTAAAGTAGCCCCGGTGGTATAAACGTCATCAAAAATAATTAAATTAAAACCCTTAGCTTTTTTGCTGGCCCAAAATTGATGCCGAGCATTTGCCTGCCTTTCTTTTTGGTTCAGGCCCACCTGGGGGCGCTTAAATTCGCTTCGGATCAATAATTTATCTTTATAGCTAAATCCCAATTTATCGGCTAAAATAAAAGAAATAAGAAAAGACTGGTCAAAGCCCCGCCATTTTCTTTTAATAAAATGCAAAGGCAAAGAAGTAAAAATAAATTTCTTTTTCCGCCAATAGCTAAGAAGCAATTTATTTTTTTGGACTTCGGCAAAAAGCAGATCAGCCAAGCAGTTTTGCAAATCACGAACCATTTCAAATTTATAAGTCTTAATTAAGTATTTAATCTCTTTTTGATAAGCAAAGGGACTAAACAAACCATCCAAAGATGACCTTTTTAGAAAAACGACTTGCTTTCTTTGGCGCGGAAGTCTTTTTTTGCATGAAGAACAAAGATACTTTTCTCCTTTTCCACAAAACAAACATTGTTGGGGAAAAAGAATATTAGCCAAAAATTCCACTTTGGTGGAGATGCCCCGGAGTGACCGGGGGTCCAAGAAAATACTTAAAAAGCGTCTACAGGTTTATTAAGTTCTTAGGCAATAAGTGCCAGCTTATTTTTTCTCCTTTTTGGGAATTAAGCCAGTCTTCCCAAAAAGCAAGTTCGGTCAAGTTGACACCTATCTGGCTTCCCCGAACAAAAAGCCAGAAGATGCGCTTTAGTTAGCTTTTTCAAGCATAAGCAAAAGCGGGCTGATTATATTCTTCAGCATATTTTTTTGGTCCTGTTTTACTTCGCAATTGAACCAACGAAGACCTGCAGCTTTTTAAAGTGCTTTCCCTGTCGAGTCTATTCATCCCCTCTTTAGAACATTTCTCATTTCTCTTTCTGCTTCTTCCCTGATCAGCTCTTTTTTTCTCTCGTGCTTTTTTTTAAGTCTCCCTATCCCTAGCTGAACTTTGATCCAACCATGCCTAGTATAGCAACTCAAAGGGATAATTGTCAATTTTTTCTTTTTCTGAGTCATCAGCCAAGAAATTTCTTTTTTCCCCAAAAGCAGTTTCCGCGTCTGGCCTGAATCATAGTCCGGCTGGTAAGCATAAGAGTAGGGAGCAATTACGGCGTTAACAAGAAAAACTTCCCCTTCCTGAATTTTTACATAAGCACCGCCCAGCTGAATTCCCCGGGTTTTCACTGATTTTACTTCTGCTCCAGACAAAATAATCCCTGCCTCTGCTTTATTAATAATCTGGTAAAGCCTTGCTTTGGGGTTAAGATAGCGCTTCATTTAAATTAAGATCATAAACCTCACCTGAGGTAAGTAAAAACAGCCACTCTCCGTTTGGGCTTAAAACCAAATCTAAAACTGGATTAATTTCTAAATTGACCTGGCCTTGCCAAGCTCCATTTTTATCCCAAATCAGAATCTGATTTTCTTTATTGAGCACCACCAGCCGCGATTCAGATAACCCTAAAAAAGAACTGGGCCTTAGAGGATTATTTTCCAAGCTAAAAGCCACTTCTCTTCCTTGAAAAAATTTCCTCACCTCTCCATTTTCCAACAAAATCCAAATACTGCCGTCAATAGCCGCATCTTTTATTTTTTCCCAATCTAAAGATGGTTCTGCCGCAAACCAACTTTGTTGAGAAGAGTAGGTTTGGCCCAAGCCCACAATCTTTGCCAGCTCCTTTTTATTTTTATCCAAAATATAAAAATTATTACCCCAAAAAGAAAAAAAGGAATAATCGCTCCCTTCTCTTTCCACTATTCTTTTAGACTGAGCCTGACCATCCCAAAAAACAACTCCCCGATCGTCAGCTAAATAAAAGCGATTCTTGCTTTCCACCGTTAATTTTTTAGCATTTGCCAAAATTTCCCCGCCAGACAAAGTTTGACTGCGCTTGTTCAGATATTCAAACCGATAAACTTTTTGCACTCCCGGATCAAAAACAAAAAGTTCTTGGTCGCTAATCACCAGCTGCTCGCCTTTTGCCTCTTCCGCCAATAGGCTCAGTTTAAAAAACAATTCCGGCCTTATTTTTTCTCCCCCGCCCGAAAAAATCACCAGTTCCTTAGCTTCTTTTCTAAAGAGTCTAAAGAAGAATCTTGAAAATTATATTCTCTGGCTTGGTCTATAAGAGACTGGGCTTCTTTGGCCAAATTCAGTTTATCCTTCTCTTCCTCTAAAGGCAGGCCCTGCGCTGTTTTTAGCTTGCTTTGAATCTCCACTAAGGCGCCGGCATACGCTTTTTGCTTTTTTACCTCTTTATTGCGAAAAAAAGAAAAACCCAAAACTGCCAAAAAAAGACAAAGCAAACTAGTCCCCAGTGCTAATTTCAACTTAGAAGACAAAAGGGGGGCTTTTAATTTAAGCACTGGAGACTTTCGTCGGGGTATTCTCAGAACTGTTTCCAGCTCTTTTACCGTTAGGCTTTCTTCTTTTGGTGAGTTCTCCACCTGCACTAAAGCCGCTCCCATTTGGCTCTGGTCTGGCCGAGCATGAACCAAAGGAGAAAGAACCTCCGCCGCAGACAAGGAATCTCTGTTTTGCAAGCAAGCCTTAATTGTTCCTTGGGGTATTTGATTAAAAAAGCTATCAGTTCCTAAAATAAGCAAGTCTTCTTTCTCCATCCTGCCTGAAAGAACAGATGCCTTTTTTGGTTCTCCGGAAAGCAGAGATAAAAATTTTCCCGCTCTTAGTAAAAAAGTCTGCCCGGGTCCCCAAGTTCCTAAATATAATAAATCTTGCCAAAAAACAGCCAATTGCAAAGAAAGACCAATTCGCTCGGTTAAGTATATCGGCTGCTCTCTGCCTATTTTAACTAATACTTCTTTTAACCGATTCATGGGCGAACCTTCTAGGTTACCGTAATATTCTTCATAAGTTCGAGAAATTATCTCCCGGCCATAACCCGTAGCTGCTTCCTCCGAGGCATCTTTTAAAGAAAGAAGGAGAAGAAGCTGCCCCCGTTTTTCCTTTTTTTCTTTTTCCACACCGCTAAAATGATGAATCTGCACCCAGCCTTGATTGTCTGGAGTGCCAATAATTTCCTTAAAAACAATTTTCACCACTTAATTGTAACACTAGTGAGAAAAAAGAAGGAAGACTAAAGAAGAAATATCGCTAATAAAAAAACCAAAAGACTTAAAAGCAGATGAAGATAGGCAAATCCTTTAATAATCCAGTTATGAGGGCTTTCAATCACCCGATCCATCATTAACACTTGGCGCAACAGAACCAAAGCAAAAATAATATACAGGCCCAAACAAAATAAGACAAAGATCTTGGCCACCAGCCAAAGAGAGAAGGGAAGGGTTATAATATTAACTCAACCTCCCTTCCAGCTCTTCCTGCTTTTCTTCTAACCGCAGTCTTTGCAAAATATTAACTACCAGGGCCGGCCGAGGCACGCTTTCAAATTCAAATTCGCCCACTTCAGCTGCCGTTTGAATAAAAATCGTGCCATAATTAAACATTGTGCCTAAAAATCCCCCCATTTTATAGGTAACATCCTGAATGTTAACAATTTCTGCATCTGATACCCGCTTATAAATCAGGCTCACAAAATCAATATCTATAATTCTTTCGTCCGTAATAATATTCACGGAAAAATACCAGGAAAAAAATTCTTCTAAAAAAAAGGCCAAAACGAATAAATACCACATTAAAACCAAAACAAGCCGAAACTGATCCGGCAGCCATTCATAAGGAGGAAGATAGGGCAGAAAAAGAGGGGCCACGAGCATCAAGGCAATAATCAAAATCCAGCGCAAATTGGTGATCCAGTGGCGGCGCAACAGTAAAATTACTTTTTCCTCTACCAGCTGATTTTCAAAACTAAGGTATTTAGGCCGCGCAACAAAAGATTTAAAAAAATTAGTTTCTTTGCCAACTAGTCGATAAACTTCCTTCCGAACCTCTTTGAGTTTTTCCGAACGCTCGCTTTGGGCAGTATAAATATCAGCCATTTTTAATTAAGGTGACCAGCTCTTCTCCGGTCAAGGTTTCCTTTTCCACTAACTTTTGGGCGATTTTGTCTAGGTATTTTTTATTTTCTTTTACTATTTTCTGGGCTTGTTTATAAGATAAATCAATAATCGCCTTAATTTCTTTATCAATTTGAGAGCGCATCTGAGAAGAAATCTCCTGATCGCTAAAATAAGAACGAAAAGAATCACCCTGTTCAAAGCTTGGGCCAAAATTAAGCGGCCCTAAACTGCTCATGCCATACTCCGTCACCATTTTTCGGCTGATTTTTGTTGCTTGTTCAATATCCGAAGCCGCACCGGTAGTCATTTCCGAAAACTGAAATTCCTCCGCAGCTCGGCCGCCCAAAAGAGTGGTAATCTGGGAAAGCAATCTTGTTTTAGTTTCCTGAAGCCGATCCTGCCGGGGCGAAATCAAGGTATAGCCCAAGGCTACCCCTCGAGAAACAATAGAAACCCGCTCAACCGGATCAATTTCCGGCACATAAAAGCTTACTAAAGCATGGCCCGCTTCATGATAAGCAGTTATTTCTCTGTCTTTTTTGGACTGCAGTCTTTTTTTCTCCGGACCAAGCTTTACTTTTAAAGCTGCCTCTTCAATTTCTTCCAAGCCAATGGCTGTTTTTCGGCTGCGGGCAGTTAAAATTGCCGCCTCGTTGAGCATATTTTCTAAGTCTGCACCGGAAAAGCCAACCGTTCGGCGGGCAATTTTTTCCCAAGAAAGTCTTTTTATAAATGGCTTGCCGCTAGAATGAAGTTTTAAAATCGCTTTTCTCTCCTCCAGGTCTGGCAGAGTTAAAACTATTCGCCGGTCAAAGCGGCCAGGCCGCAATAAGGCCGGATCAAGCAAGTCACCGCGATTAGAAGCGGCAATAATCACTACTCTATCCGTTGGCTCAAAACCATCCATTTCCACTAAAATTTGGTTTAAAGTTTGCTCCCGCTCATCATGGGCCGGCATTGCCCCAGCACTTCGACTGCGGCCTATAGCATCAAGCTCGTCAATAAAAATAATAGCGGGCGCACTCTTTTTCGCTGTCAAAAAAAGATCTCGCACTCGGCTTGCCCCCACTCCCACCAAGATCTCCATAAATTCTGACCCGGCCATGGAAAAAAAAGGCACGTCAGCCTCCCCCGCCACTGCCCGCGCTAATAAAGTTTTACCTACTCCTGAGGGGCCAATCAGTAATACTCCCTTAGGTGTGCGAGCGCCAACCTTGCGATACTTTTCCGGATTTTTCAAAAAATCCACTACTTCCATCATTTCCTCTTTAGTCTCTTTTAAACCCGCCACATCATTAAATTTAATATCCTGCCTGCCCTTTACAAAAAGCTTAGCCTTGGATTTTCCAAAAGAGAAAATACTGCTTTGAGCTCGACCCGCCTGTCTAAAAATATACCAAAATAAAAAGCCGGTAAAAGCCAAGGGCAAAAGCATGCCAAAAACATCCACCAAAACTTTTGTCCAATCCTGATTATTTACGCTCAAGTTAACGCTAAGAGGATCAATTCCGGCATCAGACAAAATTTGAGTAAAGCTAATATTTTCCTCTTTGGTAGTATAAATAATTTTATTCTCTTGCTTCAGCTCAAGCTCAATCCGATTATCAATTACCGTTAATTGTCCAACATCTCCTTGTTTAATTTTTTCCAAAGCCTGGGAAAGAGGAATCTGCTCAATAGAAGTGGTATTTAAACTAGCCAATCCCAAGAACAAATAAAAAGCAAGGACTAAGCCTAAAAAAGCCTTGCCCAGGTTTCTTGCCGATAAAATCCTTTGCTTCTTCTTATTTTCTCTTTTGGCCATTAGCTTTATTATACCACGACGCATGTCTTTTTCGGTGGCCAAAAAGGTTTTTAAAGGAAAAAAGAAAATGAAGCAAACAAACCACAATTTCGGTACTCACTGTTACTCCGGCTGCTCCTAGGGCAGAATACCGGGGAATGGCCCACCAATTAAGGCTCAGGTTCCAAGCCAAGGAAAAAAGCCCGATTTTCAAGCTCACCCGCTGATAGCCTTGAGCAATTAATTGAAAGCCAAAGATATGGTTAAGGTAGGTAAAAGGCAAGGAGAATAAAAGAAGACGAAGCAAGAGTGAAGAAGCAGAAAAATCCGCTCCTCCCAGAAGGAAAATAACCAAAGGAGCAAATAAATAGCCCGCCAAAAGAATTAAGAAAGCAGACAAAAGCGCCCAGCTTATCCCTAGCCTAAAAGCCGCTTTTTGTTTTTTGCCCTCTTTTCGTTGAGAAAAAAGCGGAAACAGAGAGCGAGACAAAAAATAAATCGGTAAAATCAAATTGCTGTAAAGCTTATAGCTCAAGCCATAAATTCCCACCGCAGAAGAACCCCAATAATAGCGTAAAAAGGAAGTATCCACCAGTCGATCGTAGGCCGTGGATAAAAAAAGAAGAGCGCCGGCGGGAAGGCTTTCTTTTGCCAGCAATTTAAGTGTTTCTTTTTTCTTCAAGCTCCAGCCTAAAAAATATTTCTTTCCTTTAACAAAAAGGGTCAAAAAAGAAACTAAGCGGCTTCCAGCTAAAGCCCAAACTGCTCCGGGCAAGCCCAAGTTTTTCGCCAAAGCCAGAAATAAAAAAAGCAAAAATAATCCGGAATTCAAAACCTCAGCCAAGGTTTGCCAAAAAAAGCTCAACTGGGCCTGGAAAACAAGAGAAAAGCTAGTCTGAAAACTAGTAAAAACTAAAGCAGGAAGCAAAATAAAAGCAAGGACTTTCAGGTTAGAAAAAAGGGGCAGAATTATTATTGCTCCCCCCGCCAGAAGCAAGGCCAAAGCTAAAAAATAAGCTCTTAATATTGTTAAATTCGTAAAAACTAATTTGGCTTTTTCTTCTTTTTTTTGCCGGCAAATTTCTCTGACTCCAATATAAGGCGTTCCCCAGTCAGCCAGCGTTACCAAAAAGAGAAAAAAGGCCAGTAAAAAGCTATATTCTCCATAAGCAGCTACTCCCAGAAAACGAGTGAGCAAAGCCGTGGCAATTAAACCAAAAAGAATAATTAAGCCTCGGCCAAAAAGCTGAACTGCCGTATTTTTAATAATTTCTTTTTTCATCAATCGCCAAGTTGGCCAAATAGTCCGCCCGGCTATTTTTTTCCCGAGGGAGATGAAAGAAGCGGGCCTTTATTTCTAAAGAGGCAATTTTTCTTTTAATCTCGAAAATTAGGGGCTTTAAATTATTAGCTTTTATTTTCCAATTCCCGGAAAGCTGGTTTGCCAGCAGCTGGGAATCAAGATAAAATTCCACTTCCTCCTGGCTTAAACCCTGACAACCATCCAGCCAATTTAAAGCGAGCAAAACCGCTTCATACTCTGCCTCATTGTTAGTTTTCTTCCCTAAAAATTTTTTACCGGAAAAAATAATTTTTTGTTCGGCATTTTTAACAACAAACCCAGCGCCAGCCGGGCCTGGATTTCCCCTAGCCGCTCCATCGGTGAAAACGACTAGCTTGGCCATTATTTACTTGAGCTTAACCACTACTCGCCGACTCTCTCCCTCCCCTTCTGAAGCTGTAGAGACCAGAGGGTGATCGGCAAGCTGAAGATGAATAATTCTCCTCTCCCAAGAAGACATCGGCGGCAAATAAACCGGCCGCTTGCTTGCTTCCACTTCAACCGCCGCTTTTTTAGCCAGATTAATTACCTGATCTTCCTGTTTTTTCCGATAATCATTAATTTCCAAAAGCACAGGCCGCCATTCATCTAACTGAGAAGAAACCATTAATTTTAATATTAACTCCAAAGCGGCCAGCCCTCTCCCTTGAAAACCTACTAAAAAAGACGGGTCGGCAGTTTCCAGCTTAACAAGAATTTCTCCTTCTTTTCCGGCTGAAACTTTTGCCTTCGCCTCTTTTTCAGAAAGCAAGGAAAGCAGTTTTTTTAATGTTTTTAGAACTATTTTTTCGCCCCTAGAGTCCTTTTTTTGCTTCATTTTTGTATTTTTTTCTTTAGGATCCATTGTTGAGCCAAATTAAAAAGAGAAAAGGTTGTCCAGTAAACAATCAAGCCTGAAGGAAAGCTATAACCAAGAAATAAAGTCATAAAAGGGAAAATATACAAAGATTGCTTTTGCATCATCGCGCTCAAATCATCGGCGGTGCTTTCTGTTTTTTGGGCAACCTTTTCTTCTTTTTTCACCACCGGAAGCATTAATTTTGCCGCCAAATATTGAGAAGCTACTGAAAGAAGTAAAAAAGGCCCCGGGATAGAAAAATTAAATAATTTAACTAGATCCGGCTTTGTTAGATTAAGATAAAGAAAACGGGAAGACAAAACAGTGCTTTCCGGAAGACGCAAAAAAGAATAAACAGCTCCATTAATTTTTTCTATTACCGTGGCCGGATCGGCTGACAAAAGAACATCGTTAAAAACCCGATACAGGGTAATCAAAATAACTATCTGTAATATTTGAGGCAAGCAGCCGGCCGCCGGATTGATTTTTTGAGAGCGATAAAGCTCCATTTGCGCCTTGGCTAATTTTTGCTTATTTTGGCCGTACTTTTTTTTAAGCTTAGCAAGCTGGGGAGAAAGCTGCTGCATTTTAAAAGCCGCTTTCATCCCCGGCAAAGAAAGAGGAAGAAGAATTACTCTGATAAGCAATGTAGCAGCCACAATAGACAAGCCCAAATTCCCCAAAAGATGATAAAAAAGAATAAGCAAACTGATAATTGGCTGATAAAGCAATATTTGTCCTACATTCATTTTTTATAAAACCGGGTCCCAGCCGCCGGAAGACCAGGGGTGGCACCGCCCAATTCTTTTTAAACTTAAAAATAAACCCCTGAGTATACCATAGCGGTTAATTGCTTGATAGCTATACTTTGAACAAGTTGGCGTAAACCGGCAAGAGGAGTTCCGGAGATTAAGATATTTTTGGTAAAAATGAATTGCTTTAAGAGCTATTTTTTTCATTCTCAAAAATTCCGGATTTGGTCAATAATTCTTCTGTGGCTCTTTTAATTTCCAAAAAAGACTTTTCTTTAATCGCTCTTTTCGGCAAAAAAACAATCTTTGTCCCTGGTTTAATTTGGGAAATTAAAGGGTAGACTATTTCGGATAGCTGTCTTTTAAGCTTAATACGCAAAGTCGCCTTGGGGCTTATTTTCTTGGAGATAAGAAAGCCAAATTGGGAAAGCTCGTTTTTGCCGGTATTAAAAACTAAAATGCCCAGGAAAGAATGAGAATAAAGCCTACCCTTTTCCTTAACTTGGCTAAAATCAGCTTCTTTTCTTAAACGGTGTTTTCTTGCAAGGGTCACACTTAAAAAATTATTATTTTCTTAAACAGTCAAGCGTTTTCTTTTCTTGTCTCTTCTTCTTTTTAAAACTCTTTTTCCGGCCTTGGTTTTAGTCCTTTTCAAAAAACCGTGTTTGCGCTTGCGTTTTAATTTTTTTGGCTGATAAGTCCTTTTAACCATAATAACTATTATATCTTATCTTTAGCTTTTACTCCAGCCAAACAATTTCGTGGCTGTCGGCCGGCAAGCCCTGGCTTTCTATCCAGTCTGCTACTTCCTGCCACACTCCTTCCTTGGTCCCCTTTTTAATTTTTACCCCCAAAATTAAGGGAGAAACATAGCCTAAAGAAAAATCCTCTGTTTCATAGGGTATTTTTAGTATTAAGGGGTAATCACCAAGTGTCTGATCTAAAATTTCCTGCCTAATCCCTGGTTCCCCCTGACCTAAAACAGGAGCCGGAGCAGCTTGAGGAGGATTAAAATAATAAGTCCAGCTATAAATCGGTTGATTTTGGAAATTTAACTCTAGAAAATAATTTTCTTGCGGAATCAATTCTCCTTTTACCTCAATCAGCAAAAATCCATCCTGCACGCTAAGGCTATTATCAAAAGACGGAGCAGTCTTAAGATTAAAATCCGAAGCTTTTAAGCCGCTCGCGTCAGATAGCCCTATCTTGATATTTTGATCTAAGTCCACAAGCTGGCCAGAGGGCGGATCAATACTGGTAATTACCGGCAACTTCTGCTTACTGCTTCTGGCTACCAATAAAATAGTAGCCAAACAAGCTAAGAAAACTAAAAGCCAATATCTGCCAATTATTTTTTTCATTTTTATCCCCCGCCTCCTCCACCACTAATATATTCTAAAATCATGTCTGGTTCACTTACAAGTATCTTGGTCGTATTCACCACTCCTTGACTAGCATCATCTCCCCAAGCCTGAGTTACCCAAAGAACAGCCTGGGTGCCATCAGGCCCCTTTTCCACTTTAGTAATCACCCCCATGTGGCCATATCCCCTCTCCCATACAACAATCTGTCCTTCCGTAACCCGATTTAAATCTTCTAAAGGCTGCCAAGGATAATTTACGGGCGGGTCGGCAAAATCCCGCGCATCGCCCAAAGGAGGAAGGTCAATTACTGAAGCCCGCACAAACGCCACGCACTGCAAAAAAGTATAAGCTTGGGCCGAACCAATCAAAACATTAATGCTTTCCGCTCTTATTCCCTGTCCGGTCAAGCAATTACTTTTATCAGACAAAGATGCCGCGGTGATTGCTCCACTTAATCCACAAGCATCAAAGGCCCGCTGAATCCTAACCGCTAGCTGATCCCCTTCAGGATTTACTCCTCTCTCTAGTGTCGCTATTTGGTCTGGCGATAAATCACCGCGGCCACCGCCTTCCATGGACATTCTTTGCGAAGAGCCGGCAACGGCAAAGGCCATTAAGGCTAAAACAATAGGCAAGCCAATAGCTCCAGCCAAGCCCACTAATATCGGCACCCCTAGATCCACCGGCACTTTGATAATCGCCGCCGGAATGCCGGCAGCTACCTCCAACCCCTTGGCCGCCAAACCACCCAGGAAACCAAAATTGCGGCGTAATTGATCGCTGTCAACGCCTAAAGCATTTAGGACCTTCCGGCCTGTTTTTGCCGCTCCTTTTAAAATAGCCCCGCCAAGCATTATTGCTCCCTGAATAAGCAAGCTCACCCCCGCTGTGCTTACCCCCAAAGCAGCTGATAGGCCTGCCGCAACTGCTTTAGCGGCACCGGAAGCGAGCAGTTTTTTCGCGCCTGATTGAACTGCAAACTCCGCTGCTTTTTGGCCAACTTTAAGTGCTAATCCTTGAGCCGCCTGACCCACCCCGGTCTGCAAAAACCAATTTTTAACCGGAGCAGCTAGGTTATTTACTGCTCCGCCCAACTTTTGTTTAAATTGATAAATCGGATTATCTAAAACCGTCTGAACAATTTGGTTTTGCTGACCTAAAGCACCTTCTAGCCATCCTAGCTTTTCTTTTTGCAGATCATTCAAATTCTGATGCCAGCGAGTAAAAGACTGATTTTGCTCAAGGCTTTGCTGGCTTGTCTGAAAAAGCCGTAAACTACCACGAAAAGTTAATCTTTGATCCTGATCCAGCAAAGGCCAAATTGCTTCCAGTCTTTCCGGCGTAAAAACATCTTGATTATTTATTGCCTCCGCCACCTGTTCATAGGAATAGCTTGGCCTTTCTCCAGCTTCTGCCTCCAAATGGGTTAATACTTCTTGAGGAATTTGCTCTCTGCCCACGCTAAGTCCATAAAGATTAGCCCTTGTCTGGGTAGCAATAAGCTGGTCAGGAAGCTTAGACAACTGCTCGTCACCGCTTAAATCGACACCTAAATTTTTTTCCAACTCAGGCAAAAGCAGCTCCTTTTTCTTTTTATCTATTATTTGTTTTACCTGATTCGGATTTTCCAAGGCTACGCGAACCAGAACCGCTTGTGTCTTTTCGCCATTCTGGCTGCTGCGTATTGCTGACCTTAAGGCGCCTTCCGCTTGCCCAGCTTTAAGCAAAGGAGCCGCCCCAGTTTCTTTTACTCTTTGAACGGCAATTGCCGCTCGAGCCTTAATAGTTTTATTGTCAAATCTTGAACGGCGACTTGGAGCTTCTTGAGAAGCAGTTTCTACCAGCTCGGCGCTAAGCAAGCCAGGGGAAGTCAGGCCTTCCCTCTCAAGCGCCTTTTGCAGCACATTTTGGGCTGATAAAACGCGCGCCCTAACTACGCTCGGCTGCCGCTTTAAACGCCGCAAAACAGTCCGGCGCAAAGAAGGAGAAACTCGCTGCTGTCGTAAAAACTGATTTACTTTTTTTTCCACACTCGTTCTCGACTTTTCCAGGTGCAATCTTTTCTGCCCTTCTTCTGGCAGGGTTTCTGAAGCAGCAATCACAGCCGCTTCTGCCGCGATACGCCCTATCCGGCGAATAGTTTCTGAATCAATTCCTTTAACTGACAACAAGTCTTCAGCCAACGCCTCTTCTTCGCGGTCCACCAGCCAGTATTTTTCTCTAGGATCTCGATCTTGAGCCGGGCCTTCTTCAAACAATCTTTCCAGTGCTTGTTTTAACTGCTCTTCTGCCATTTTAAAATCATTATAGCAAAAACAAAGAATAATCCGCTCCCAAATTGGATTTTGACTAAACCTTTTGTTACAATAGCCTTTGCCAATGACTGATACCAAAAAAACTGACCGCCCAGTTCTGGAAGTAGAAAAAAGAAAAATAAAAGGTCGGAAGGTAAAAAATTTAAGACAGGAAAAAATTCTGCCGGCTAATATTTATGGCAAAGAAATAAAATCTTTAGCGGTCCAGACAAGCCTAACAGAAGCTAAAAAAGTTTACGAGCAAGCGGGAGAAACCGGCTTGGTAGATCTAAAAATAAAAGAAGAGAAAAAAAGCCGCCCTGTCTTGCTTCATAACCTTCAAACAGATCCGGTTAGCGATGAGCTTATTCATCTTGATTTTTACCAGGTAGACCTAACCCAAAAAGTAACTGCCGATATTCCAGTAGAAATAAGCGGCAAAGCTCCAGCGGCAGAAAAAGGCGAAGGGGTGCTGGTTCATCTAGTTAATGAAATTGAAGCAGAAGCTCTCCCCGCTGATCTTCCGGAAAAACTAGTTGTCTCCGTTGATTCGCTGGAAAAGATAGATCAAGCAATTGCCCTTAAAGAAGCTTTAGAAAAATCCGGCTGGGAAAAAGATAAAGTAGAAGTAAAAACTTCTTTGGAATTGCTGCTGGTAAAAATTGAGGCGCCGGCCAAAGAAGAAGCAGTAGAAGAAAAACCAGCTGAAGAAGAAGCGACCCCGACGGAAGGGGCTGAGGAGCAAAAAGAAGAAAAAGAAACCCCCGCAGAGCCTAAAGAGCAAGCCCAAGAATAATTCCAACCAAATTCATATTCTGGTTTAGGGTCAGCCAATAGTGATCCGTTAAACCAGTCAAAAAAACAATCAGCCACCAGATCTCATTTTCTTTTTTAATCGCTTTTTTAAGAATTAGTCCGGTTAATGTCAGGCCCGCTAAGCCTGCTTGAGAAGCAATCAAGAGAAAAAGATCATGAACCGGCTGAAGAACAATTTTTGAATTTTGAGAAAAAGGCCAAAAAAAGGGAAGAGCGGCAAAAAAATTATCCCACCCCGTCCCCAATAGCGGCCTGCGCCAAAACATTGCCAAAGAAGCTTGGGCCAAAGTCAGCCGCTCAGTTAAGGCCAAAGGGTTTGGAAAAAGATAAAGCAAGAAGCCGGCCAGTAAAGCAAAAAGCAAAAACCAGAAGAGTTTTGTCTTTTTTCGCCCTTCTTTTATTTTTGGCCAAAGCAAAACGAAGAAGCCGGCAAACCAGGCAGTCCGGGAAAAACTGAAAAACAAACAAGCCAAGCCCGCTAACAAAACTAAAAAACTTATGTATCTTGGCATCTTTTTAAAAGGAAAAAGAAAAAGACTAAGAAGAGCAAAGCCTGCCAAAGAATTAGGATGGGAAAAACTACCATAGGCTCTTAAAAAAAGCTGGTGTCCAAGCTCTATCTTGGCTATTCCCGGAGTGGACACAGAGAAGTTTCTTTCTCCTAAAAAATAAGCCAGTCCTCCTAAAGAGCCTTGGGAAACAAACTGGCCAACAACTAAAACAACTTCTGCAACCAGCCAAAAACAAATAATCAAAGGCAGTTTCTTTCTTGCCCATTTTTTTTCCTGCCGGACTAAGAAAAAAACTAGATAAATTCTGGCAAAAAGCTTTAGACACCCCAAAAAAGCTACTTTTGGGCTCAAAGCCAAAATAATATTTCCAGCTAAAAAAAGGGCTATCCACCAGTATTTTTTTAAAAAGGAAATAATATCAATTTTTAAAGAAAAAGCCCGAAGGTAAAAAACAAAAGACGCAAAGAACAAGACATCGCTTACATAAATTGTCGGAGATAGATAATCAACTGGCAGACCTAAAACATAAGAAAACGAAGGCCAAAAATGCCTGCCCCACTGAAAAGGAACACTAAACAAGGCGAGGGTCAAAAAAAATCTTTTGATTTTCAGCAATGACATTAATTAAAAATTAAATTTTAACTAGATTAAAAAGAGAAGACTTTAAGTGAATTGCTCCGGGCGCTCTAAGATTAAAAACCGTTTTAAAGTCAGAGCCGGAAAAAGTGAATTCTCCCCGATCGGTGGCAATCTTTACTTCATGGGTCACTCCACTATTGCTATAATTAACGCTTACATTGCTGACTCTGCTTACTGGCCCACCATAGCTTCCGGCTCGGCCGGCCAATTCTTCTTTAGACCAAGTTTCCGGCACGCTTCCCCAACAACCGTCTACTTGAGAAAGATGGATAGACTCGGAAGAATTATGAGTATAAACCAAAAGAGCATTTACCACATCTGCCATTTCTTCATCGCTCAACCAAGGAGAGGAACGACCGCAGCTTTGGCCGCTTCGAGTTTTATACCAAGCCTTGTAAAACCAAGGCGACCCGGCAATCTTTTCATAAGCGTTATTGGGCCAATCCCCGTCTTTGGCATCTTTGATACCGGCCCAGCCCCACTGTGAAATAGTAAAGCCTCCCGAAGTAGAGGCATAGTACGCCTTGGCCGGCGATCCGTCTTTCATCAGTACCCAGCCTCGTGTTGCCCGAACTGCCTCTTCCCATTTGCCTGTTTTCAGCGCAGACCTATATACCTGGCAGCTCTCCGTAGGGCAGATTGTGCCGTTGCCATTTCCGGTTACCGCCAAAGCATAGCTTCTACTCGCTACGGCCTGGGCCTTAAGGGCTTCAAATCCGCCCTTATCTCCCCAGCTTTCAGGTACTTCATAAATTCCCAAAAGATAATTATCTTCAAATGCGATCCGGCCGTAGCCGTCGACCCCTATCGTATCCGGCACACTATAATCCTTGACTAAATTAGCTCCTTGATAATAAGCGCTTAAAATGTCCTCAGCTGACTGGCCCTCTTTGCTCCTGCCGTAAGCGCCATATTGGCTCATGCCAGTGCGATGAGGCGCGCCAAAAGAAAAAAGAGCAAAAGCAGGGGAAAAAGCAGGAGAGCAAAAATTGCCTGCTCCGGGCGGGCCGGAGCAGGGATCATCAACGCTGGGCGTGTCACCGACACTAGTTTGAAAAAGACCTGTTTTTTCCGTTAAAATTCTTTGCTGTTCCGCTTTAATCGCCGCAATTTTATCATTCAGCTCTCCTTCATAAGCAGTAGCTCCCTTGATATCTTTTTCCAACCCCGCCGCCTTTGTGTCTAAGTCTTCTTCTAAAGAAAGCCAGCTTTGCGACTTTCCCTCTAAACTTTGCTTGCTCTGATTTAAACTGGTAATTTTATTACTAATGCCTGTGATAATTTTTTTATCCTGCTGGCCAGCTACTTTAAGATAATTATATTGCTTTAAAGCTTGGCCAAAATTCTGACTAGCCAAAAAAATATTCAAGGCCGAGAGTTTCGTTTCCTGAATATAAAGATCTCTTATCTTGGCAAAAAGCAGTTTTTTTTGCGATTCAATTTCCTTTTGCCCATTAGTAATTTCTTCTTCCATAGTCTTTACCTCCTTTTGTGCTTGATTAATAGAAGCGCGAATTCCGGTAATCTGAGCGTTAAGTTCAGATAAAGACTTTTCTGCTCCGCTAATCGCCTGGGTTAATAAAGAAAGCTCCTCTCTTACTTTTTCTTCTTGGCGGCAAAGACTGTCCAGCTGAGGATCGCCTTCATTGCATTCTTTTCCTAAAACCGGAAAAACAAAAGGAAGAAAAATGACCAAGAAAAGCAGAATGAGGAATTTAAACATTCTTCTCATTATTAAATTATACCTCAGCGGCTCAGCTCCAGAGCAAGCGGCCAATCGCTGGTAAACAAGCCCTCAAAAATAAGAGCTTCTTGATCTAAAACTGCTGGCCGGCTTGTTTGCAAAGGCTTAAAACCCTCCGGCAAAATAATCGCCACTTTTAAAGGAGAATTCCCCATTCCTGACTGCTTCTGCAGGTAAAGCAAATAATGCCAGCCGTCTTGGGGCAAATTTATTTTTTGGGAATACTCCACCTCCACCACCCGCCGAGAATTGATCGGCACTTCTACCAAAAATCCCAAAACTAATTTTTCTTTTTCCCTTTCCTGATCAAGTTCATCGCGAACAATGATTTTTTGACTATCTTCCTTTCCTTTTAAAGGATCGTAAATAATCACCCTGTCAATGCTCGTTCCTAAAGGAAGAAAAAGGCGCAAGTAATTTTTATACTCTCCGCCCGGCCAGCTAGTGCTTTGGCTGGTGTTTTCATAATTAATTTGAAGAACATGATTAATTTTTTCTTGACTTGGATCTATTAGTAGATTTAAGCTGCGGCGCAAAAAATAATTAGCCTTGTTAACGCCCAAGTTTGCTTCTACTAGGAAAAGATAATCGCTAAAACTTGACTGCTTGCCTAAGGTTACTGACTTTATTCGACCATCCCAATTATTCGCCTGTAAAGCCTGATTTATTTCAGGGTCAGTAGTAGAAATCAAAATTTCTTTTTCTTCAAGCGAATCTAAAACAGCCTGGGCCAGGGGATAGGCCACTTGATCGGGGGTGTTTTGGGTTACTGCCAAAATCTGGCCGGCTAAAGCAGAAAGAAAAGAGGCTTTTTGAGTTGAGCCGGGGAAAAAGTTAGTTTCCGAGTAAAATTCAGCTTTGGCAAAAAGATTGTCAGCATTTATTTTTTCATTGTAGTCGGCCAAATAAACTTCGCCGATTTGAGAAAGGATTTTTCTAGCACTATCCAAGTTAAGGCTAATCACTGCGTCCACGCTCGCGCCTGTTTCTTTTTGATAAAACCAGCTGATTTTCTCGGCGCTGGTCGGAAAATCCGGGCTCCAGTTGCTGTCCCGTAAATACCAGCCGGATTCGCCCAAAATATTTTTTAGCACTAAAGGAGGCTCGACATGACCCGCCAATTGGCCATCAACAGTATACACGTCTTCCACTTTAAACTGGCTAATTTTGCCGTTGCTTACTTCCAAAATGGCCAAAGAGCCAATAAAGCCGCCCGTGGGTCTTAATTCCATATTATTTTGAAAAACAATCAAAATTCGGCGCGGCTCTTTTTGTCCCAACCACCAGTCAAAGCCAACAAGCATTTTTTCGCTTTTAGCTAAAATCTCCTGAGCCTTGGCTATCTTTTCCTGCCAATCAATTAAATTACTTCTTTTAATTAAGAAATTAAAATTATTGCCGCCGCCCGCTAATTCGGCCGATAATAAATTCACTCTTCGGCTTAAAGCTTCTTCCTGAATCCGAATTTTATCGCCAACAAGAAAGGCGTCTCCTTCCCCCTGCCAAAGAGCCCGATTAAGCTCCAAGCCAAGATCAGCCAAGGCCCCTGCCTGGCTAAGAACGCTGCTCGCCTTTTTCCCGCTTTGCGCCAAAGATAGTCCTTTTTGACCTAAGCCCGCTTGCCAGAAAGAAAAGACTTGATCAAAATACAGTTCTGCTTTTTGGGCTTGAGCCCCTGCTTCTTTCCAAAGATAATTTTGGCTATTTTTCAGTCCCCCGGCAAGCTGAAAATAAGCTAATCCTAAATAAAAACCGCCCGCTAAAAAAGGAGTAAATAAATAGCCCAAAAGCATTAAAGCAAAGGCTGGAATCAGCCAGGAAACTCTTCGTTTTTTAAACTGTTTTGGAGCCTTTTCCTCTAATGCAGGTATTTTTACCACTTCTTGTTTTGGCTCTGTTTTAACCTCTTCTTCCTGCCAGCGGGCCTTCACTATAATCGGAGAAAGAGGCAAAGGCAAGGCCTGCTCCGGCTCTTGATCCCAAAAATTCTGATCTATGGCTAAAGAAGGGTCCCTTTTCTTTTTTTTAAGTAATTTTTTAGGCTTTGGAAGCTTAGTGCTTACTACTCGCGGTTTAAAATATTCTTTTTCTTCCTTTTTTGACTCTTCTTTCTTCGGCAAAAATTCTTTAGGAGCAAAATCAAGCTCTTTTTTTTCTTTTTTCTGGAAAAAATATTGCAAAGTTTTATCTACTCCCTTTTTCCAAGAAACCAAAGGCTCCCAGCCAAAATCTTCCTTAAGCTCGTTTTCCTTAGCCGAATTTATCTCTGGCAAAACCAGGTCGGTATCCACCCGAATGCCATTAGTAAATTGTGATCTTTTTTCCAAATAATCCAAAAACCTCTGCCAGCTAACCTTTTTGCCCACCAAAAGCATCTCTTTTTTCTCCATTGCCGGAGAGAAAAGAGCCTGTTCTAAAAAATTACAGCAGTCGGTAATATAAAGAGGATAAATATGCCCGAGTTCAGAAAAAGGAAGGGTAATTTTTTCATTCAAAACTGCTTTTAAAAGCACCTTGTTTAAAAAGGTCAATTCTTCCAGTTTTTCTGTCGGTCCAAAAACAAAAGAGGTTTTGGCCAGTCTCCAATCTAAACCATTTTCTTCTTTATCCAGAACCAACCCTTTTTGCTCTTGATCCACTACCGAAAGCAAGCGGGAGTTTTTTTCTTGAGCAATCCGACAGCTATCAGAAAAGTTCAGAAAATCGACAAAATAATCTATTTTTTCCGGAAGCGCGCTAAGCCAATCTTGAGCCAAAGAAAAAACTTTTAAATGAGGGTGCGCCTCTAGTCCTTTTTGGCTGTTAACTACTGTCCAAATTTCCAGCTGACTGCCTAATAACTGGCGCAAAAAATTGCTCCCCAAAAAAGTATCTGCTCCTAAAAATAATATTTTCGGAGTTTGCCAAGAGACATCAACTCTGATTAAAGGCTTTTTGGGCATTGTTTAATTTTACCGAGCAAAAACCTCTGGTTCAACTGCAAAAAAGGATTGCGGAGATAATTCGGAGATAATGCGGAAATATTCTCCTTGCTTTTTGTGGAAAACTACTTTAGAATTTAAATTGTTTCCTGCCTTCTATTCCTGCTTTTTTTAATGATAATATAATGACCAATAAAAAGAAAATCTCTTCATTTTGGCAGGATGCTTTAGAAGAAATAAAGCTAGAGGTGGGTCCGGCAGTTTTTCAAACTCTTTTTTCGCCCACAAAAATTAAAAAAGTCAGCTTTTCTTTAAAAGAGGTGGTTTTTTCTACTTCCAGTTCCTATATTGCTGATCTTCTTTCCCGCCGCTATCGGGGCTTGATTCAGCAAGCCTTGGAAAATCAGCTGGGGTTTAAAATAAAAAAAATCGCTTTTCAGCTAAAAAAAGAAGCAAAGAGTACCGTTGATACTGGTCCCCTTTTTGCCTCACCAAATACTGCTTCTTTTCCTGTAGTAAATCACCAGCAGCAATATAATCCCAAAACCGGGCTTCATCCTAAATTTACTTTTGAAACTTTTGTAGTTGGCAATTCTAATAATGTTGCCTATGCTGCCGCTCAAGGAATTATTAAAAATCCGGGCTTGGCCTATAATCCCTTTTTTTTATGGGGGGGCGTCGGCGTAGGAAAAACCCATTTGCTTCAGGCTATTGGCCACGAGATCAGCAAAATGCATCCGTCCAAGAAAATTCTTTACAGCACCACAGAAAATTTTACCAACGAACTGGTTTCCTCTTTGCGAGAAAAGAACATGGCTCAATTCAAACAAAAGTTTAGACAGCCGGATGTTTTTTTGATTGACGATATCCAGTTTATCGCCGGAAAAGAGTATGTCCAAGAAGAATTTTTCCATACTTTTAATTCTCTGTATATTGCTGAAAAGCAAATAATTTTAACTTCCGACCGCAAACCAGAAGAAATTCACCCGGTAGAAGAAAGGCTTATTTCCCGATTTATGGGAGGGTTAACTATTGATGTTCAGTCTCCTGATTTTGAAATGAGGGTAGCCATTTTGAAACAAAAAAGCCGCAACAGGAGAATAGTTCTTCCTGAAGAAGTAATTAGTTTCATTGCGGAAACTATTATTTCCAATACTCGCGAGCTCGAAGGAGTTTTGTCTCAAATTAGCGCCCGGGCGGAAAGCGAAGAGAGCGAAATTGATCTTGAATTTGTTAAAGAGTTTTTTGGCATCAGGGCTCAAAAAAGCAAAAAAAGAGTATCTTCGCGCCGCATTTTATCTGTGGTAGGAAAATCTTTTAAAGTAAAAACCAGCGCCCTTTGTGGAAAAAGTCGAAAAAAAGACTTAGCCTTAGCCCGACACATTTGCGCTTATTTATTGCGTAAGGAATTAGAGCTACCTTTGCAAAAAATTGGCGAAATCTTAGGAGGAAGAGACCATACCACAATTATGCATGCCCAAAATAAAATTGACCGAGCTTTTTCCACTAATCAACAAATTCGCCACCAAATCATTAATATTCAAAAGGCGATTTATCAGTAAATGAATAGTTTTCCACAAAAGGTCTATTTTTATCCCCAATGCTTTCAACTAAAACCAAGCAGTTTTCCGCCAAACTTAACCCGAACTGATTCCTTCGTTATAAGTCAAAATACAATAAAACAATTAAATTATCGGCAAATTTTTAGTTATAAACCGAGTATTTGGCCAGAAGCCAAGAAGGGTTGTTCACTTATTGACAACACCTA
The DNA here is from genome assembly GCA_043817235.1 of Candidatus Shapirobacteria bacterium. Classification (GTDB taxonomy): domain Bacteria; phylum Patescibacteriota; class Microgenomatia; order UBA12405; family BS750m-G30; genus JBDRHA01. The sequence continues at coordinate 283,602 of JBDRHA010000011.1, forward strand.
CTATTACTAATACTATTTAGTAACTAATATCCTTATTAACAATATAATACTTATGAAAATAGAAATCCTGCAAGAAGAACTGAATAAAGCTTTGGCAACCGTAAACCGCTTTGTTGATTCCCGACCTCAGCTTCCTATTTTAACTAATATTCTTTTTAGCACTAAAGGAAAGAAGCTAAAATTATCAGCTACCAATCTTAATTTGGGAATTAATTTAAATTTGGGAGCAAAAGTAGAAAAAGAAGGCCAAATTGCTATTCCGGCGCGGGAAATTACGGAATTTATTTCCTATTTGTCGCCCGGGCCTCTTTCTTTGGAATTAATTAATAATCAGCTAGTTGTGGCGAGCGCGAGCAATAAAGCAAGCTTTGTAGGAATTAAACCAGAGGAGTTTCCTTCTTTGCCTCAGCTTCCCTCTAAAAATACTTTTTCTTTAGAAGCCAAAAGTTTAAGTCAGGCGGTAGCTGAAGTAAGTTTTGCGGCGGCGACTGATGAAACCCGGCCGGTTTTAGCGGGTATTTATTGGGAGTTTTTAGCCAAAGAGTACAGGATGGTGGCTACTGATGGTTACCGGCTTTCTTTAAAAAAGGTAGGGTTAAAAAAAGAAGTAGCTTCGGATAAGAAAAAAGTGATTTTCTTACTGCCGGCAAGAAGTTTGGCCGAAGTTGTTCGTTTAACTGACGCTGATTTTGTTGAAGTGGGCTTAACCAAAGAAGAGAACCAGGTAGTTTTTGGCTTAGGCAATGCTCAAATTTCTTCCCGACTTTTGGAAGGAGAATTCCCGGAATTTGAAAAAATTATTCCGACAACCAGTAAAACCCGAGTTTGGGTGGACAAAACAGATTTACATTCGGCTACTAAAACAGCTTCGGTTTTTGCTAAGGAAAAAGCTAATATTGTTATTTTGGAAATTAGCAAAAAGGAGATTGTTATTAGAGCCGATGCTCCGCAAATGGGCGAAAATCAAAGTATTGTGGCGGCCAAAGTAGAAGGCGAGCCTTTGAAGATTGCTTTTAATTTTAAGTTTTTACTGGATTTTATTAATGCCGCACCTCAAGAGGAAAATAATTTGCTTTTGGAATTTACCCAAGGCCTGTCTCCGGCTTTATTTAAAATAGAAGGCGATGATACTTGGCTTCAAGTTATTATGCCTGTCCGGCTAGAAAACGAAGAATAATGGTATCCAGAAAATCCGGTTTTACGCCTTTGCCTATTTCTCAACTGGAAAGATTAAGCATTAAACTGCGACGCAAGGTAATTACTAGCCTTTATCAAGCCGGATCCGGCCACCCGGCTGGCAGTTTGTCCAGTATAGATATTTTAATTGCCTTATATTTTGGTGGAATTTTAAAGTATCAAGCTCAAGACCCGGGTTGGCTGGAGAGGGACCGGTTTTTACTTTCTGCCGGCCACTATTGCCCGGCGCTTTATACAGTTTTGGCTGAGGCTGGTTTTTTTCCAGAGCAAGAACTGAGCGCTTTGCGCTCTTTTGGCTCTGGCCTTCAAGGTCATCCGGAAAAGGGTAAATTGGCGGGAGTGGAAACAAGCAGCGGCAGTCTTGGGCAGGGATTATCTTTGGGAGTGGGATTAGCCTTGGCTGCTAAAAAAGAACGGAGATTTGATTATAATGTTTTTATTTTGCTTTCTGATGCTGAGCACCAAGAGGGTCAAATTTGGGAAGCAGTGATGAGCGCTTATAAGTTTAAGTTGAATAATTTGGTGGCCATTGTAGATCGCAACCAAATTCAAATTGGCGGCTTAACTTCCCGGATTATGCCCCTAGATTCTTTGACCAATAAATATCGCTCTTTTGGCTGGCAGGTGATAGAAACCAATGGCCATGAGTTTCGCCGCCTGCTTACCGCTCTTCATCAGGCTCGCACCGAAAGACAAAAGCCTTCGGTAGTGGTAGCAGATACTATTGCTGGCAAAGGAGTTTCTTTCATGGAAGGAAAGGCTTGCTGGCACGATAAAGCGCTAACTGAACAAGATTGGCAAAGAGCTCTGGGAAGTTTAAAAGGGAAGTGAAAAAAAAACTAAAAGTTGCTCTTGTCCATGATTATTTAATTGACTATGCTGGGGCGGAAAGAGTTTTGTCTGCTTTAAAAGAAGTTTATCCTCAGTCTCCGGTTTATGTTTCTATTTATAAGCCGGAGTTGCTAGGCCCTTTTAAAAATAAAGTTAAAAATTGGGAAATCAAAGCTTCCTGGTTTCAAAAAATTCCTTGGCCTGCAAAACTAATTTCTCCTTTGCGTTTTTTTCTTCCTCTAATTTGGGAAAGTTTTGATTTTCAAGGCTATGATCTGGTAATCTCTTCTTCTTCCTGGGCAATGCCGAAAGGAGTAATTACTGCTCCGGAAACTTTACATATCTGCTATTGCCATACGCCGCCTCGCTCTTTGTATGGCTATCCTACTACTCGCTCTTGGCAAAAATATTGGTTAATTAGAGCTTATGCTAAAGCAATTAATGGGTTTTTAAAAAAATATGACCGAGTCTCTTCGGCTAGGGTTGATTATTTTATTGCTAATTCTAAAGAAGTGAAGGGACGGATTAAGAAGTTTTACCAGCGAGGTTCTCAAGTTATTAATCCACCGGTGGAAATACCCAAAAAAATCAAGAAAGCAAAGATCACTAAAGACTCCCCTTATTTCTTTGTTTCTCGCTTGGTCGGCCCGAAAAATCCGGATTGGGCGATCAAGGCTTGCGGCGAATTAAAAAGACCGCTTTTGTTAGCCGGAGGAGGGTTATTGGCCAATAAGGTTAAGAAGCTAGCAAGCTGTTATTCAAATATTAGCTATTTGGGAAGGGTTAGTGATGCTCAGCTAGCCAAGCTTTACACTTCTTGTCGGGCGGTAATTTATCCAGTGATAGAAGAGGACTTTGGAATTGTTCCAGTAGAGGCGGCCGCGTACGGCAAGCCAGTAATTGCTCACTTTTCCGGCGGAGCAAAAGAGACGGTAAAGGACGGCGTAACCGGAGTGTTTTTTAAAGGAAAAGGAATAGAGTCATTAAAAAAAGCAATTTTGCAGTTTGAAAAAAGGGAAAATAAATTTGACTCAAAAGTGATTAGGTCTTGGGCCAAGAAATTTTCCAAAAAAAGATTTAAAAAAGAAATAAAAGACTTTGTGGAGGAAAAGCTAAATGCCTGAGCTGCCGGAGATAGAAACTATTAAAAAAGGATTGGAAAAGCTGATTGTCGGAAAAAAAATAAAAAGTATCTCTGCCGCTAGTCCTAAACAAATAAAACCTTCTTTAAAAGAGGTTAAAAAAAATATTGTTGGTAAAAAAATTAAAAAAGTAAAAAGAAGAGGAAAGCTTTTATTAATTATTTTAGAAAAAAACTTGGTTTTGGGAGTTCATTTAAAGATGACCGGAAGACTTTTTTTCCGAATAAAAATTGATCCGGAAGACGACTATCAAAGGGCAGTAATTAGTCTTTCAGAAGGTGCTGAATTAAGATTAAGTGATTTGCGCAAATTTGCTTATATTCGGCTAATTAAAGGGAAAAACAATTTAGATAATATTTTAAACGAGTTTGGCCCGGAACCTTTTTCCGATCTAAGCTTTTCTTATTTTAAAAAACTTCTATCGTCAACTTCACGATCAATAAAAGTATTATTAATGGATCAAAGCAAGATTTCTGGAATTGGCAATATTTATGCCAATGAGGCCCTGTTTTTGGCTCGTCTTGATCCTAGAAAGAGCGCTAATGAAATTAGTGAAAAAAAAGTAAAAAAACTGTATGAAGCGATTTTAGAAGTACTAAAAAGGGGTTTGCAATATCGGGGAGCCTCAGATCAGTATTATTTAGACGCGAAAGGGGAAAAAGGCTCTTATCAAGACCATTTTTTGGTTTACAAAAGAGAGGGTCAAAAATGCTTCGGTTGCCCAGGAAAAGTAAAAAGAATAAAACTAGGCGGCCGGGGCACTTTTTTTTGCCCGGCTTGCCAAAAATAAAAAACATGTGGCTGGAAAAACTAAAATTAACGAACTTTCGCAGTTATTCAAAAGCGGAATTTTCTTTTGCTTCGAAAACTAATTTAATCTTAGGCTCAAACGCGATCGGAAAAACAAATCTTTTGGAAGCGATATATTTGTTAGGCACCGGCCTTTCTTTTCGGGCTGAGGTTGCCGGGCAAATGATTAGCTGGCAAAAAGATTTTGGAGTAGCGGAAGGGAAAGTGAAAGAGAGCCAAGAAGAAGTAAACTTGCTTATTCAATTGCAAAAAACTCCGGGGGGATTAACGAAAAAAAACTTTTTACTAGATGGTTTGGCAAAATCCAGAAAACTTTTTTTGCCTAATTTTTTTACGGTTTGTTTTCGGCCGGAAGATATTCGTCTGGTTTCCGGCCCTCCGGAGCGGCGAAGAAAACTGATAGACGAAATTTTGCTGGTTTTAGACTGGCGCTATCAGCAGAGTTTGCGGGTTTACAACAAGGCTTTAAAACAACGCAACCGGCTTTTGGATGAAATTAAAGAGAGAAAATCCCAATTTTCCGAGCTCTTTTATTGGGATAGTGCTTTAATTAAGAATGGCCAGTTTTTAACCGAACAGCGAAAAAAACTGGTAGATTTTTTTAACCAATTTCTTTTTTCTTCTCCTCATCAATTTCTTTCCCAAATTAGCTTGGCTTATCTGCCCAATCCTGTAACCAGCCAAAGGTTAAGAAACTCTTTAAAAAAAGATGTAGAAAGTGGCTATACAGGCGTTGGGCCGCATAAGGACATATTTTTTATTGAAAGCCGGCAGTTTAAGGCGGCGAATAAAAATATTGCTTTTTGGGGTTCACGCGCTCAGCAGAGGCTTGCGGTTTTAGGCCTAAAATTGGCTCAGCTGGAGCATATTTATCAACAAACTAAAAGGAGACCGGTTCTGCTTTTGGATGATATCTTTTCTGAGCTGGACCCGGTTCAGCAAAAATTACTTCAAAAAATTTTTACTGACCACCAGGTTATTATTACTAGTTCTCACCCTCTATCTTTAGATTATTTTTCTTTTGAAAACCAGATTGTTTTAAAGGAGGACAAGTGAACTCCAGATTTTTTCGAGCGGTTTTTTTATTAATCGGGACAATAATTGGGGCAGGCATTTTTGCCCTTCCCTTTGCTTTTATGCTTTCCGGAAGCTTGTTTAGTATTTTAGGCTTAGTTGCCTTAGGCCTGGTTACTTTAATAATTAATCTTTTTTACGCCCAGATTATTGTAAAAACCTCAGGTGATCATCAGTTGGCTGGTTATGTAGAAAGGTATTTGGGAAGAAAATATAAATGGCTAGCCGTTTTTTCGCTGTTTTTAATTTGCTGGGGAGCCAGCTTAGCTTATGTGATTTTAGGCGGAGATTTTTTAGGCTTGGCTTTCGGCCAAGCTAGCCAGCCTCTTTTTTCTTTGCTTTTTTGGTGCTGGGGAGCGTTTTTAATTTGGGGAGGAATAAAAACTATTAGCTTGGTAGAAAGCTGGCTTTCTTTGCTTTTAGTTGGGGCTTGTTTGCTTCTTCCTGTTTTGGGCTCACCCTTTTTTAGAAAAGAGAATTTAATCTTGCCCGCCCAGTCTTCTTTTGCTTTTTGCGGACCGGCCTTGTTTGCTCTTTCGGGATTGAGTGTGATTCCGGAAGCAGAAGAGATATTAAGAAAGAAACGCTCTCTGCTTCCTTTGGCTATTTTTTGGGGCGTTTTGATTCCGGTGGTTGTTTATCTTGTTTTTGTTCTGGGGATTTTGGGAGTAAGCGGGGGAGCAACCAGCGTTGACGCCTTATCGGGCTTGCTTTATTACTCTCCTGCCTTGGTAAAGATCGGTGCTTTGGCGGGAGTGCTGGCTACCTTTACTTCTTTTTTATCATTAGGCAATGTTTTGCGCGAGTTGTTTTTTCAAGACTTAAAGTGGAGCGTTAAAAGCGCTCGTTTTTGGGCGGTGTTTAGCTCTTTGCCCGCTGTTTGCCTGCCTCTTTTTTATTTTTTGCCGATTATTTCCTTAACCGGTTCCCTGGCTATTGGGCTGGCTAGTTTTTTAGTATTGTTTATTTTTCTAAAAAGATTTGCCCAAAGCCTTCCTGAAAAACTTTTGGCTTGGGCGGCAGGGTTAGTTTTGCTGGGAGGAATAGTTTCTAGCTTGGTTTAAGCCAGGTGGTAAAATAAGCCATGGACCAGATTGAAGAACTAAAGCAAAAGACAGACATTGTGGAGCTGATTAGCTCTTTTATGCCTTTAAAAAAAGCTGGCCGTAATTTCAAAGGCTTATGCCCATTTCACTCGGAAAAAACCCCTTCGTTTATGGTTTCTCCTCAGCTCCAAATTTTTAAATGCTTTGGCTGTGATGCTGCTGGGGACGCTATTGAGTTTTTGCGGAAATACGAACGAATGGATTTTTGGGAGGCAGCTGAGTTTTTGGCTAATCGAGCTGGGGTAAAATTAAAAAAAACCCTTTCGGCCGGCCCGGATGAACTTTTGCGCAAAAAACTTTATGATCTGCATCGCCAAGCTGGAGATTTTTATCACTTTTTGCTTGTCCGGCACAGCCAGGGAAAAACAGCCTTGGCTTATTTAAATAATCGAGGAATTAAATCAAAAGCAATTACTGCTTTTAAAATCGGCTTTTCTTCTTTAGATCCTTTAGCTACGGCAAAATTTTTGCTAAAGAAAAAATTTACTAAAGAAGAAATTATTACATCCGGCTTGGGGCTACCCTCTTCTTATCAGCCGGGTGAACTTTTTGACCGTTTTCGGGGAAGACTTGTTTTTCCCTTGCATGATCATCGGGGCAACCCTATTGCTTTTTCCGGAAGGTTGATTCCAGGCCTGCTGAAAAATGAGGAAAAATTGGGGAAATATATTAATTCTCCCGAAACTCCGGTCTACCATAAATCCAGAAACTTATTTGGCTTATGGCTTACCAAAGAAAATATTAAGAAGAAGAACCAAGCGCTGGTGGTGGAAGGAGAACTGGATTTAATTTCTCCCTGGCAGGCGGGAGTGAAAAATGTGGTAGCTCTTAAGGGAACGGCCTTTACTCAAGATCAGGTGCGCTTAATTAAGCGCTTTAGTGATCAGCTGATATTGGCTTTAGATGAGGATGCGGCTGGTGACCGAGCGGCTTTGCGCAGTTTCCAGCTAGCTCAAGGAGAGGGCCTAGAGGTGCGCGCCTTAGATCTTCGGGGAAAATTTAAAGATCCGGATGAGGCCGTACAAAAAAATCTGGAATTTTTTAAAAAAGCCCTAAAAAAAACCTTGCCGGTTTGGGATTATGTAATAAAAACAATGATTAAAAAACATCAGACCGGTAAAAAAAAGCTCTCCATTGAGGCAAAAAAGAAGATTTTAAAAGAGTCCTTAGTTTTTTTGACTCAGATTGAAAATGAGGTGGAAAAAGATTATTATTTGCGCAAACTGGCCAGATTACTAAAGGTTTCTCAGCTCGCTGTTTTGCAGGAGGCCCAAAAATTATCCAGCAAACAAGCTCCCTTTTTGGCTGAAAGCGGGCCGCCCGACTTGGCCAAAGAGCCGATTTCTTTGCGCCGCGAAATAACAGAAGGCTATTTGCTAGGTTTGATTTTTGCTTTCTCCTCGCCTGCAAAATATTTAAATAAAAAAACTAATTCTTTGTTTAAGACCTGGCGCTACCAGCGGCTTTTTAATCAAGCCCGATCTTTTGCTAAAAAGGGCAAGTTTTTACCCGGAAAGTTTTTAGCGAGCTTGGATCCGGAATTAAAAAATCCTTTTGTGGAGATATTCATCAAGGTTCAAGACCAGGGATCTGAGGAAAAGGAGATAAGCTGCACGGTTAAGGTGCTTGAAGGCTTGAGTCTTAAAGAGGAGTTGGAAAAACTAAGCAGCGAATTAGCTTTAGCGGAAAAACAGGGCCTAGAAAACAAAGTAAGAAAACTGGAAAAAAAGTTTACGGCCTTAGCCAAAAACCTTTCTTGCAGTTAGGAAGAGCAGATGATAAAATTAGCCCTATGCTGAAAGCACAAAAATCCCCATCTTCGCCTGCAAGCTTTAATAGAGTGGTGAAAAGACTGGTTGCCTTGGGCCGGAAACAAGGCTTTTTAACTCAGGATGTGGTATTAGAAAAAGTTGCCCAGCCCCAGGACCACATAGAATCTTTAGATGATTTTTATGATACTTTGTTTCGGGCAGGGGTGGATATTTTTGAAGGAGTTTCTTTTAAAGAAATAAAAGAAGCAGAAAAAGATAGTCATCATCGGACACCCTTGCTTTCTTTGCTAAGCAATAAAGGCATCACCGATCCGGTAAGAATGTATTTGCGGGAAATAGGCAAAGTGTCTTTGCTTACTGGCCCGCAAGAAGTGGATCTTGCCCAGAGGATTGAACAAGGATCTTCAGATGCCAGAAAAGACCTAATTGAAGCGAATTTAAGGCTGGTAGTTTCTATTGCCAAAAAATATATTTCCCGAGGTCTTTCCTTTTTGGACCTTATTCAAGAAGGCAACCAAGGACTGATGAAGGCTGTAGAAAAGTTTGATTGGAGGCGCGGCTATAAATTTTCCACCTATGCCACTTGGTGGATTAGGCAGGCAATTACCCGGGCGATTGCTGACCAGGCCAGAACTATTCGGATTCCGGTGCATATGGTGGAAACAATGAACAAAGTATTTAAAACTTCCCGCGAGCTATCTCAGAAACTGGGCCGAGAACCGACCAAAAAAGAAATTGCGGAAGCGGCCGATTTGCCCAAAGGCAAAATTGACGATATTTACCGGATTTCCCAGTCTACTGCTTCTTTGGCTGCTCCAGTGGGAGATGAGGACGATTCCTTTTTGGGTGATTTTATTGAGGACGTTACTTCACCTTCTCCTTATGATGAAACCTCTAAAGAGCTTTTAAAAGAATCAATTGCCGGTGTTTTGGATTCTTTAGATGAGCGTGAGGCAAAAGTTTTAGAGCTGAGGTTTGGCTTGGCCGGCCAGCCGCCTAAAACCCTAGAAGAAGTGGGAAAAACTTTTGGCGTGACTCGTGAGCGTATTCGTCAGATCGAGGCCAAAGCTTTGCGCAAGCTTCGCCACCCCTCCAGGCGCAAAAAACTCCAGGATTATCTTTCTTAACCGCCCACCACTCCGTCTTGTAGAATTCTACTCATTATTTTAATAATAACACAGGATGGGCTGGTCAAAACAAGCTGGCTAGAATAGTAAGCAAACCAAAGAAAATTACAAACTTGCCAAAGTTGATTTTTTGAGCGATTTTTAAAAGCAAGTCAATGGTTAAGTAGCCGAAAACAAAAGAAAAAAGCAAGCCTCCAAGATAGACTCCCTGGCTAAGGTAATTAAAATTTAAAAAAATATTGGCAATTAAAACTAGAGGCAGGCTCAAAAGAAAGCTAAGCCTAAGAGAGTCCACTTTAGAGTAACCCAAAAAAAGAAAAGTGGCTACGGTTAGGCCCGAGCGAGAAAGCCCGGGGAAGACAGCTAGCCCTTGGGCGATTCCCAAAACTAAAGCAGTTTTGATTGTTAAGTCCTTTTCGGTCTTTTTTCCTTCTTTTTTGCTTTTAAGCTGCAAGTAGCCGGTAACAATCAAAAATAAACCAATGATTAGAGTAAAAACTTTGCCGGTTGGCAAAAATTGGCTTTCCAGGTTTTCAATTAGCTTTAAGATTAATAGGCCTAAAAAGCCGCTGACTAGGGTGCCAAAAGCCAGAAAGCTGCTCAGATTTCTATTTTTAGGCAGGCTGATTATTTTTTGACGAAAATAAATTAAAGCGGCCAGCCAAGTGCCGAAATGCAAAAAGAGAGCTTGTTTTACAGCCTGAGTTAGGCTCAGAGGTGAGAAAAAATGGGCTTGAGCAAGGTAGATTAATCCCTCTGAGCTAACCGGAAGCCATTCGGCCACTCCCTGAATTGTGCCCAAGACAAGTTGTTCAATCATTTTCGCTGGCGGTAAAGCTTAGGATTAACTACTGTTTTCATTTTGTCGATATCTAGATTCTGGTTTAAAAAATGATTTATCTTTTTGGCTGCCAAGGAGGGATTTTTGACAATTTGATTATAGTTTAAATAAAGAACAGTAAAATTAGGTTGTTTTTTTAGCCAAGCTTTGATTTGAGCCAAATGTTTTTGGAAGGCAGCCGCCATTTGCTTATCACTTGTTTCGCTTTTTTCGCCTCTTCGCACAAGCATTTGTTTTTGAGAGGCCAAGATCTCAGTCATTTCCCGCCCCATAAAAATTACCTGATAATGATAATCATCAGGCAATAACTCCAAAAAAACAGAAACCATTTTTACAGCTTTCTTTTCGGCTAGCGGCAGCCAAGAGTGATCTTTTTTTAATTCTTTTACTTTTTCCAGCTCCCAATAGCCTTGGGGATTATCTTCGTCGGCTTTTCTTATTTTATCGGTTAAAACCGGCAGTCCTCCGGCCTTAAGCATGGCCATCATGAGGGAAGTGCCGGAGCGGGGAAGACCGGAAACAACAACAATGTTTTTCATATTTTAACTATAATATCCCTAAATCTTAGTAGATTATATCATTGATTAAAAAAAGAGCTTTTGCTAAAATTAAACTAATGAAAAAGATAGTTGTTTTTCTTCTTGTTCTTGGTTTGTTTTTTGGTCTTGCGGGGTCGGCTTTGGCCAAAGATGAGCCAGAAACAACTATTGTGACCTCTGATAAGATTTTTAACAGTGACTATTTTTTGCCAGGAGAAATAGTTGTTTTTTCCGGAACGGTTGAAGGAGATTTATTTTTGGCAGGAGGCAAGGTTACTTTTGACGGCCAAACCACCGGGGATTTGTTCATAGGGGCAGGGCAGGCTATAATTCGGGGACAGATAGGGGGAAATTTGCGGGTGGCCTCGGGTCAGGTTTTGATAAGTAGCGCAATTTCCGGCAATGCCTTGGTTTTGGCGGGAAGTGCGGAAATAGCACCAGAAACAGAGATCAAGGGAAGCTTGACTATTGCTGGCGGCAACCTAGATAATCAAGCCAAAGTTGGTTTGGGCGGCCGACTTTATGCGGGTCAGATTTATCAGAATGGTTCTTTTGGTCAAGATTTAATTATTAAAGCTGGTCAGCTGGATTTTGGCGAGTCTGCTAAGATAAACGGAAGCTTAAACTATGAAGCGCCCAGCCAAGCAAATTTAAACGAAGGTCAAGTTGAGAGAGAGACAGAATATGTCAAAACGCCCGAAAGAAGTGAAGAAAAAACCGCCGGCTGGATTGGCAATAAGAATAAAGCCGGTTTATTTTTTAAGCTCTCTTGGAAATTGTCTTGGCTTGCAGGGGCCTTAGTCATAGGATGGTTGATTTTGAAAGTTTTCCCTCAGAGTTTTTTGGCAATTAAAAATTTAGAAAAATGGCCGCTTAAGTCTTTTGGCTTAGGAGTGCTTTTTTATCTTTCATTTTTCCCTTTAATATTCATCTTAGTTCTTACTTTAATTGGTATCTTTTTTATTCCTTTGGTTAGTCTTGCTTACGGCTTGGTGTACTTTTTGGCAAAAATTTTTGGAGCTTTGGCGGTTGGTCATTTCTTTCTTAAAAACTGGTTTGGTCAGGAGCGGCGCGGCTGGGCCTTACTATTAGGTCTTTTTATCGGAGTAGCTATCAGCTTTTTGCCTGTAGTTAGCTTTTTCTATAGCATCTTGCTTATTGGAGCCGCCTCCGGCGCTTTGGTAAAAACCTACTTATTGCCAAGGTTTAAATAATACTGCCTTTTTTTCTCGCTCATCTTTTCAATGCTGTAGCGAAGCATGGTTCGGGGCATATTCAGAGCATGTTTGTCCAGAAATGACTCTAGCGCCGTTAAATCTTTTTTCCCTACTTCCCGCAAAGCCCAGCCTGCTGCCTTGTGAATTAAGTCATGTTCATCGACAAGCAAAATTTTACTGATTTCTAAAGTATCTTTAAGTTGATCTTCTTTAATAAAAGAAAAAGTGGCAATGATGCTGATTCTTCTTTCCCAAAGATTTTTCGACTTGGCCAATTTAAAAAGAAGAGAGCGGTTTTTATCTAAAAGATGAGCGCCAATAATTCTTGGAGCAGAAATATCAACTAAGTCCCAATTATTAATATACTTGGTGTGCTTTAAATAGAATTTAAATATTTTTTCTTTTTCTTTTTGATCGGCTTTAGAATATTTAGTGGTTAAAATAACTAGGGCTATAAACCGCTGGTCATGAACCGGGGAAGTAAGCAATTTTTTCATTTCTTTTAAGGGCAAATTGCGATATTTTTTGGCTAACTTTCTTTTTTGATCAGTGGGCACGCCCCAAAAAATATCACCCTCGCCGTATTCGCCTTTTTTGGTTTTAAAGTAGCGGGATTCATTCTGGGCGCGCGAAAGATCCTTCTCTTTTTTCAGTTCAAGAATTAATTTTCGAATGGTCACTGATTCAAAAGAAAAAGGCTAAAATTTAAAATCGTTGCAAAAGAAACCCAAAGCAAATAAGGAAAAAGCAAATATCCGGCTGTTTTGTTAATTTTAAGAAAAGAGACGAAAGCAAAAATGATAAGGAAAAGTAAAAGCATAATGTCTAGCAATCCCAATAATGGGGAGCGAAGACCAAAAAACAAAATAGACCAAAGCGTATTTAAAGCGAGCTGAATTAAAAAAAGAGCAATTGCTTTTTTTCTTTGCTTGCTTGGCTTTTCCTGCCAAATTAGATAAAAAGAATAACCCATGAGCAAATAAAGCGTTGTCCAAACAGGAGCAAAAAGCCAACCAGGAGGAGAAAAAGGGGGCTTGTTTAAAGCGGCATACCAGCCAGGAATTGCCGGAGTAGTAAATAAAGCCCCTAGGCCACCGGCTAATTGGGGCAAAAGTAAAGCAATAACTAGTTTTTTGATCATTTAGTATTTGATTATTAGGCGAGGCGAAATCAGGTAGCATTCAATACCGTTTAAAGATTTAATTTGCACTTCGTATTGGTTATTTCCCGGCCAAACAGAAAGGCTTTGGCTGATTAAATTATGATAGACAGTTTGATCAGTAGATATTTGGGAATAATCTACTTCTCGAAAATGGGTTTTGTCGTAAATTCGGGCAAAGCAGCGACTGTTTACCGAAAAAGTCTTTAAGTTTCCTTCCCAATAGATTTTCGCGCTTGCAGGGTAATTTTTTAGATCAAAGTAAAATTCCGAACCGGCAAGAGTTTCCCAGCCTAAAGACAGAGTGGAGCTGTTGTTTCCCAAAGGGAGGTAAGTAGTAGAATGGCAGGCGGCTGCAATTTTTTGATCAGTTGCGGAAAGAACCTGGCCGCCTTCAATGGTGTTAGGTGTTGGCTGGCCGGCAGCAACAAAATACGAAGAATATAAAAGATTAGTAATTAAAAAAAGGAAGACTGGAAAGCAAAGAAATAGTTTTCTTCTTTTGCTCATGCTTTTCATTATAGCAATTTTTGTGCTATATTTTTAATAATGAGCGAAGACAACGAAGCGCCGATTGCTGAAAGCTCCGAGCCAAGTCTAGAGGAGTTGCAGGCTGAGCGAAAAGAACTTTGGGAGCGCCAAGGCAGGCCTGAAGAGTGGGATGACGAGAAGGATCGCAAAAGATTACTAGAGCTTGATAGTCTTATTCCTAATTACGGAAAACCAATTCCAGATGCAGAAACTGCTGAAGTATTAAAGCAACAGGGCCGAAGAGATCTTGCGCCTCAAGAAAGGGAGCTTATTAGAAGCTATAACGACAAGCTTGCTGCTTGGAAAAAAGAACAAGAAAGAAATAATCGGCGCTATTAACTCTTAAGTCTAGAAAAAATCAGCAAATAATCACTAGATTTATGACTATTCTATTGTTATTACTGCGCTTGCTATAATGGCTTTTAAAGTGTTTAAGAAGCGGCCGGAAAAGTTCTGGAGTTTAAAGGCTAACCCGATTGTTCGGGTTTTAACCATATCAGATATTTTTCTAATTTCCAGCCTCGGCTTGCTTTCTCCTATTTTTGCTGTCTTTTTGACCGAGAACATCAAAGGAGGGAGCTTGCAGGTTGTGGGCTTAGCTTCTACCATTTTTCTTTTAACTAAGTCCTTAGCTCAAATTCCTCTTGCCCGCATTGCAGACTGCATCAGGGGAGAAAAAGATGACTTTTGGATGGCTTTTATTGGCTCTTTGCTAACAAGCCTAGTCCCTCTCTTGTATTTATTTGCTTCTACTGCCGGTCAAATTTATTTTATTCAGTTTTTTTATGGTTTATCTCAAGCTCTAACCTTTCCTTCTTGGATGGCGATTTTTACCCGGCATATAGATCGGCATAAAGAGGGCACTCAATGGGGAGTTTATTACACCTTGATTGATTTGTTTTCCGCTCTTTCGGCCGGCGCTGGCGGATTTATTGCTTTTCGCTTAGGCTTTAGGCCTTTATTTGTGCTTATTGCCCTGCTTTCTTTTATTGGCTCATTCTGGCTGCTTTTAGTAAAAAAGCAAATTGACCAAAAAAAGAGCTTTCTTGAAAAAATAATTTCTTGATCTGGGAGGGAAAATGGTAAGATTAGCGAGTGAAGAAGTTATGGCTTTTTGTTAAAACCAGCTTTATTCTTAAGTTTTCTATTTTTGTTACTTTAGCTTCCACCGTTACCTTAATTTATTTTGGCCGCTATTGGCAGCTAAAAATGGAAACTAGCGCTAAAGAATTAATTGATAGTGCTTTGCAAACCCGGTTGGAAAGCCAACTGGGTCAGGTGAGCCAATCTTTAGAAGATCTGAAAAACCAAGATCAATACGTGATTAACCAAGAGCTAACAGAGCAGATTGGCCAGATAGAGGCTGCCTATGGGCAAACAGTGAAAGCTTATGAAGATTTGCTGGATTTAAAATCTTCGCTTAGAAAAGCAGAAGATGTAGAGGGTTTATTTGCTAAAACTTTAAGTTTTTTGGCTCAAGGAAATTATGCCTCAGCAAGCGGGGAACTAAAAAAGCTTAACAGTGCTATTTTGCAGGAAAAAGAAAAATTAGCCACCGCCAGCATTGTTCTTCCCCCTTCGGCTCTGGTAATTAATCAGCCGCCCGCCTCATCGGTCGGCCACCAGCGCCAAGCTGTGAGCACGGACCAAGGTAATTTTTTAGTGGATATTATTAGCGCTGACCTTAATTCTGTCCGAGTGGCTGTAGATACGGCTTCGGCTTCCGATTGTTTTAACGATTGTCCAGTTTTATCTTTAGCGGATTATGTGGCTCGCAATGGGGCTTTTGCCGGAGTTAACGGTACATATTTTTGCCCGGCCTCTTATCCTAGCTGTGCGGGCAAAACTAATACTTTTGATTTGCTAGTGATGAATAAAAATAAATATTATTTTAATTCCGATAATAATGTTTATAGCAATAATCCGGCAGTAATTTTTTCCAATGGGAGCGCGCGCTTTGTGACGACCGCTTCTCAGTGGGGTCGAGATACTTCAGTGGACGCGGTAATCTCTAATTTTCCCTTGCTGGTTTTTAACAACAATATTGCTTTTGATGGAGACACAGATGCTAAGCAATTGGCTCGGGGAAACAGAAGCTTTGTGGCCAATATTGGCAGCACGGTTTATATTGGTGTGGTTCATAATGCAACTGTGGTCCAGTCAGCCAAAGTGCTGGAGACAATGGGAATGAATAATGCTCTTAATTTAGATAACGGCGGGTCCACAGCCTTATGGTATTCAGGCTACAAAGTCGGCCCAGGCCGCAATCTTCCCAACGCTGTTTTGCTAATAAGAAAGTAAAAAGCAACGCATTTGACGCTTTCTTGACAATTATAGGACGAAAAATGTAAAATAATCCTGTTCGTCTGCCCAGCCTGAAACAGAAATTTTTATATCTGTAGCGGTTGGGTTTTTTTATTTCTTTAAAAAATAGAGCAGGATGGCAAAGCTAGACACTATTGTACGGATTAAGCCAAAAGCTAAAAATTCGGTGATTGGAGCGGGTGTAATTTACCAAAAAAAACGCTTCATTACCCATAACCAGCTTTCTTATCGCCAATCAGCCCTAAAAACTTTTTATCCGAGGCAAAAGATCTTTTTGTTTTTAGTGGCGGGAATAATTGGGCTGGGCTTAGTAGCCAATACTCGGTTAACCGCTATGGCTGTAGTGGCCTTTTTGAGCCTGGTTTATTTTCTTGACTTTATTTTTAGCCTATATGTTCTTTTAAAAAGTCTTCATTTTCCTCCGGAAATTAAGGCCAGCCGGAAAGAGTTAAAGGCGCTTAAAAATAGCGAGCTTCCGATTTATTCTATTTTATGCCCACTTTATCAAGAGGCAACAATTCTTCCCCATTTTCTTAAGGCGATAGAAAAAACAGACTGGCCCAAAAACAAACTTGAGGTTCTTTTTCTTTTAGAAGAGAATGACAAACAAACTCAAGAGGCGGCGGATAAACTGAATCTTCCTTCTTATGTGCGAACGATAATTGTTCCCGATTCTCAGCCAAAAACTAAGCCGAAGGCCTGCAATTATGGACTAGCAAAAGCAAAAGGTGAATATATAGTTGTTTATGACGCTGAAGATAAACCAGACCCTTTGCAGCTTAAAAAAGCCTATCTTGCTTTTGCCAAACTCGGCCGGAAGTTTTGCTGCCTTCAATCTAAGCTGAATTACTACAACACTAATCAAAATTTGCTAACTAAGCTTTTTACCGCGGAATACTCTCTTTGGTTCGATTTAATTTTGCCTGGTCTCCAGTCAATTGAATCAATAATTCCTCTTGGTGGAACGAGTAATCATTTTAGAACTAAGGATTTAAAAAAACTTCAGGGCTGGGACCCGTTCAACGTTACAGAAGACTGCGACTTGGGAGTTCGTATTTTTAAGTCAGGGTACAAAACAGGCCTGATTGACTCTACTACCTATGAGGAGGCAAACAGCAATGTTAAAAGCTGGTTAAGACAACGTTCGCGCTGGATTAAGGGCTATTTGCAAACCTATCTGGTGCATATGCGAGACCCGGCCGAGTTTTTTAAAAATCATGGTGTTCAGGCTCTAGTTTTTCAGCTAGTGATAGGAATGAGGATGATCTTTATTCTTATTAATCCTATCCTCTGGTTGACAACTATTTTGTATTTCACTGCCTACAGATTGGTTGGCCCAGTGATAGAAAGTCTTTACCCTGCTCCCATTTTTTATCTTGCGGTTATCTCGTTGGTTTTAGGAAATTTTATTCATTTATATAACTATATGATTGGCTGTGCTAAGCGGAAACATTGGAATATTATAAAATTTGTTTTTTTGATACCCGCCTACTGGGCGATGACTGGCATATCGGCAGGTATTGCTGTCTATCAATTATTTGCCAAACCTTACTTCTGGGAAAAGACCCATCACGGATTACATCTTCAAACAAATAAAAGAGCCTTTAGGCTTTTTGACGAGCTGAAAAGGTTATGGGTTTTGCCGAAGAACAATTTTGCCACAGGAGGTGTTTTGGTAGCCGCTTCTGTTTTAGCGAATTTTTTTAATTTTCTTTACAATGCCTACCTGGGCAGAAAAATTAATCTTAGCGAGTTTGGATCAGTTAGTTTAATGGGAAGCTTCCTTTACTTATTCCAAATCCCGATGGGAGCTTTAGAGACAACAATCACTAATAGAAGCGCTTATCTTTTTGGCCGGTATAAAAGGCCTGTTTTAGGGTTTTGGAATTACGTTCGCAAAAATTCAGCTAAGATTTCTCTGGCTGCCGTTGGCCTTTGGCTGCTAGGGTCTCCGGCAATGGCAAAATTTTTCCGAGTTGATAGTTTGATTCCTTTTCTCTTATTTGCTCCAGTTTGGTTTGTCGGAACCATTATGACTGTTGACCTAAGTTATCTTATGGGAAACTTAAGATTCGCGGTGATTGCCGGCATTACTGTTGTTGAGGCTTTGTCTAAGCTGCTGCTGGCGATATTTTTTGTGAAAATAGGAAAGACTCAATGGGTTTATGCCGCTCTGCCCCTTTCCATAACTTTAGCCTTTTTAGCAGCAGACATGGCGGCTAAAAAGCTTAAAGCGAGGAAAGTGCCAAAAATGCAAGCGAATTTACTCTATTTTCCGAAACGATTTTTTGCTTCTTCTCTGCTTTTAGGCCTATCCTCAGTTGCTTTTTTAAGCTTTGATCTTATTTTGGCCAAACACTTTTTAAGCCCGCAAGCGGCCGGAGAATATGCTCTTTTGTCACTTATCGGCAAAATGGTTTTTCTGGCAGGGTCTCTCTTTCTTAGATTTATTAACCCCTTGGTTAGCCGCCAAGAAGGAGAAAATGAGGACGCTAGTAAAGTATTTTATCAACTGCTTTTAGTTACCATGGCAATCAGCATGGTCGGATGGGCGGCAGTAGGGCTGTTGGGCAGATTCACCGTTCCTCTTCTTTTTGGCTCAGAAGCAAAGAGCATTGTTTATCTGCTCCCTGTTTATACAATGGCAATGGCCAACTTTGCGATGGGCAGCTCTTTTGTTCTTTATCATCAGGCCAGGAAGCATTGCTCATTTTCTTTTGTTAGTCTTTTTATTGCCTTGGCTCAGGTTTTGGCTATTGTAATTTATCACAATGATATTCAGGCCATTGTTAAAGTTGTTGCGGTTACAGGATTAGTCTATTTTGCTTTTGTTGTCCTTTTTCATTTTATCTATGACTTTTTTAGCACTTTCAGCCAAGCGCCAGTAGTTTTTGAGAACAAGGGGAATAAGCTTAGAATCTTGATTTTAAACTGGCGGGACACGAAACATGTTTGGGCCGGCGGAGCGGAAGTTTATGTTCACGAGTTAGCTAAAAGATGGGTAGCGAAAGGCCATGAGGTTACTGTTTTTTGCAGTAATGATGGCCAGTCTAGGCGAGATGAGATAATTGACGGTGTTCAGATTGTCAGGCGCGGAGGTTTTTATCTGGTTTACTTCTGGGCCTTTTTATACTATGTTTTTAAGTTTAAAAACCAATGTGATATTATAGTTGATTCTGAAAACGGAATTCCTTTCTTTTCCCCGCTATATGTTAAGCAGCCTGTTATTGGCCTAGTTCATCATGTGCACCAGGAGATTATTTTAAAAGAGCTAAAGCTTAAAAAGTGGCTTTTGCCGGTTGCTTTTGTGGCTAAGCAGCTAGAGTCTAAACTAATGCCGGTGGTTTACAAGAATTCGCAAATGATCACAGTTTCTGATTCGTCAAAAGACGATATGGAAAAAATTGGCCTTGGGAAAAGCCTTCCTGTAAAAATTGTTCATCCGGGAGTGGATTTATCTTTGCTAAAACCAACCCAAAAAACAAAAAATCCAACTGTGCTTTATCTTGGCCGGCTTAAAGCCTACAAGTCAATAGATGTTTTGATTAAAGCAGTTTCTAACTTATTGCCGAGCATTCCTGATCTTGAGCTTAAAATTGCCGGCTTTGGCGATGATCGAAAAAATCTTGAGAAGCTAACTAAAACTTTGAGAATAGAGAAGCATGTTAAGTTTTTGGGTAAAGTAACGGAAAAAAATAAGATAAAATTACTAGGCAGCTCGTGGGTTTTCGCTTACCCTTCCACTATGGAGGGCTGGGGAATATCAGCAATAGAAGCCAACGCCTGTGGCACGCCAGTGGTTGCTTTTAACGTTCCGGGCTTAAGAGATTCAGTTCATAATCCAGAATCGGGCTTTTTGGTTAAAAAGGGAGATCTTGAGGGCTACAAGAGAACAATTGGCTTATTAGTGGCAGATGAAAAACTGCGAAAACGGTTGGGAAAGGGCTCTGTGCTTTGGGCAAGCAGGTTTAGCTGGAATACTAGTGCCGATGATTTTCTTCGCATAATTAATAAAGCAGTTGATCAGAATAAGTTTAATAAAAAGGAAAGATGAAAAAAATAAAATTGCGGCTAATAAATTTTCTAAAAAGAAACAAAATATTATTTGTGCTTTCGCTTAGTGCAGTATTAATTATTGTGGGAATTTTGGGCCATAGCTATGAGCTTGATGAGGCTTTTAGCATATTTGTATCTCGAGATTGGAGGCGAATGTTTGGAATTTTGTGGCATCAAGAGGCCAATATGTGGTTTTATTATATTTTGCTCCATTTTTGGCAGCGCTTAGGAACCAGCGAAATTATCATCAGAAGCCTGTCGGCAATTTTTGCCTTAATGGCGGCTGGGGTCAGTTATAAAATTGCAGAATACTTATTTGATAAGAAAACAGCAATCTTGGCCAGTTTACTCCTTATTTTTAATATGTATTTTATTTTTTATGCCCAGCAAGCAAGAAGCTATTCCCTTGCCCTTTTTCTAACGTGTCTTTCTTCTTGCTCGTATCTTTGCTATTTAAAGGAAGGAAAGCATAAATTGCTTTATATTTTCTCAACTGCCTTGGCTTTTTATGCTCATTTTTATACTTTACTAGTATTAGCAGCTCAGGTGTTTGTGTCTTTACTTCAAAGAAAATTTAAAAAGTTGATTCCTGTTTATTTTTGGATTGGTTTTTTGCTGCTTCCTGCACTTATCGCTCCATCTTTCTTGAGCCATCAAGTTGATTGGGAAAAGAGACCTCTTTTTGCTAGCCTGCTTGGAACAGTTTTTGCATTATCGGGGGACTTTATCCTTTTATGCTTGGTATTCGCCCTATTGTTTTTTAAGAATTATAGGTTTCTTTTTAAGCATTACAGGAAATTTGAAGTTGATTTCTTGGGCAGTTGGCTAATATTTCCGATAATCCTATCTTTTGCCTTTTCTTGGCTGTTTAAGCCAGTTTATCAATCTGTATACTTTCTTATTTGTTTGCCTCCATTTGCAATTTTATCAGCTATATATTTAAGGAATATTCCAAGTCATTTGATTAGGAAACTAGTAATAATCTTGATAATGGGTTTATCATGGATACGCTTGTCTTTTTGGTACACTAAAAATGAAAGTTTTAGGTCAGTTTTTAACAATAACCCTGAAGATTGGAAATCTTTAGTTAATTACGTAGAAACTAATTCTACCGAAGCAGATGCAGTAATTTTTTATGGTTATTATAATCATTTTCCTTTTGAGTTGTATTCTGCAAGCAGCAATCTAAAATTGATCGAAATATCTTCAGGCTCATACGCAATTGGCCCAAGGCTTCCAGGGCCAAATAAAGAATTGATTTCTCAATTTGAATACCCGGGTGTTTGGCTAGTTTTGAGGAATGCTGACAAGAGTGCCGTAGACTATTCTTCAAGCTTGGATGAGATTATGTCTGGCTTGAGTTATAAATATCAGATTAGCATAAAAACTGAATTTCCGGAACTAGAAGTAATTTTGTACGTTAGGAAAGATTAAAACTATGAATAAAAAACTAAGTGTTATGGTTGCTATTCCGGCTTGGAACGAAGAAAAAACAATTATTGATTTGCTTCGTTCGGTCAAGTTTCAGAAACAAACCCAATATCGGCTTGATTCTGTTTGGGTTTATTCGGACGGAAGCACTGATCAAACCGTTTCTTTGGTAAAGAAAAATTTTCCCGAGGTGAAAATAGTTGATGGAAAGAGAAACCTGGGCAAGAACGCCGGAGTCAACCAAATCATGAAGGGTAATAAAAGTGATATTTTAATTCAAATTGACGCTGATATAACAATTAAGAACAAAAAGACTTTTGATTATTTATTGGCTCCTTTTATTAAAGACGATAAAGTTGGCCTTGTCTGTGCTTATCACCTGGCCAATACGCCAAGCACTTTTATAGGAGAACTTTCTTATTTTGGTTTTCGAGTTTGGGACCGGGCTAGAAATAGCTTAGGGAGGCGGGGCATTAGATACTATTGCGAAGGAGGGTTAAGGGCTTTTTCCAAAGAATTTGCCAAAAACTTTCGTTTGCCGACAAACAAATATATTGGAGAGGATTCGTATAGCTTTTATTATGCCGTCAAAAATGGTTTTAAGGTGGCAGTAAGCAAAAGAGCAAGGGCTTATCTTGACTTGGCCGATAATTATCAAGATTATGTTAAACAAATGAAGCGCTTTCTTCTTGATCCCAAGGATATGCCCAAGGCTTTTGGCAAAAACTTGACTGATAGATTTGAAACAATGACGCTAAGAGCGAGATTAAAAGCACTTATTTCTGAGTTGGCTAAAAGCCCCTGGTCGGGCCTTTTCTATCTTGTGTTGCAAGCGGCAACCAAGATGGCTGCTCTATTTTATAAGTCGCAAAACTCTTGGGTACCGATTAAAAGGAAATGAATATAAAAAAAAAGTTTTCCATCCGGTTATTTTTATTCTTTCTTAAGCTGGCTTCTTTAGCAGATAAAATCTCGGGAAGATTCTTTATTAAGAGTTATGACCTGGTCTTTTGCTATCACAATATTACCAATGATTCTTGGGAATATAGCGTAGGAGTAAATCAATTTGCCAAACAGATTAATTACTTAAAGAAAAATTTTGAAATTGTAAGTTTATCAGAACTGGTTGCTAATAAGAAAAAAGGAAAGAGGGCGAGGGCTGTAATTACTTTTGATGATGGATTTTTAGGCGTGTTAAACAACGCCTTTCCTATTTTGGAAAAAAACGGTTTAAGAGCCGCCGTCTTTGTTACCGGAGAAAAGAATTTAAAAATTAGCAAAGAGTCAGGTTGCCGGCTAATGAATAAAAAGGAAATTGAGAGGCTAGCTTCTTTTGGCTGGGAAATTGGGTATCATACGCGATCTCATAAAAACTTGGCCAGTTTGCCCTTTGGTAAACTAAAAAATGAAATAACTCCCCCGACTCAATTTGAGTATTTGGCCTATCCTTATGGCCAATATAATAAAGAAGTATTGGCCCAAGCTAAAAAAGCTGGGTATAGGGCTGCTTTTACCACCGACGGAGGGGCGGCAACTAGTTTAAAAAATATTTATGCTATTCCTCGGATTACTATTAGTAATTTTCTTAATTTAGAGGAATTCAGGTCATTGCTCACGCCCACTGGTGTTTTTGCCAACTATCTTTTTGTTAGCTTATGGAAAGTTAAAGATAAGCTTGGGGAGAACTTGCTATGGAAAAAAGAAACAAGATAATTATTTCTACCTATGACGATATCAAAAACCCCGATTATGGCGGAGGAGGAGCAATAGCTTTGCACGAGATTGCCAAAAGACTAAAAGACGAATATGCAATTACAGTGTTTAGCTGGAATCATTCCGGCATTAGGAGCGAGATTATTGACGGGGTTGCCTATCAAAGAGTGGGCTGGAAATTCATAAACCCCAAAATGGCCATGTTTATTTTTCAAGTAACGCTTCCGCTTTGGACTATTTTAAAAAAATACAATATTTGGTTTGAGAATTTTGGCCCGCCGTTCACCACCAGTTTTTCGCCAATTTTTACCAAAAAAAAGATTATTGGCATTGTCCATATGCTGGCCGCCGAGGACATGAAGAGAAAATATAAACTGCCCTTTGAGCCAATAGAAAATTTTGGGATAAAAAAATATAAAAAAATTATCACTACAAGCGAAAAGATAAAAGAGAAAATATTAACTGTTGCCCCTAAGTCAAAAGTTGCTGTAATTGGCAATGGTATTGAAAAGATTACTCATGTTAGGAAAAAGCGATCAAAAGTAATCTTGTATTTGGGAAGAATTGAAGTAGATCAAAAAGGGCTAGACCTTTTAGTCTCTGCTTTTAAAAAGTTTCTTGAGCTTAGTGGAAAAAAATTTAGGCTTATAATTGCCGGATCAGGGAACAAGAGAGAAGTGTCTAGGTTAAAGCAAATAGTGAAAGAAAATCAGCTGGAAAAAAGAATTAAGCTAACAGGAAGAATTAACGGAAAAGAAAAAGAAAAGCTGCTTGAAAAATCAGCAGTAATGGCTGTTTCTTCTAGATTTGAAACTTTTTCTATGGTTGCCCTTGAGGCCATGGCTCACGGATTACCAATAGTGAGCTTTGACATTGATGGCTTAAAATGGACTCCAAAAAAGGCTTGCCTGAAAGTTTCTGCCTATGATCCAGATGAATTTGCCAAAAGCTTAGCCAAAATCCTTAGCAGTAAAACCCTGGCGAATAAAATGGCTTTAAAAGGAAGGGGATATGCAGGTAATTTTACCTGGGACAAGATCGCTCAAAAATATAGTTTATACATAAAAAAGGTTTTAAACAATGGATAAGCTACTAAGAAAGATAGTAAAAGAAAAAGGGGATTGTGTTTTTGTTTCTCCTCATCTTGATGACGCAATCTTGTCTTGCGGTTCTGTATTATTAAATTTAAAAGGCAAAAAGGACGCAGTGATAATTAATGTTTTTACCAGAGCTCACAAGGGGCCTTATACTGTATCCGCCCAAAAGTTTTTAGACAGTTGCGGCAACTACCAAGACGCGACAAAATTATATGAAAAAAGAATTAAAGAAGACAAAATTGTTTTATCTAAGCTGAAAGTGAAGATCATCAATCTTGGGCTACAGGATGCTTTGTTCAGAAGAAAAAAACGATTGACTCTGCTGGGTAAATTTATCCCTGAGCTTGATCATCTTTACCCTACTTACAGGTGGCACGCTATTAAATCTGTATCGCCAAAAGATTGGGCCTTGTCTGATCTTGGTGATGCTCTCAAGAAGATAGTTAAGAGTGACGCGGTAGTTTTTGCGCCTTTGGGCATTGGCAATCATGCGGATCACCAAATAGCTAACAAGGCTTGCCAGAAAGTATTTAAGAAAATAGTTTTTTATTCTGATTTTCCGTATAGTGTTTATATAAAAGAGAACGGTCTATTTACAAAAAAGAACTATAAAAAAATACTCAAAAAAACTAGCGTCAAAAAAAATGAGCTGATTAAGCTTTATCAAAGTCAGTTTTCAAGCTTATTTCCGAGCGGGAAAATTCCTCAGCACGAAGAGGTTTACTATATTAAATAAATTATGAAAAAGCATAAATACATAGCTGCATTAAGTAAACTAGCGATCTTGCTTGTTCCTGTTATTCTTGCTCTCTCAATCCGCGGGATTGGGGGAAATCCAACTGACGAGACGCTAAATAGTCCGGAGTTTAAGAAAAATGGACCCATGGAGCTTTCTCCGGAAAGAGGCAGGTTTGCTCTTATTTATTCACTAATCGAACATAAATCCTTTCAGTTTGAGCTGCCGATTGCTCAGTTTGCAACTCCGGATCTTGGCTACAAGGATGGTAAATATGTATCTTTGTTTTTGCCGGGGGTGTCTATTTTAAGTATCCCTGGCTACTTGCTGGGGAAGATTTTTGGCCTGGCTCAAGTGGGGACTTTTGCTACAATTTCACTCTTTGCCTTTTTTAACTTCCTTTTAATACGATCAATTGCTATTCGTTTGGGCGCTAACCGCATGGCTGCGACCATCGGGTCCCTAATTTTTTTGTTTGCCACCCCCGCCTTCACTTACGCTGTCACTCTCTATCAACACCATGTTTCTGTATTTTTAATTTTGGCCAGCTTATATGCCCTTATCCGTTGGGAAAATTCTTGGTCTTTATTGCTGATCTGGTTTTTAATCGCCGCATCAATCACTATTGATTTTCCTAATCTTTTTATGATGCTCCCTGTCGGAATTTATGCATTAGGCAGAGTGATTAGCCTGCAGTCTGTTAAGGAAAAAATGATAGTAAAAGTAAAATTGGCTAATTTATTGCCGATTTTTATTGTATTGCTGCCCTTGGCGTTTTTTGGCTGGTCAAACCTGTTATCTTATGGCAAGTTTTTCCAGCTTACGGCTAATCTTGAGACCATAAAAGCGATAAATAATAAAGGACAACCGATATTTGAAGGCAATTTAGGAAAAGAGCCAGAAACCATTGAAGATCGGCCTAGCCCTGACAATATGCCCTTTAGCTTTTTTAGAACCAGAAACATGCTGAATGGGTTTTATATTCATTTTCTTAGCCCAGACAGAGGAATAATCTATTATGCCCCAGTAATTTTATTTGGTTTTTTTAGCTTTGTCTTTTTTTATAAGAAGTCGAAAATAATGGTTTTAATGTTTATGATCATTGCTGTTAATATTCTTTTATATTCTATGTGGGGTGATCCTTGGGGAGGGTGGGCCTTTGGGTCGCGCTATCTAGTTCCCAGCTATGCTCTTTTATCTGTTTTTATTTCTTTGGGCCTGACAAAGTTTTCGAGGAATAAAATCTTTATCCTAATCTTCTATTTGGTGGCTTGCTATTCAATATCGGTTAATACGCTTGGTGCCCTAACTTCAAGCGCTAATCCACCAAAAATAGAAGTGCTTAGTCTGGAAAAAATTTCCGGTCATCAGGAAAAATATACCTATGCAAGGAATATAGATGTCTTAAAACAGGGCAGTTTAAAGTCTTTTGTTTTTCGGTCTTTTGCAGACAACTATTTAGATGCTGTTTATTATTATTATTTTATCAGCGGGTTAATTATTTTAATAGTTGGGGCTCATCTGAAGATTTATGAATAAACCCAGGCTGCTTTCGTTTCCTATTGCTTTTTCTATTAAAAAAAAGCGGATTAGGCGTCTGGCTAAATTCATTAAGCAAAATGCTCTTGGGCTGATAACAGCTTTTCTTTCTACTGTCGCGATTGCTTTTTTTATCATTTTTTACCAAAATGGCTTAGGCCTAGCTTACAACGACGCACGGAGCCACTTGGATATTGGCCGGCGAGTCGTAGAAGGGCTTAATCCTGGCCTGGCTCAGCTTGGTTCTGTTTGGCTGCCCTTGCCCCATATACTGATGATTCCTCTTGTTTGGAATGATTTTATGTGGCACTCAGGCTTAGCTGGTGCTTTAATTTCTATGATGGCTTTTGTGGGCACAGGAATTATTATTTTTCAATATACTAAAAAATTGGGAATTGGCTTGGCGGGGAGTTTTTTGGCAGTGGCTATTTTTGCGGCTAACCTCAACACTCTTTATCTGCAGTCAACGGCGATGACGGAATTACTTTTGTTAGCCACCATGACTGCTGGCAGTTATTATCTAATGGTTTGGGCCAAGGAGGACAAGGTCCTTGCTTTGTTAAAAAGTGCTTTCTGGATCATGCTCTCTACTTTGGTGCGCTATGATGGCTGGTTTTTGTTTCTTTTTGCCAGCCTGCTTATTATTTTAGTAATTTTTCGCAAGCAGGGTTATAAAAATAGCGAGGGTATTTTAATTTTCTTTGGCAGTTTGGCGGGAATTGGCATAGTCTTTTGGTTTTTTTGGAACTTAATTATTTTCGGCGATCCTTTATACTTTGCTCTCGGGCCCTTCTCTGCACGAGCTCAGCAATCCCAACTGGAAGCGGCGGGGAATTTGCCGACTAAAGGAAATCTCCTTCTTTCTCTAAAAATATACTTTTATGCGCTGATATATAATTCTTATGCTTTTGCCGCTTTTTTAGGACTATTTGGGGCTTTTCTTTTCTGGTTTGAAAAAAAGATTAAAATTAGAGTCAGGATTGTTTCTTCTTCTTTGGCATCTCCATTTTTGTTCAATGTTCTTGCTTTGGTTTTGGGGCACTCGGTCCTTTTTATTCAAGGAGTATCAGGAAATACCTGGTTTAATGTGCGTTATGGCATTATGCTTCTTCCCTCTATTGCGATCTTTGCCGGCTATCTAGTAGACAAATTAAAATATTTGCGCTGGCCGGTAATTTTCTTGCTTGTTTTTACTACCTTTTTTGCCTTGGCTAATGGCGATGCGGTGACTATTGATGACGCTAGGGTTGGCTCAAGTCAAAAAAATGTGACCGAGGTCAGCGGCTGGTTAAGAGAAAATGCTGCCAATAAAGAAGGATTTATTCTTATCTCGGTTGCTTCTCATGATGCTATTATTTTCTCTTCCGGCCTCCCGATGAAGAAGTTTATCCATGAGGGCGCAGGTGTTTATTGGCAAAGTGCAACTGCGGCTCCAGATAATTGGGCCCGCTGGATAGTAATGCGAACCCACGATCTGAATGATTCGGTTTTCAAGCTTGTAAACGAATCTCTTGGTTTCTCTAAATACGAACTGGTTGACTCCTACCCGTTTGCCGATATTTATCAGCTTAAAGATGAGCATCTTGGTCAGCTAAATACGGAGGCTATTTTTAGAAAATGATTAATAAGAACAAGATGGTATTGTTAATCATTTTCGGGATAGCTTTAATTGTTTTTGGGATAAAGTTCGTTTTGGGCTCCTCTTTTGAAAACAAACCGTTGGTAAAAGAAAACAGTGGCTGGTGGCAGATTCAGTCGATTGATACGGTTAAGTATTCCCGCGATATGGCTTTGGAGAAAATAGGCGACAACTCATTTGATGAAATTATAGAATCTCAAGTGAATAATATTGCTTTAACCGGAGCGACACATATTGCGATAGGAACCCCATATGACAAGGAATTTATTTCATTTTTAGCTCGGTGGGTGAAAACTGCCAGAAGATATGATCTTAAGGTTTGGTTTCGGAGTAATTTTTCCGGGTGGGAGGAGTGGTTTGGCTATAAACGAATCAGCCGGGAAGAACACTTGAGCTTACTTAAGGCCTTCATAATAGACAATGGGAATTTATTTGAAGACGGAGATATTTTTAGCGCTTGCGTTGAGTGTGAAAATGGTGGTCCGGGAGATCCGCGAAAAACTGGCGATGTTGCTGCTTATCGGGAATTTTTAGTTAAGGAATATACGGCAAGCACAGATGCTTTTCGAAAAATAGGTAAGAATGTAAGAGCCAATGTTTTTCCGATGAATGGGGATGTGGCAAAATTGGTAATGGATAAAAGCACCACCCAAAAGTTAGGTGGCATAGTAACAATTGACCACTATGTGGCCGCGCCTGCAATTTTGGTGAAAGACATTGCTGATATTGCCGAGCTAAGCGGCGGCAGGGTATTTTTGGGAGAATTTGGCGTCCCTATTCCTGATATTCATGGCCAGATATCTGAAGCCGATCAAGCGGAATGGGTTGAAGAGGCTCTTGGTAAGCTGGCAGAGGTTCCGGAATTGCTTGGATTGAATTATTGGGTGAGCTACGGGGGAACAACTAGGCTATGGGAGAAAAATAATGAACCTCGGTCTGCGTTGTTTGCCTTGGTGAGGTATTTTAAGCCCAAGCTGCTGACAGGTCGAATAATAGACGAACTGGGGAGGCCTATAGCAATGGCAAAGGTAAGCCTGGGTTCTAAGTCTTATATCACTCAAAAAGAAGGCTGTTTTACTCTTGGTTATGTTTCCGATAGGGACCCCTTGATTATTGAAGCAGATGGATATAAAAGACTAATAGTTCAAGAATTTTCTTCTAAAGAAAATATTGAAGTTGCTTTAGAAAAAGAAAAAGAAACAATTTATTATAAGATCTACAAGAAACTTTATAAGCTAATTCACAAAAACTTGCTGTAATAATCTTATAGTGGTATAATCTCCTCAGTTAATTTCCTGCCTCCTTTATTTTTTTCAAACTGGATGAATACGCCTAATTTTTCTTCCTGCTCTAGCCCCACAGGAGACTTAAAGGTTTCCTATAAAAATGGAAGTCATGGCATAGTGGGCGATAGTGTTTCCTATGAAGGCAGCGACGCTGTCTATATTATTAATGATAACCAGCTTATTCAATGTTTTTGCTCGCCCGAGGGGACGGGGATTCAAACTGATTGGTGGAAGATTGATAGATTAACACCAGAAGAAATTGGTGGCTTGGAAAAACTCGGCTGGTTTTTCGTTCCCAGCGGCTCGGCTTGGGGCTTGGATGCTTCGCCTTATTTAGCCAAAAATAGTAATTATGCCTGCGGACTATCTAGTTATGGTATCGGCGGACAAGTCCTTGGTTTGGCGACAACGGGTAATAGCCTGTATATTTTTGCTTTGCTTGTTTTGGGGCTTGCTTGCTTTGCCTTGAGTAAAAAATTACGCCGCTACTAACTACAATGAAATTCCGACTATCAGTTTTTTTGTTTATTTTTGGGCTAGTATTTTTTATTTTTGGAGTTTATCTTTTTATTCAGCGAATAACTTCGAAGCCTCTAAATCTTAACCTGAACAGCAGTTTGCAAGACGAAAAAGATATTGGAGGCCTAGAGCCAAAATTATTACTAATAAAGGATTTGGGGATTGAACTGCCGATATTTCCTGCGCAAATAACAAAAGAAAAATGGGAAGATCCTTCGTCTTGGGGGGTTTCCTATATTTCCGCTTCCCCGGTTCCCGGAGAGCCAGGAAATAGTATTTTATACGGGCATAATTGGTCAAACCTTCTGGGCAAGCTAGTCAATATAAAACCAGGCCAAGAGCTAGAGGTGGTGTTTAACGATGAGTCTGTTCGGAGATTTAGTGTTCGAACGACTCAAATAGTAAGCACGGGAACGACAAGTATTTTAGAATCGTCCGATGATAAGAGAATCACTCTTTATACCTGCGTAGGATTTTTAGAGAAAAAGAGATTTGTGGTTACCGCTGTTCTAGTAATCTAGCTCCTCTCGGGTAACTACCCACGGGTCATCAAAAAGCTGAGAAGTGCCTTGGTTGCTAACTATAGACCAAGGGACAGAATCGTCACCCCAAGCCAAAAAGAAACTTATTTCTGGATAGCTATCTCTGATTTCTGCAATAAAATTAGCATAATTGAAGTTTCCGTCTGGGCAGGGCGCATTGTTACAAGATCCGCCCGGACCAAATTCGGTAAGGCCAAATGGTTTTTTAAGGGCGGCCATCTCCTCGTAGCCATTTATCTGAAGGGTGTCTCCGTATTTATCAAGGCCAACAATGTCCACATGGTTATCGCCGGGGTAATAAAAAGTGGCTGGCTTTATCCAAGACCCATCTACGCTATTGGGCGAGTAAACCCAGAGCAGATTATCTAGCTCTTTGGCATAAGTAAGGTAATCAAACATCTGGTGCCACAAGCCAATGTAATCTTCTTGATTTTGGCAGCCCCACCAAAACCAGCAGCCATTCATTTCGTGAAGTGGCCGCCAAAGGACAACTGCTCCGGCATCGCGAAGCTGGGTTAACCCTTTTGCAACCCAGTCAAGCTGAGAAATCCAAGCCGCATAGGCGCTTGTTCCAGGAGTCATAATCTCTTTCAGGCCAGAGCTGCTGCCGGTACGATCACTTGAGCCTTGGCCATTCCAAGGATTTTGAGCATGCCAGCTAATAGTTACCAGGCCGCCCTTTTTCCAATAATCAATAAATACTTTATTATATTTTGAATAATCTGGGCGGGTGCCCCAATAGGCATAATCGCCGCCGATTAAACCCGGCCACTTGCCGGTAATTTTATTAAGCCCGGCTGCCTGCCGATTAAATTCCAAGGGAATTTCACTGCTATAGCCCACAAACTGTCCGGAAATAACTTTATTACTTTCTTGATTGGGCAAATTACTTATATAGTTTAAAACTTGCTTTGCTTTTAAGCTGGCGCTGGGGTTAGCCGTTTTAGCTTCGGGCACCCTTTTTTGATTACCAGGCCTGTTATTCAGCCCAAGCACTATTCCAAAAAGCAAAACGAAGCTAATTATAAGAAAATAATACTTTTTAGGCGATTTTTTTATTTTGTTTATGTTTTATTTTATCAAAAAGATAGCTAGCAATTTAGGACTTGCTTTTATAGTATTATAAAAATATGGCGGAAATCGGTTCTGAGGTTTTTTCTGGTGAACTTATGCCTGACTTGTCTTCTCAATATAGGGTAGGGAAATATTTAGGATCAGGGACGAATGACTCTGCTTATTTGGTTAACGATAATAATCTTCAGTCTTTTGTGGCCTTAACGCCGAATCTTTACCCTAGTCCAGAGGCAAATTGGCAAAGAACAAAACACAAGCTGGAGAAAGCAGCAGTTTTGGACAAGATGGGATTAGCTTATCATGTTGTTCACCCGATAGCCAAGGGCTTGCTGCCTTTAAGGCAAGCATCTTCTTCAACTGATATGGCGCTGGTAGTGGAATATGCGGGGGAGCCAATAGAAACTGCTCAGTCAGAATCGGAAAAACTAGAGATTTTAAAACAAGTATGGCAAGTGACCAAAACTATACATGAAAATGGATACGCAATTAATGATTTTAAAGATGAACATTGGTTGTTTCAAAATAGCAACGGAGGCCTTCAAGTTAAATTGATTGACTATACCCAACTTAGCACAGTTTCACCCGAATCCATGGAGAGAAACAGAAACGATCATCGGAAAGGAGACATGCGAAAATTTTGGTATTTGGCTGCAAGTTTTTTTCCTTGGTTTAAGCCGGAAGCAGTCCCCACTTTTTCGACCGAAACAGCAAAGGTGATTCAAAAAGAAATTGATCAAATGCTTGTCGATCTTGGAGAGCAAAGCCATAGGTTTACTCCGAAACAAAAAATAGCCAAGGCTTTAATTGGAAAATTGCGGACCAGGCTAAAAGGAATCTAGTCAAAGTTTATATCTTGAAGTCTATAGCTGTTGTGGTTAGTAAGTTCTCGCTCTCTAAATAATTGATAATTCCTTGAGCAATGCCTTGAGCGGGTATTTCTGGCCTAGAGGTTAGCAGATATCTGTCTTGAGGGTTGGTTAAAAAACCGGTTTCAATAATTGCCGCCGGAGTTAAAGGATGGAGGGCATGTTTATATTTCCACCAAGCAAAGGCATAATAGTCCCGCATGTTTGCCGTAATATTTTTATCAAGAGGCAGAGAAGTAGTTTTAACATAAGATTCGCTAATTTTATTTATAAGCAGGCTGGCATTGCGAGTTAAGTCTTGCTGGGGGTCGGCAATTTTAAAACCTCGCACTGAAGGATTTAAATTTCCATCCGCATGGATAGCTAAAAACACATTGGCTCGATATGATGGGGGAATGGTTGCTGGCAGAAGATCTACTTTAACCCCTTTTTCTTCTAGTATTCTGGCGACATTTTTGGCAATTAGCAGATTAACTTCAGCCTCGCTCCAGCCCCCGCCGCTGCTTCCGGTATTAGCAATATGTTTGCTTAATTCCTCAGGAAGCTCGTTGTTTTTCCAATGGCCAACTTGGATTCCCACCCGAGGCAAAGGGGGAAACTGCTTTGGGGCAGTAGAAATATCCATTAAAAACAGAAAGAACCAAAATAATTGGCGCATGAAAGGAAATTAAACCAAAATTGACAGCAATAATACAAGAAGAGAAAGGCAATGGTGTCTCTTTTGTCTTCTGTATAATTAACCAATGAAAAAATTAATTTGGACAAAGCATGCCTTGCAAAGGACAAGAGACCGGAAAATACCCCAGCAATATTTAACTAATGCTTTTTATCGGCCGGATAAAGTGATTGAGGGCAAGAAAAAGGGAAGCAAAAAGTTTATCCGCTCTTATGGTCTTCACCAGGCGGTCGTGGTGGCTAGCTCTAATGATAAAGGGGAATGGGTGGCCATTTCCGGCTGGATTAACCCGCCTATTAAGGGTAGCTTAGATGACCGGAAAAAACTTTTTGAAAAAAATTATCAAAAGTCTTCTTTTTGGGGGAAAACTTGGCTGGTTTTCAAAAAATCTATTTTGGGACGATAAGTCCATTTTTGCCTCGCTCAAACCAAGCTTCTCTTGCTCTGCTTTTTCCAGTTTATCTGGAGGTTCGTTTATTTTGCGAGCGGGAAAACCTCGGAGCTTGCTCCGTGGATGAAAGCTATAATCCTCGCAAAGCAAGCAAAAGAAGAAACTGCGCAAGCAAGCTGCGCAGAGGCTTCATTCTTTTTTTATTGCTCGTAAATTGGGCCGATAAAGGCAGCCAAACAAACAGCCATTATAAGGCTTAATCACCCAATCCGCTCCTGGCAAGCCCGACTTTGTCAAAATCGTTTTGGCCCGAAGTAAGTTAATTTTTGGCATGATATAATTTTAGCATGAAAACTTTACTGCCTCGATTCGTTTTAAAATACTTTTAGGGAGATGACTTAACTCAGTTAAATTGGGAAGAGCACCAAAAATATATTCTTAAAACTTTACTTGAAAGAGGTGGCCAGCAGTCTATTTCTTGGTTACTAAAAAAAATTGATCAAAAGAGTTTGAAAAAACAGCTAACTGCTCTCAAATTAAGTCCAAAGTCAAATAATTTTTGGCAAATTTATCTACGATGAGAAAGCTTCACCCTCAAACCATTCCTGCTAAAACTAAAGATTTAATTAGCCTATTTCAAAAAGGTCAGCCTGAATTTTTAAAGAAGTTTTATCTATCTGGCGGAACTGCCTTATCCTTACAGTTTGGCCATCGAGAATCAGTCGATTTGGACTTTTTCACTCAGAGTGATTTTAATCCTCGAACACTCCAATCAAAGCTTGAGAAATATGGGCAATTAAAAGATTTGCAGTTGGGCGAAAATACGCTTAACGCTTTTTTGCGTGGTGCCCAAATCCAATTCTTAGGCTATCATTATCCCTTATTGAAGCCGGTTGTAAACTGGAAAAATATTCCAATTAGCTCAGTCATTGATATTGCCTGTACTAAATTGCAGACGATCGGAATGAGAGGGAGCAAGAAAGGTTTTTTAGTCGTACTCATATTCTTAAATCACTAGTTTATTTTAGAGATGCCCAAAATCAGCCTATGCCCAGAATGCATAAAAAAGTAAAGTGGTCAAAAATTAAGCAAGAAATTCTAAAAGAAATTACAAATTACACCAGAAAGCACTTTTCGCATTAGCTGCTTTACCCTCTGGCTTAACCTCGGGATATTGATGCTTTTTGCAAAACCGTTTTGTGTCCGTTGACAGACAACTTTTAATTTGTCAAATTAGATTAATGCGATTTAAGGTTGACAAAAAGTTAATTTTTCTTATTTTCTTTGGTGTTTTTGTTTTTTCTCTTCTGCTTTCGATTGTTGTTTTTGTTCGAGTCAATGGGTCTTCTCGGCCGGAGTCTTTCCTGTCGATCAAGACTACTCCTTCCTTAAAGCCGACTTATTCTAATATTTATGATTCTAAGAAAAACCAAAGTGAAGAAGAAATTGCCCAAGATTGGGTTATTTTTGAAGAAAACGCTGATTTTTCGATAAAAATAAATGAAGCATATCCGGACACCCGAGAAGTAAAAATTACGATAATTTCCAAAGCTACGAAAGAAGAATATCCCGTTGAGGATCGGCTCCCAGCTTGGGGGGTTGCAATTTTATCCAATAGCGATGACCAAAGATTCGTTCTCCTTTCTTGTGGAACTTATATCAACAGAGCTGCCCTGGCGATTGATTTAATTCAGAAAAAATTAATCACTTCTCCATTCACTGTTACTACTGGGATTAAAGAGCATTTATTTATTAATTCAAAACTAGTTTATAACAGTCTTGATCCTTCGCTTGAGCTAGCCAACCGTTTTGATGGAAGTGGTGGTCGGGGAATAGCCGTTTTAGATTTGCTTACCGGAGAGCATAAAAATCTTTTCCAGCCCGATAGTCTTAATGATTACTTTTTAAGGGAAAAAGAGGGAGACAAGATTGTAATCCTCCATCACTTTGTGACGAGTGTTTCTGACTGGGTAGAGGAAGCAGTAATCAATAAAGAAGAAATAAGACGCGATATAGCCGAGCCCCTTCTTAATTAAGCGATCTGCCATGTTTATCACTTGCTTCGCTTCTTTTCTTGGGTCAACATGATTGCCAATAATGTCAGCTCCAGCCTCAGTTAGTGAGTCAGCGATCTCTGCTCCAATGTCCCGAGAAGTTCCCGTTATAACGGCAAGTTTTCCCCGAAGAGACCGGTATTCATGTAGCTCTGATGTAGATATAGCTCTATTCTTGATTCTACCAAAAAATGCTCCCCGGGTAGGACTCGAACCTACAACCCTTCGCTTAACAGGCGAGCGCTCTACCATTGAGCTACCGGGGATAAATTGTTAAATGTGCACTATGTTCTCGTCTTAAGAAATCTTCTTCCAAAGCCTGTTTTAAAATACTTTTCTCTCGCGATCGCTTTCTTTATATTATTACAAGCCTCAAAATATACTAACTTAAATGGTCTTCTGTTTTTAGTCCATCCAATATATAGCTTTCGATCCTTTTGACTTTCGAGAACGTAAGCATAATAGAAAATCACTGTTGTTTACATCGCAATTGAGCTACCCGCCCGCCATCACAAGCGTGAACTGCTCAGGCGTTGCGGGCGGGCAGGGGATTGTTAAAGTTCTCTTGTATTATACAATACTAGTTTTTTAAGATTCTAACTGTTTAGTTCGGTCTATTTAATCCAAGACTTGACAAAGTTAAAAGACAGTATTATAATGGGTATATATTCATTATCTAGGTATAAAAGGAGAGAAAAAATGCCGAGAAGAAAAAAGACAAGAAAAATGTGTTTTTGCCCGGAGATAACTTATTTTAAGCCCAGGGGAATGCCCTTATCCGCTTTGCAAGTTACTAAGCTAGAGAATGATGAGCTGGAGGCCTTGTATTTGGCGGATTTTGAGGGCCAAGATCAGATAGAGTCAGCGAAAAAAATGGAAGTATCTCAAAGCACTTTTCAGCGAATTTTAAAATCTGCTCGAAAAAAAACAGCGTTAGCCTTAATTTTAGGCCAAGCAATATCTTTGAAAGGAGGTGAGGAAAAAATGGTTAGACCAAGAAAAGGAATGGGTTTAGGCAGAAGCGCGCCTGTTAGTGGCGGCCGCGGTCGTATGGGTGGTCCTTTAGCCGCTGGCCCAGGAGGGATTTGCGCTTGTGTAGATTGTAAGTGCGAGGCGCCTCATAAAACCGGAGTCGCTTGCTACCAAACCAAATGCCCAAAGTGTGGCGGGAAAATGGTTAGAAAAAGAGAGTAAGTTTAGTCGTCTTACTTGCAAAGCAAAAGGCTCTTTGGTAATAATAGAGATAATGGAAAAAACACCTCCGGAGGTAAAGAGCGAAGCTTTAGAGGTAATGGCGGTTAAGGAAGAGAAAAAACTGATTTCCTGGAAAGCTTTAGCCCGGGCTTATCAAAAAAAAGACCGGGATTTTTGGGTAACGGCTTTAGCTTCAGCGGGCTTGATTTGCGTAATTTTATTTGTGATTGGCGAATGGGGCTTGATTGCCGCCATTTTAAGTTTGATTTTCTTTTACTATGTTTTAACGACTGTCAAGCCTGAGGAAGTTGATTACCGGATTACCAATAAAGGGGTTTATTTTCCGGGAAGTGAAGAGCGGATTGACTGGGAACTTTTAAAAAGCTATTTTTTAACCCAAAAATGGGGCCATACTCTTCTTAAAATCAATACTTATTTGCGGGGATTGACGATGCTTAGTTTAGTTGTTCCTGATGTGGAAAAAGAAAAAGTTGAGCAAGTCTTAAAAAAGTATTTGCCTGAAGGCAAAGAAGAAAAAAACGCCGCGGATAAAGTAACCCACTGGGTTTACAAGCGTCTTCCTTTTGAAATTGAAAAAAGAGTTGGAAAGAAATAACTTCAAGAAATTCGATTTATATTGTCCATGATTGATATAATTGAGCCTGTGCCCGCCATCGCCGTCCCGCAGTTGCGGGACTAGCAGGCGGGTAGCGATTTTATTACTGATGGGAGGAGTCGGATAGCGGTTCATTCCACACGCTTGGAAAGCGTGCGAGCGTAAAGCTCACGGGGGTTCGAATCCCCCCTCCTCCGCCAACTAGGAAATGTCTTTGTTGGCTCGCCCTCCCTGCCTCGCCGGCAGGCGGGTGCGAGGGCTCGCCAGCCGATTTTAAGCGCAAATTGGAATTTTTTATCTTTGCCCCGAAGGGGCTGGCCAAAAGCGGGCTTCCCTCATTTTTAAGACAGGAATACATATGCTAACTATAGTATGTAGAACTAAAGTTAGCAACCCCATATACTATAGTTAGCTTTAGATTGCAAAATTATGAAGAAAACTACATTAGTAAAATTTGGTGAACGAGTAAGGCAAGAAAGATTGAAACAAGGTCTTTCTCAAGAATCATTAGCCGCAAAGACCGGTGTTCACCGCACTTATATTGGAATGATCGAGAGAGCTGAGAAGAACATTGCTTTAGAAAATATTGAAAAAGTGGCTAATGCTCTGAAGCTGAATATCAATGATCTACTAACTTTTGAATAGTATGGTTGATGAAAATATCTTAAAACATTTTGGTGTTGATGAGAGCATTTTTCTTGAAGCTCTGAAATTAAGCCCTAGCGCGCAGGGCTATATTGCTGGTGCAATAAGTGAAGTTTTACTGAAGGACTATCTTGAAGCTAAGGGTTATGAGGTAATTCGCATAAAGGAAAAACCGAGCGGGGGAAATAAAGCAAAGAATTACGAGGCAAGAGGTGATTTCTACATAAGCAAGCAAGGCAACAAGGCTGATAAGTGGCTCGTGATTGAAAGCAAGGGCTTAAAAAGTAATTCTGAGTTTCGTGGTAGTAAATTGGATTCACCAGAAAAAGTTTTTAAATTTTTAAAAGTAAGGGTCTTTAATGAGTCCAAAACTAAGAAAACGACTTATCAAAGAGGTTACGCAACCTACCTAAAAGCAAAAGGAAAATGGGAACAGAAAAACCCCGGAAAGAAATTTCTAGGATTTAGTTGGAATAAAAATTTTCCAGGCCCTGAATCTTATAACTTAGATAAAATTTGGAGCAGTGAAGATAGCTTAAAGGAGTGGGTTTATTCTTTAGATAAGAGCAGTTTTACAGAACAAGCTTATCGAAATGTTGATGGTGCAATAGCAATTCTTGAAACACACCAACCCAGTAAAAGAGTGGGTATTAAAACTGCAATAGATCAAGCTGCTCCTTTAGTATACGATTTCAACATTTCAACATAATGAGCGTTGATTTGTTTCTACGAACAGGAAGGCATGAATTTGTTTTTATGAATAGCCAAGAAATAAGCCACTCGCCAACATCACCAGAGCACCTATATCAAAATTATATTATTGATATTCTGGTAAAAGGTAAGAAAAATAGACCCATTATTCAACAGCCTTGGTACTTGGATGTAGAAGGCTGTATTACTCAAACAAAGCCAATTTACAGGCCCATAGACCGTACTCAAATTGATAACAGGTAGCAGTTGACACATTTGTGTCTGTAGGCTAACATTAAAGTGTTAGCTATTATTATTTCAAATTATGAGTCAATCCACACTACCTTTATTCACTTTTTATGATGAGCCGTCTTTGAAAAGAAATGATGGACTACTGAGAGTCTTTGAAGACATCCACAACCATATTTACGCAAATGATGGACTATCACCCGAGCAGGCACTTGAGGAAACAATAAAAGTGCTTTTCTTGAAGATTTTTGATGAAAAAAACAAAACCTTGGAGTTTAAAATTTCATCATCGGAGTATGATCAAGTCAAAGATGGGGAAACCAGCAAGGATTTTTTAAATAGGTTTCAGGATCTACAAAAAAATACTTTCAGGTTCTTTTCAAATCTTTTTGAGAAAGACGAAAAAATAAAGTTAAAAAACAGCACACTTGGGTTTGTTGTTAATAAATTACAGAACATTGATCTGCTCAACTCCTCAAATGACGTTAAGGGGCTTGCATTTCAAAAATTCATTCATTCTTCTCAACGCGTTGGGAGAGGACAATTTTTCACACCTGAACAAGTCATAAAATTATGTGTAGAGATTATTCAACCAAGAGCAAACGAGACAGTTTTAGATCCCGCATGTGGTAGCGGTGGTTTTCTTAGCTCCGCATTGCAATATGTTTCTATTAACGAGCCAAAAAAATCAAAAACGTTTGCTAAAGAAAAAATATACGGAATTGAAATTAGTCGTTCCGCCGCAAAAATCGCAAAAATGCGGATGATATTAGATGGAGATGGATTTTCTAATATTACTCAAAATGACTCATTATCTGATTGGAGCAATCTTGATCTTGAGCTGAATAAGACAGATAAGCAAGATAATAAAACCTATCGAAATTTCTTTGATGTTATCCTTACTAATCCGCCCTTTGGTACACAAGGCAAAATATCTGACAAATCAGTATTAAGAAACTTTGATCTTGGCTACAAATGGAATGGGTCGGAAGCAAATTATTTTAGGAGCGACATCTTGCTTAATGGGCAGGTGCCCGAAATTCTATTTATAGAAAGATGTTTACAGTTTTTAAAACCAGGGGGAAGAATGGCGATAGTTTTACCAAATGGTGATTTTGAAAACTCAAGCCTTTCTTATTTACGGCATTATATCCAGAAAGTTGCGGATGTATTGGCGGTTATAAAGCTACCACAAGAGACTTTTATACCTTCCGGTACTGGAGTTAAAACATCCATTTTATTTTTAAGGAAAAAAAATGGTGAAGAAAAGCTAGGGAAAGTATTTTTTGCCCAAATAACTAAACTTGGCTATTCGGGAAACAAGAACGGATCTTTGGTTTATAAAAAAGATGATCGCGGGAATATACTAAAAACAGCAGACGGAGAGCCTAGAATAGATGAGGATATATCTGATGTTATTTCTACTTACTTGGGTTATAGTTTCAAGAACAATCTAAAAGAAAATGAAAATATCTTTACAGTTAATAAAAACGACATAGATTATTCGCGATTAGATTTTGAATTTTACAGGCCAAGTTATAGACAGACTGAAAAAGTACTTTTAAAAAATGGGGCACAACGGCTTGGCGATTTGGTAAAAATTAAAAAGTCAAAATCTAATAAATTAAAACAGAAAGACCGTCTTGTAAGATATGTTGAATTATCCGATATAAGCACTCAATACAATGAGATTATAAATGCAACAGAGCAACTTGTTCATGAATTACCAAGTAGGGCTTCCTACGAATTAAAAGAAGGCGAGATAATAACAGCAGTAGCAGGAAACTCTATCGGTACAAATAGTCATGCTTCTGCATATGTGACAAAGGATTATGACGGTTGTGTATGTACTAATGGGCTTCGTGTATTTAACATCGATGAAAAAAAATTAAATCCTTTTTACTTACTATATTTTCTAAAATCAAAGTATTTTCTGGATCAGGTCTATCGATTTAGAACAGGTGCAGCAATCCCTTCTTTGTTAGATTCTGATTTGTTAAACATCCTGATTTTATTACCAAATATAAAGGAGCAAGAAAGAATTGGCGGGATAATTAAAGAAGGTTTTTTTGAAAGAAAACAGTATCAAGAGAGAATAAAAAAGATAAATATAGAAATCTAACATGGCAAACCATCTACAAGAAATTAAAAAATCAGTATCATTTATTTTCGTGCCAGAAGGGGAAAATAAACTAAAGCCTAATGGAACAGGATTTTTCGTTGGGGTTAAAAATGAAGGAAACGAAGAAATTATCCAAATCTCTGCTTGAAATCGCTAAGCGAGGCGTGGAAATGGCGATAGAAAAAGATGAACAGGAAGCGGAAAAATGGATTGAGAGTGAGATTCAAAAATTAAGAGTAAAACTATGACCAAAATTGACGAAATCTTACAATCAAAAATAAAGCCCAAAGAAAAGCAGGCCAAGCTGGTGGAAGCGGTTGTTTCGGGCAAAATACCGAGATACGCTGATTGAATATATCAATTTTGAATTGCCCAGAGTGAAATGGGGCGCGCCGGAAGCCATTGGCAATATGGCCAAAGACTACCCCGATAAAGTCGCCAAAGCGATACCGAATTTACTGAAAAATACAACCGATGATAAAACAAATACAACAGTTGTCAAGTGGTGCGCGGCTTTCGCCCTTACGGAAATCGCTAAACATAATCCCAAAACCAGAAAACAGCTTGTGCCGATTTTTCAAAAAATAATCAACAAAGAGCAGAACAACGGCGTGAAGAATGTTTATGTTAAGGCGTTGAAAGCGATTGAAAAAGAGAAAAATTAAATTTAATATTAAATAAAGAAAAACAACTATGAATAATCAAAATCAAGAATGTTGTCCAGAATTTAATCCCACGCTTTGGGATGAAAAAGTTTTAGAGTGGAACAATAAAAAATTTATCAAAAGCAAGGTATTTTCCCTGTTTTATATTCCAATCAATTTTGGTTCAGTCATGAAAAAACTTGATGTAATGGTGCGAGAGGCCGGAGCGAAATTTGAAGACAACATGGGACTTTCTGACCATACTTCAAAATGGAATATGGATATTTATTTGGCGGTGGATAAAGAAATTACCGGTATTGAAAACACTACTTTTTCAGGAAAATTTTTCAGCAAAGTTTATGAAGGTAATTTCAAAGAAACTGGAACTTGGATGAAAAATTTTGAAGATTATGCCAAAGACAAAGGCATTTCGGTCAAAAAAACATATATGTGGTACACCACTTGTCCCAAGTGCGCCAAGAAATACGGCAAGAATTATGTGGTTGTTATAGGAGAAATAAAATAAAA
This sequence comes from Candidatus Shapirobacteria bacterium, assembly GCA_043817235.1. Lineage (GTDB taxonomy): Bacteria > Patescibacteriota > Microgenomatia > UBA12405 > BS750m-G30 > JBDRHA01. The sequence continues at coordinate 325,580 of JBDRHA010000011.1, forward strand.
AGAATTTGCCGCCAAGTTCAGCAGAGCCGAGCAGTCCGCCAAAGGCGGAATAGAAAAACTTGAAATCGTCCAATCCGAAAGGGTCGCTTCTCCCGCAGAGCGGGACAAGTGCGGCGGGCGGAAGGGGGGTCTGGGGGAATTCCGCCCGCCCTACAAATTTTGGGCGAAATCAGTTCGAATTTTTTCGAAAGCACACCGCCTTCGCCTCGCTGAACCCCGCAGCTGCGGGGGAAAGTGGACAGTAAGACGAGCCTGTAGCTTAATTAGACAGGCGGCCAGCAGCTACCCGAATTAATTTCTGCTAAAATAGTTTTAGAGGAGGTATCATGAAAATTCAAAGCCAGCAACTGAAAAAGCTAAACATTACAGCGCTCTTCGATAAGTTAGATCAATCTCAGGTTACTAGTGAAACAATAAGAGATTTGTTTGATCTAAAAGGACAAGAGAAAGAAAATACTCCATTTGTTGAATTACCTGGAACAAAAGTATTGATTATGCCTGCGCTTAAAAAAGAAGTTGTTGTCGAACCCAACAGATTAAGAGTAAGTGATTCTAATGTGGAAGATCTGAATAAGTCAAAAATCGTAAGTGATTTTGAAAAGATTTATGAGGCCTTTAGCGGCAAATCTATATTAAGGGCCTATGGATTTAATTACGATATTGCGTTACAACTACGAGAGAATATTTCATACGACAAACTCTTATCATCCAGTCTTAAAAATATTATAAATGGCGGTGAGTTATTAGAAGCTGGAGCTAGAGTTGTTTTTACCAAGAAAGGTCGGAAGTTTGACATACAAATAGTCCCAAGTGGGCAAGAAAAACAAATAGAAGTTCATGCAAACATACATTACGAATCAGAAAAAATCGACTTTACAAAACTAACAAAAGAGCTAGTATCTAACTACAAAGAAATTGAAGGATCAATCAAAAATTTTATGAAAGGTTAATATGATAAATCTCACGTCCGATTTCACATTTGATTTCTCTCAAAACCCTATATTGCTTAATATGTTTGCTCAAACACAGGGAAATACAGCTGGCACTCTTAATATAGGAGAGTATATAAATCGGGCGTGGCCGGCTGAACTATTTCCAAAAGTTGAAATCGACAAAAAGACTTATGGCTCCTTGCCTTATATTGAAAGGCCATCTTCCTTAGATGACCAGCAAAAGGAAAATGAATGGCTCAATTTACTTGGTATAGATTTCTATTCATTATCAGAAGAAAAGAGAAACTTTTTAATAAAGACGGCAGGTATTTTTGACTTTGGTCAGGAGATTAATATCAAAAAAGTTTATACAAATTCAATATATTAAGTCTTATAGATGATAAATCAGAACCGTACGTATCTTGATGCAAATTTTCTTGTAGCTTTTTTTGCAGATAAGCACACTGATAAAGATAGTAGCAGAAAATTATTGTTTAATCTTCTCAAATCAAATTCCGTTCTTTTTATCTCGCCACTTGCTCTTGATGAAACATGGTATAAAATCTGGGAAATACCACGCAGAGAGAAAAAACTCAAGAAGAATAAATGGCCTAGTATTAAAACTTTCTACCCTAAAATAAGGATTATTCTGGATGAACTGAAGAAGCTCCCTGAAGCCTTCAAGCTTATACAATTTGAAAATAGCCTTGAGGTTGGCATTAATAATGCGGCTGAAAACATAGGGATGCACGAGCTAGAACCAAGAGACGCGTTTCGCCTTGCATATATGCAAGATTTACATATTGAGACAATTATTACAAAAGATAAAAAGGATTTTGATAAAATTCCAGGTATTCAAGCACTCAGTTATTAAAAATTCATCTCGAGCCCGTAGCTTAAGCAGGATAAAGCATTCGCCTCCGGAGCGAAAGACTGGGGGTTCAAATCCCTCCGGGCTCACCAGGAATTTATTTTGTGAGAGGGAAAGACCCGGAGCTTGTTCCGGGAATAAGCGTCTTGGTTTTTGCCATAAAATATTCATAGGGAAAGTTTCATGTTTCTGCTGAACTTGCGGATTAAAAACTTGATACTTTTAAGCGATTTTATGCTCGCATAGTTTACCGCGTGCGAATACTAGAAAAACTTTTGTATAATAAATTTAATATGGCCAATGGAGCAGAACCAATTCCAGGAACAGGCCCACAAGAAGCAAGGCCTATAAGCAATTTGTTGAATATGGCCAATAGCTTCTTTAATCCTGATCGTTATGTCGTTGAGAAGCTCGATCCTTATTTAGATCTAAAAGATGCCATAAAACTTGCCAAAGAATCCAATGTTTCAATGGAAGATATAAGAAGTGTAATATTGCCACAACTACAGAAATCTTTGGCGCTCATACAAGGAAGCAGTTTTGCTGAAGAAGCAATTGAAGATGGAAAATGGAGAGAAATAAAAACCAAATTAATTGGAATCGATGATCCGGGCGCGTGTTATCCCTATGACTGGGGCGACATTCATATAGGCAATACAGAGCCAATTTCACAAGTAATTGAGCTGGTTGATGCGCTGGGAATTGGATCAGAATTATTTGACTGTCGTTTGCCGGCAAGAGTTATTACTCGAGTTAACGTTTCAAACGAGGACATAAAATATTCCACAGAAGAAAAGCTTGTTGATGTGTCTGGCAAAATACAAAGCACCCTCTCTTCAATGGTTAATTGTTTAATTGCTTGCACTTTTCCTCCAGGCAAGGGCTATATGCGTCCAACAACAAATCATGGAGTGTGGGCAGAGAATGATATTTCTAACGGATTAATTACTGTTGAAGATTTACGCCCAGAAGCAGATAAAGTAGCAGAAGTGGTGACAAAATTAAATGATATAGGATTCAAGTTTAATCCTAAAATGAAAATGCCTAGCCCGGATTTCTGGAGCTGCTATGATGATAGAGAATTGAGCCAAATGTACCATAGGTTTAGAGATGACCCGGCTCAATATATGATTGAATCAGTTAGTCGAGACATTGGCTATGGTTATGAAGGCATGGGTAGACATGAAGAGATAGATTATGTTGAATATCTTGAAAAAGTCACTGCGCCAAAATTAAGGCTTATGAAATTATTAGGCATAGAAATTGTCCAGTCGACTAGTTATAGAAGCATTGAACAAATGGATAGCTTAACAGGCCTTTTTGGCAAAGGCAATAAAGAGTGGTGGATTAAAGAGAATGATGGTCAGAAAACAGAGAGCAAGGAAAGCATACTCAAGCTTTTTGACTACCTTATCGCCAAGTCGCTATTTGTAAAGAAGTATTTGCCAGCAGACACATCAGATCCTGATTATTTAGATCAATCTTTCTGGAAAGTTAGGCTTGGCTGCCAAATATTTACTTGTGATCCTGCTTGGATTGTCGACAGGGCATTGGCATTTCATCCTGATAGTAAAGTCAACATGGAGGCTATAATCCGGTTTTAGAGAGATCCGGAATGCTTTTTAGCGGCAGGTGCATCTCACACTCCTCAGGAAGTTCAAGATCGCAAAAAACCGTCCAATTATATTAATATGCCTAATCTAGACCTTACAGCGCTCGAACTGCGGGATGCTTTGGTTGAGGGAAAAGTTGATGCTATCCAAGCCTTCACGCCTCTTGAGATAAGATATACAATCCCTGTTGAAGATTATGCGCCTGAGCCAATATTGGATGTTGTGTCTAAGGCCTTGGGTTCAAGAAAAAGAGAGGTTGAAGGAGTTGCAAGAAATTCTAGGAAGCTTTTTAGCAAAATAAATGCTCTCTTAAAGCCCCATAGCATGAGTGTAATTGAGTATTTGCAGGGAGAGCAACTCAGTTTGTAATCAGAGTAGTTAAAGGTGACGGAACAGAAAGAACCATTGCCCAGAGTGTTTTAACTAAAGACATAGATATCAGAACACCAGTCTCTGAAGTTATTTCCCAGTTAGAAAGAGGAGGCGGGCACTTAGAGGATATTTTGCCAGAAGATGTGCTTAGGCATGCTCCAACATATGTTGCCGGAGATAATGTTGAGACTTCTCCTAATTTTTCCGACCGAAGGCACGGGCAAATAATAGAGGTCATTATGAGGGATTACTTTAGAGAATATATGAGCCGCTATGCGGAGAATCAAGGATTAGAACCAAGCAAAGTCCCTATTGGACAAGGGCATACTGATACCTTGGTCAATTTGCCAACAGCGCCGAATACATTTGTGCCTCAGTCTCCGGTTAGCTATTCAGACAAGACTGGTGAAAGTGTTTATATATTAGATTTGACTTCTGACAAAAGAACTCAATTAATACTAGAGAGGGAAGTTTTTGCTTCTGAAGCACCTCAGTCAGAAAAACAACTTGCTTTACCAAATGTATCTGGCATTGATTATTTAACTTTTGAAGACGCACTCCGTGTTGGATACTTAGAAGGAAAAGCTTACGCAGACAATGAATCGCTAATGCAATTTTTATTTAACATGGAAAATGCACTTATCGCGAAAGACATTAATAATGCAGCTAAAGGTCGCCCAAATATGAGTCTTAAATATACTGACGGCGAAGGACAAATGAGAGGATACTTCCTGGCTTGGGAAGGCAGGCTTACAGATGAGAATGCAGAACATGACGCTCAGGAATTTTTTGATCAACCCTGTGTTTATATGCTGGACATAGCTACCGATCGAGAGAATCACATGGCTGGAGGTAGGCTAATTAAGGCATTTACCAAATTATATAAGCAAAACTATCTTGACAGAGGCAATCCTCTGCCTATCTTTGCTCAGGCGAGAGAAGCAACCTCATACAAGATTGTTCAAAGACAGCTGGAAGGTTTGGGGCGAGACATTGGAGTTGAATTCAAGTTGATTGAGCTGCCAACATATGATGTTGGCAAAGATACTATGCATCCAATAATAATCCAGCCGGCTTCTAGAAGAAGATAGTTTTAACAAAAAAGCTGATTTTGAAAGTCGACAATATTTGCTCGGTATATAGTTGGCTTCTATTTGCTTTTCTCATCTTCTTTCAGTTAAACTCTTAAAAATGTCTGATAATAAATTAAATTTCCGGTTTTATGAGGATTTTGGCTTGGCGGGCTTGGCGCGGCGTCTAGGTGGAGAGAATAAACAGGAAGAATTAAAAACTCTGGAAAATACTTTATCTTCCTATATTTTGCTTCAAGCTTTAAAAGAATTATCGCCTGAAGATCAGGAAAAGCTGGAAGCGCTTGGCCTCAAAAACGGCCGGGATCTGTATGGCTTTTTTAATAAACATATTATTAATTTTGATCAAAGAATAAAGGAATATGGAAGAACTTACCAATCAACCATTGCCGGAAGCCAGTAAATCGCCGGAGACCCAAGTAGGCCGGATGGCTCAAATGGTCTCGTTTGGCTCAAAAGCTGCCAAAGGATTTGAGAATTGCAGCAGCAGCCGGAGCCATTTCATTATTTGCCGCTTGTAGCTTGGGAGCTGAGGCGGCTACGGCGACGCCTACGTCCACTGCCACGCCTGAGCCAGCCGGCAGACCTACAGAAATGACAAGGCAGTCTGAGCAAGAAGGCAAAATTGAAATTACCGGCAGCGTTGAGAAGCTAAACGGCGAAAGTTGGCTAAACATAGATTTTCCGGAAAATGCCCTTCCTCAAAACAAAGGATTAATAATTGGCTTTCGGTTTTCCAGCGAATCCAAAATAACTTCAGTGATGGCTTCCGATTTAATGGGCCTGGAGACTAAGGGAATGGGAGTTCCTTTACTTGTTGCCAAAGGAGAAAAAACTTGGCTGGAAGGAGAAGATGTGTTGACTACTTTGGAAGGACATCTGGAAGTTGATCCCCAAACCAGACAAGAAGCGGCTGGAACTCAATTATCTATAGGGGAAACTGCGTATGGCGACACTGAGCTTGGCATATTTTTACCGAGTGGGAGCGAGATTGCTCGTCAGGGTAAATTATCATTTCGTTTTGGACAAGAGGAAGAGGCGACTATTTCCGGCAATGGCTCCGTTCATTATTCAGATGAAGAGGGCCGCATGGGGCCGAGGGCAAATATTGCCGATTTTATTTTAGAAGAAGGAGTGGAGGCAACACCTCAACCGGTAAGGGTAATTAAACGGACCGCGGGAGGGGGATCGAGTTCAACTGGAAACTCTGGCTCAAAGGTCAGGGTAATCGGGACAGTCGCGCCAGCTTCGACCCCGGCTGTAGAAGCCCAGCCCAGCCCAACTCCAAAAGTAATTAATGTTTCTTCTGAAAGGTCCCAAAAAAGCTCCGGTCAGGAGCAAGATGAAAACGATCCTTTGGTCGACAAATGGGTAAAAAAAGAATGGCAGCCGAATGAGACTGCTTCGCTGCGAGATTGGTGGAACGATATGGTAAGTCAGGGATTAATTCGGCTTGATGATCTAGCCCAAAGATATGGAGGAGCAGAGATTGAAGAGCTTCTTAGTAAAGCGGAGTTAGTGCCCAACCCGCATGAATATTTCGAAACGAAAAAGGCTCAAGTAGGAAATTGTGTGCAGGAATTAAGGCGTCAGGAAGGCAAAGGTCAGGGGCATGTTTATATTGACCCCAAAGTTTTTGATTTGATTCCTGGTGGAGCCCAATGCGATATTTATTATAAGTAATTTTACTTTGACTTTGCTGCTTGCCGATAGATTTTATCCAAAGAGTGGGCAATGCTGGAATAGCTGTATTTTTTTTCAACCAGCTTGTGGGCGCTTTTAATAATGATCTGATAAAGTTTTTTGTTCTCTAGCAAGCTGATTGCGGATTGGGCCATTTTTTCCCAGTTATCTTCAATTAGGACTTGTTTTTTGTTTTGGGCGTCAATTCCCTCAATGCCTACCCGGGTGGTAATTACCGGCACGCCCGCAGCCATGGCCGCCAAAATCTTTAGCCGAGTCCCGCCCGGTCCACGAAGCGGGGAGATAAAAATGCTAGCTTCTTTGTAAGCTTTAATTACGCCCTTGATGTCCTCTCGGGCCAGATCAATGATTTTTATTTTAGGCGAGGCTAAATAGCCAATCCGGTCTTGGGCTTCCTGGCCCACAATCCAACAGATGCTTTGGGGAATTTTCTGATTAATTTTAGGGAAGACTTCTTTGGCTAAAATTTTAGCAGCTTCGACATTTTGGAGCCAGGAGTAGTTAGCTTGAAAGAGGATAATCGGGTTTTGGGCGGGCTTTCTTTTTCCCCATAAAGTTGTTAGATCCTCGCCAGCGCCGTTAGGAACAATGCCCACATCTAGATTTTTGACTAAAGACTGCATTTTTTTCTTGTCTGATTTTGAAACGGCAATGACTTTATTAGCCTTTTGCCAAAATTTCTTTTCCCAGTATTTAATTTTCAGAACATCTAAATATAAAAAGGGTTTTAAAAAGAAATTCTTGCTTTCCTTCATATAGTGCTGATAAACTTGAAACTCAATTGTTTGATCAACGAGCAGAATTGGAACTTGGGTTTCGGGAAGATGGGGCATAACATAAAAAGTTTCAGCGTGAATTAAATCATATTTATTTTCTTTTAGCTCTTTTTCTAAAGCTAGCCGGGCTCCAGCAGAAAAATTTCTGATCACTAAAAAGGGATAAAAGCCAAAGCCAGTTCTTAAAATGTTGCCTAAAGTAAAGGCCTGGGTAGAGCGCTTGAAAACTCTAACCTGGGAACAATAGGCGCTTAGCTTATTAACATATTCTTTTTCTTTTTCCGATTTAATTAAAGAAAATAAAGTAATCTGGTGATTTTTAGCCAGGTGCTTAATTAAGTTAAAAGAGCGGACCTGTCCTCCCGACGAAGGAGGATAAGGCAAATAAGGGGTGACCATTAAGATCTTCATGGTTGAATTTTAGCCGGAAAAGGCAAAACTTGCAATTCATTTGAATTTGACCGCCACTACTATTATAATAATGGGGCTTACCAAAGGAGAGGAGGTGAGCAGATGAGTAAAGAATTTAGCAGAAGAGACTTTGTTAAGGGCGTAGCAGTTGGTGCGGCCGGGCTTGCCCTTTCCCCTGCGCTTGGAGCTTGTTTGCCAAACGAAACTCTTTTAAAAGATTTAGAAAACATTCCGATTCCTAAGCCTAGTCCTACCGCCTTGCCCGCTCTTCCCGATAGAATTGCTAGCTTTGATCAGGGAAGTCAAGTGTTGCAGCTTGATCTGCTGCCCGCAAATGAAAATCAATTTTCCGGCCAGATAGCTGAAATATGGGAAAGAATGCTTGGGCATCAGGAAGAAATTAGCGCAACCATCCTGCGCTCTTTAAAATCAAAATCAGAAGATCCATATGATATTGATTTAATGGCTGTTAGAGCAGAGGGAGAAATGACTGGTGCCTATCTTCTAGCTAGTCCAAATACAGACAGAGGGGTGGTTTTGCTGGGTTTTAACGAACAAAAAGAATGGACTTATCCGTTTGGCGTACCAAGCCTAGACGGAATTAAAGCGAATTCAGAGTTTTGGAGAGAAAAAACAAAAGATGGACATTTACAGGAAGTGTCGCCTATAGACCCTGCTATTTCCAGGGTAGAAACAGAGTCAAGTATTGGTTTTTGGGCTAAAGTTTATGATACATATTTTGAATTTTACTATCCTTGGGAATTGCTGGCTTTACGAGAAGAGAATCCAGGTACAGATTTAGTTCTGGCACAAAATAATGTTCGTTTTGCTTTTGGCCTGGCTCTCCGCTCCTTTCAAGGAGAAATAATAGCTATTTCTGATTTTAGTACAGGAAAGGAGCAGGTGTATCTTTCCCCGACTACGCCAGCAGAGCCTCTTTTTAATTGGAGACTATGATTTGGCCGGCGAAGTTTGGATTAGCGGAACTGGAGTAAGAATAAGTTCCGGGAACGTCAAATTGCTGGGAATATTTGCCTCCGTTGGGTGTTAGATCACGAAAGCTTCCCCATTGGTCGCTGCTGATGATTTGATGAGCAAGGGCATCATTATTTATCCAAGTAATAACTCCACCTTTTTTAATCTCCACATTTTGGGGAGAAAAGCCCTCGCTAGTAATATTGATTTGCACAACGCCCTGCTCTTGTAAGTTGCTTTCTAGTTCTGCTTTATAATCCTCAGTCGGATTTTCTAATCTTGGTTTGCCGGGAGTGGGCGTGTTATTCGGCAAGCTAGTAGGAATTATTGTTCCTTCTTCTTGGCCAGCGGGAGCAGAGGAACTAGTCGGAGCGGTTTGTTGATTAAAATATAGATAGCCTAAGGCTAAGCCAACACCAACAACAAAAACAACAAGAGCGAGCAAAGCGTTAAAAGGCAGTTTCTTATTCACTAAAATAATTTAAGCAGTTTGAGAAATTAAAGTCAAGGGTAAAAAAAGAATGGTTAGCTTTAAGTCCGCCCGCGACGGGGAGCAAAATTTGGTAGAATGAAATACGAATCTTGATTAAAAAATGAAAAAACTAAGGTCTGATTAATATTCTTAAATATGAGAATTGCTTTTGACATAAGCCCATTAGAAAGTGGACATAAAATAAGAGGTATTGGCTTCTACACGCGTAATTTGGCACATGAATTAAAAAAACTAATAAAAAAAACAGACTGGTCGTTCAATGAAGTAAATTCACATATAGGCTCGAAACGATCCTCTCTATACGATTTAATTCATTACCCCTACTTTGATTTATTTTTTCTATCTCTCCCTTTGTTCAAGTCGACAAAATTGGTTGTAACTATTCATGATGTTATTCCTCTCTTGTATCCTAAGTATTACCCGCCAGGTGCCAAGGGCAGAATAAGATTCCAAATCCAAAAGTTTTTACTGAAAAGAATTGATGCAGTCGTAACAGATACTAAAGCTTCTAAAAAAGATATAGTTAAATATTTAGGATATCCAAAAGAGAAAATATACCCTATCTATTTAGGAACTGATAAAAAGTTTCAAAAAATTCCAAATCTTAAAAGATACAATCAGTTAAGAAGAAAATATAATCTACCTAGCAAATTTGTGTTATATGTCGGAGATGTGAATTATAACAAGAATTTAGTTAGATTAGCCAGAGCTTGCAAGACTATTGACACAACCCTAGCAATAGTGGGCAAACAAGCTGTTATTGAAGAATTTGATAAAAAACATCCAGAAATGAAAATGTGGACTGAGTTTCTGCATAAATATAAGTCTGACCCTGATATTAAGCGTTTGGGATTTGTAAAAGATGAAGAATTGGTGGGATTATATAACTGTGCCTCTATTTATTGTCAACCCTCTTTACATGAGGGATTTGGTTTGCCAGTTTTAGAGGCTATGTCCTGCGGGTGTCCAGTTGTATGTGCAAAGACCCCAGCGCTAGAGGAAATAGCTGGCGATGCTGCGCTTTATGCCAATCCATACAGCAGTAGAAATATAGCTTCTAAATTATCTCTTGTTTTAGAAGAGTCGAAAACTAAAAATACTTTAATCGCTAAAGGCTATAGTAATATAAAAAGATTTTCGTGGGAAAAATGCGCACGAGAAACCCTGGACGTATACAGAAAAGTTTTGAATCTATAAGTATTGATCAAGCAAGGTAATGGTTTTTTTAGCGCTTATATCCCAATTGAATAATTTTACCCTTTTGAGTCCTTCTTTGATTAATCTTTCCTTTTCTTTAATAGTTTTTTTGACTCCGTTTGTAATTGATTGCACTTCGTATGGATTGACAATAATTCCTGCATTGCCTACCACTTCTGACAAACTGCCCTGATTTGAAACCAATACAGGTACCCCACAAGCCATACTCTCAATTACAGGCATGCCAAAGCCCTCGTATAATGATGGCAATAAGAATGCTTCTGCGTGCGACATTAAAAGTGGTTTATCTTCGTCAGATACAAAATCTGTAAAGATTACCTTATTTTCTAAATTTAATCTTTTAACAATTTCAAAAATTGATTCATATAGCCAGCCTTTTTTGCCAGCGATTACTAACTTGACATTGATTTCATCCAATCGATTAAATGCTTCAATTAATCTTTCTAAATTTTTGCTTGGTTTTAGGGCGCCTAAAAATAACAAATAAGGAGTGCTGATATTGTATTTTTTTAATACATGTTTAGCGCTCTTTTTTTTGAGAGAGACGTTAAAAACACTTCTGTCGTATCCTGGATATATTACAGATATTTTTGACCTGTCTATCTGATAATTATCCAAAATATC